>CAZVZR010000069.1:0-11917 GCA_964630825.1 uncultured Planctomycetales bacterium | reverse complement strand
GGCAAACGCACCGGATGAAGATGCAAAAAGACACCGTTTAAAACCACCATCATCCTCTGGCGGCGGGTGCGGGGAATTCCGGTTCTGAAAATTGATTTCCAGACTTGCGTCTCGGCAATTTTCTGAAGAATACTTGGTTTATTTGGATCAGCAGACATGTTTTATCTCCCTACGTCAAATATGTTAAACAAGGATGAATGATTCAGGGTCAGACCATTCCCCTTTTTCCTGTTGGAATTTTTTAGTCTTATCAACCATAATCCCGCCGTCATCAGTTAAATAAACTTTAAACCGTTCCAGCGGCCTGGGGGCCGGCCCTTCAAAATTGATCCCTGTTTTATAAAAACCACTCCCGTGGCACGGGCATTTAAATTTTTCTTCATTGTTTAACCAATTCGGCGTGCATCCCAAATGGGTGCAAACGGTGGAAAGTACGTAAATTTTTTCGCTATCCCGCACGATCCAAACACCATGATCTGTTTTAAATTTTTCTGAAACTTCACCAACTACATAATCATCCGGAACGCCCGCACGAAAGGATTGTTTGGGCTCAAAAAGCACATTGGGGAACAAAAACCGCATCAATAACGTAACGTACCCGCCCATGACAGCAGCAAACGCCACCCAGCCAATGGCTAGCCATTTGACAAATGATCGACGGTCCATTGCTGCAGCGCTTTCACTTGGTTTGAGAGTTGCGGCTGGGGTCGGCTTAACCGGTGCCGGGCCAAAACCCGGACCTAAACGTGCCCCGGGATGCACAGGACCTGCCACCGGCTCTGAATGATCGACAATGTGCGAATCCTTTAAAGGAGCATTATTGGGAGACTGTGGGGAATCTGAAGGTGTGTTACTTGGGCTGCTACTCATTGATTTATTTTCTTAGCGCTTCAAGAGCTTCTGACCGAATTTTCATGTTTGGGTCGTTTTCTGAAAGTTCTTTAATTTTTTCTTTGAGGCCATGGCTATTAACGTGCGTGCTGGCTTCAATTGCTGAAATCATTAAATTTGTCTGTTCGGTTTGGTCAACCTCTGAAAATCCTGCCAAATATTTTCTGTCCAATAATTTCTCAAGAACATTTTCGCCGGCGCCATCGCCCATCAACGCTAAAGATATTGCCGCGCCCCACTGCACATTCGCTTCCGTGTCATTGAGCGCAACCTTCAAAATTTGCAATGATTCTGGGCCCCCGATATTGCCAATCGAAACAACCGCAGCAGAACGTAATCGTGCATTCGAATGCGAAACAAATGGCATAAGAACCTTTACTCCCCGTGGGTCTTTTAGCATCCCCAAAGCATAAATGACGGCATAAAGGTTTTCATCTTTCTCATCGTTAAGGTTTTGCGTTAAAGGCTCAAAAAAAATCGGATTTTCAGTACGCCCCATTGCCAAAGCCAAGTATTGCCGCACCCGGCTGTCATCATGCTCTGATTGTTTATATAACGCGATAAGTTCATCATTAAACCGTTGTGCATCAGGAATCGAAACATGTGTTGCCAAAATCTTTGACAATTCAAAAGCGGCCTGCCAACGTTTAGTCAGTCCCCCGGTTTTTACCTGCTCCAAAAGCTGATACGGGGATTGCCTTTCTTGGGTCAACAAACGAATCGCCGTGAACAAGAGCACGCAAAACACAACAATAAGAAAAGGTATGATAAAGAACGAATGAACAACTATCGAAAAAAAAGACTTTTCGGTTTCCTTGGGCTGTGGATTGTCAGTAGGTGTCGTGTCCACTAATAATACTCATTCATTATAACAATTTAATTATTTATAAAAAGAGATTTTTAAATTTTTTTGCTTTTTAGGAATGCGGTGAGGCTGAGTCGGATAAAATTAAAACCGACCCCGCAGGGCTGACTTCCAATATGCCGGAACCGATATCAAATAAGCGTTCTTGGCTGTTATGCACTATCTTTAAAAGGCCTTTCTTTAAGGCAGCGATCAATGGTGTGTGTTTTGCCAAAACACCAAAGAGCCCCTCAGTCCCTGGTGCCAGAACAAACTCCACCTTGTCATCAAAAATTTTGCCTTGCGGAGTAATAAGCGTTAATTGATAATCGCTCATAGAGTCTTCGCTTTTTCCAAGACTTGATTAATCGGCCCGACCATGTAAAAAGCTTGCTCGGGTATCGCATCGTGCCGTCCTTCCAAAATTTCGGCAAACGAACGGATCGTGTCTTCCAGTTGAACATATGTACCCTTCATTCCGGTAAATTGTTCAGCCACATGAAACGGCTGTGAAAGAAATTTTTGGACCTTGCGTGCACGTAATACGGTCAGGCGGTCTTCCTCGGAAAGTTCATCCATCCCTAATATCGCGATAATGTCCTGCAATTCTTTGTAACGTTGCAAAATTTCCTGGACACCGCGAGCGACCTTATAATGATCGTCCCCAACAATATCCGGAGTAAGGATCGTCGAAGTCGATGACAACGGATCTACCGCCGGATAAATACCCAACTCGGCAATCGGACGGGAAAGTTCTGTGGTCGCATCCAAGTGAGCAAATGTCGTCGCTGGTGCAGGATCAGTATAATCGTCGGCCGGAACGTAGATGGCTTGAATGGAAGTAATCGATCCAGATTTGGTTGAGGTAATCCGCTCTTGCAATTCACCCATGTCCGTACCCAGCGTTGGCTGATAACCGACCGCTGAAGGGATACGGCCCAGCAATGCCGAAACTTCCGAACCCGCTTGCGTAAAACGGAAAATGTTATCAATAAATAAAAGCACGTCCTGGCGCATTTCGTCACGAAAATATTCGGCAACCGTTAACGCCGAGAGAGCGACACGGGCACGCGCTCCGGGCGGCTCATTCATCTGACCATAAATAAGCGATGTTTTATCAATAACCCCAGACTCTTTCATTTCTTTATACAAAGCCGTTCCTTCACGGGTACGTTCACCGACACCGGCAAAGACAGAGTAACCACCGTGTTCTTTGGCAATATTATTAATTAACTCTTGAATCAAAACTGTTTTCCCGACACCCGCACCGCCGAACAAACCGATTTTTCCACCCTTACGGTAAGGGGCAAGCAAATCAATAACTTTTATCCCGGTAACTAAAATAGTGTCCGAAGTATCTTGATCTTTCAACGGCGGAGCGGCTCGGTGAATAGGCATGCGTTTTGTAGTCTTCACCGGCCCTTCCTCATCAACCGGATCGCCTAATAAATTTAAAACCCGCCCCAATGTCCCTTCCCCAACCGGCATGCTCATTCCTTCATTAGTATTAACCACCGGCATTCCCCGCACCAGGCCATCGGTTGTATCCATCGCTATCGTACGCACCGTGTTATTCCCCAAATGTTGCGCCACCTCCAAGGTGAGGTTCCCCTCTTCGCTGTTAATAGAAGGGTTGGATAATTTAAGGGCCGTATAAATCGGCGGTAACTGCCCCTCGGGAAAGATGACGTCAACAACGGCACCTAAAACTTGCAAAACTTTTCCATCTGAATTTTTAGTCATGTCCAACCTCGCTCTTCAAAGTTGACACCGGGCAGATGTGTTATGCGCCCTGTGTTAAGGTCATTTCAACGCCTCTGCACCGGCGACAATTTCCGTCAGTTCCGTCGTAATTTCTGCCTGACGTGCCCGGTTACGCAAAAGTGTGTACTCGGTTATTAATTCTGAGGCATTTTTTGTCGCATTTTCCATCGCTGACATCCGCGCGCCATGTTCACCAGCCGAATTCTCCAGCAAGGCAAAATAAATTTTAAAATAAAGAAAATGTGGTATTAAAAATTCCAAAAGGCTTTCCGCCGGCGGCTCAAACAAATATTCACGTGTGCTTACCACTTTTTCCTTAAGCATTGCTTCAGGATCAATTGGAAGTATCTTTTCAAAAACTGTTTTCTGGGCAATGGGGCTAATAAATTGATTGTAATCTAAATAAACCTCATCATGCTCACCGGAAAGAAAACACTGACTTATTTCCTGTCCAATTTTGATCGCATTCGCAAAAGTTGGCACCGACGTTACGTTTTCATAATATGTCTTGATACGTTCGCGTTTTTGAAAATACATATAGCCGCGCTTGCCACAACAGCTGATTTGAACTTCCTCTTGTTTACGGCTATCGCGCAGCCATTGTTCGACGCGCTTATTCGCATTATTGTTAAACGCCCCGCACAAACCTTTATCCGAGGTAATAACCAGGATTAAAACACGCTTGACTTGAGGCCGTTTTTGCAAAAGCGGATGTGCTCCCGCATGAACCGCCGCGGAAACACGGAAAGTCAAGGCGCTAAGATTTTGGGCATAATTCTTGGCATTGGCTTGCGCTTCCTGTGCTTTGCGCAACTTACTCGCCGCGACCATTTTCATAGTCCTGGTAATTTTCTGCGTGTTCTTTAAACTGCGTAATTTATCGTTGAATTCCTTGATCGTGGCCATACTATAATTTAAAGTTCAACTCCTTAAATTCTTTTAACAATTTTTCCAGCTCTGCTTTTACCGTATCCGTCAAAGCCTTTTCTTTGTTAAAAAGCCGCACAAAGTCGGCATACTTTGAATCAAGCGCATCAAGCAATTTTTCTTCGAACTCCTTAACTTTATTGACGGGAATATCATCCAGAAATCCTTTAACACCGGCGTAAATAATGGCAACTTGCTTAACCACCGGCAAAGGCACATGGATGCCTTGTTTGATAACTTGCATTAAACGCTTTCCTCGTTCCAATTGTTTTCTGGTGGCTTCATCCAAATCAGAAGCAAATTGAGAAAATGCTTCCAGCTCGCGGTATTGTGCCAAATCAAGGCGTAGCGTACCGGCCGTCTGCTTCATGGCTTTGATTTGCGCATCGCCACCGACACGGGAAACGGAAAGCCCGGGGTTAATCGCGGGGCGTTGGCCGGCATTAAACAAATCCGACTGAAGATAAATCTGCCCGTCAGTAATGGAGATGACGTTCGTCGGAATGTAGGCCGAAACGTCACCGGCTTGTGTTTCAATAACCGGCAATGCCGTTAAACTGCCGGCGCCATTTTTATCATTCATTTTTGCCGCGCGTTCCAACAAACGGCTGTGTAAATAAAAAATATCTCCCGGAAAGGCTTCACGGCCCGGCGGGCGGCGAAGCAGAAGCGACAACTGGCGGTAAGCCTGCGCTTGTTTGGTTAAATCGTCATAAATGATTAAAGCATGCCGGCCGCTGTCACGATAATATTCCGCCATGGCACAACCAGTATACGGGGAAAGAAATTGCATCGGGGCCGGATCAGAGGCCGTTGCGGCAACAATGGTCGTATACTCCATGGCACCGAACTTTTTTAATTTTTCATGCACCTGTGCGACCGTCGAACGTTTTTGCCCGATGGCCACATAAAAACAAAACACGCCTTCCCCCCGTTGATTAATAATCGTATCAATGGCAAGGGTAGTTTTCCCTGTTTTACGGTCACCAATAATCAATTCCCTCTGGCCACGGCCTACAGGTGTTAAAGCATCAATAACTTTTATCCCTGTCTGCATTGGTTCATGGACGTTTTTACGGGCAATGATCCCCGGGGCTTTAAATTCAATCTGACGAGATTCTTTTGTATCAATAGGCGCACCGCCATCAATGGCATTGCCGAGGGCATCAACAACGCGCCCGACAAGCTTTGGGCCGACCGGAACGGAAGCGATCGTCTGCGTACGTTTGACTTGTTGGCCTTCCTTAATATGGGTATCCTCTCCCATTACTGCGATACCGACATTATCTTCCTCTAAATTAAGCGCAATCCCCCGTAGCCCGCTTTCAAACTCAACCAATTCCCCGGCCATGACCTGCCCCAAGCCAAATACACGGGCAATGCCATCACCAACGCTAAGAACCGTGCCGACTTCATAATGATCGGCCTTTTTTTCAAAATCAACCAACTGTTTTTTCAAAATGGCGGTTATTTCTTCGGCTTTAATTTTGACAGTCATAGTTATACCTTTTGCTCGTGCAAAGCACGTTTGTAGAAATTGTCCAATTCGGTTTTGACGCTCAAATCAAAAACGTCATCATTAATCTGTAACTTAAAACCCCCGATAATGGATTCATCGATAACCAGTTCGGGTTCAATTTTCTTGTTAAACTTCTCAGAAAGGCGTTTTTTAATACTTTCCAAGTCATGCCCCTCGAGAGAGAAGCGGCTTGTGAGTTTAGCCCTTATTATTCCTTGCGACAGGTCAAACAATTTTTCAAACGCCTCGAGAATTTCACCCAAAAAAGCCAAACGGGATTTTTCCGTTAAAAACAAAATAAAATTTAACGTTACCTTGTGAATTTTTTTCTCAAAAAGTTGTGTGATAACAGTCTTTTTAACGGCGGCTGATAAAACGGGGTTACGCAAAAAACCGTTTAACTCGGGTGATTCACTGATTGCGGTGGAAACTATCCGTGCATCATCATTAACGGCGGTTAATTCACCGGTTTCGTCGGCTAAATTAAACAATGCTTGAGCATATCGTTTGGCAATAAGTGAAGGCATAAAAGCTAGATGTTTTTCATTACTTGATTGATGAACTTTCGATTCTTCTCCGTATCCATGTTTTCTTCGATAATTCGCCCGGCTAATTCGACCGCGATCCTGGCACTCTCGGTGCGCAAATCCGCCCGCGCTTTTTCAACTTCCTCTTTAATCTCCCGCTGGGCATTTTCAACAATAATCTGGGCTTCTTTTCGGGCTTTTTCATTAATGACCTTGGCCGCTTCAAGTGCGGCTTTACGGGAATGCTCTATGATTTCCTTGGATTTTTGCTCAGCCTCGCGCAAAATATCTTTACGTGCGGCCTCCACCCTCTCTAGCTCTTGACGGATCTGGTCTGCTTTACCAACGGATTCTCTGATAAATTTCTCTCGGGCATCCAGTGCAGCGAGTATAGGCTTCCAAGCGTATTTGTACAGCACAGCCAATAACAAAAAAAACACAACCCATGTTAAAATAACCATACTGACATCCGGGCTCAATACCCCCGGAGAATTTTGGGCGGAGTGTTCTTTCGCGTCAACTGCAATTGTTTCGTTTTGCTCGTTCATGGTGCTTTAAATTCTGGGTTATTTTAGGTTATTTGTTGAGCGCCATAAAACACATAACCGCGCAAAAGAGCGCTACCCCTTCAATAAGGGCAGCTGCAATTAACATGACGGTTTGAATCTTGCCTGTTGCTTCTGGCTGGCGGGCAATCCCCTCCAATGCCGAAGCGGCAAGAGTGCCAATGCCGATGCCAACACCAATCGAGACAAGTCCGGCCCCTACAGCCGCGAATGTTCCTGGGGTCATTTTTGTTCCTCCCTGTAAAAGTTGATGGTTAATAACATAATTTAAAAAAGTATTTGTATTATATAGGACCCGTTATGAGTGTAAAGGTCAATATAATCTTTTTTAATGATGCGACTCAAACATTAACCCCACAAAGACAGCCGACAACAATGTAAAGATATACGCTTGCAGCAAAGAAACAAAGATTTCAAACAAGTCGATCGCCAATGCCAGGCCAACTGCCGGTAATGCAAAATACCCATACACGACAACCAAGCTCAATAACGAAAAAATGATGATATGCCCGGCCAGCATGTTAGCAAACAATCGGATCATGAGCGCAAAACATTTAATAAAAATCCCCAGAAATTCAATCGGGACCAATATCACCAAAATGGGAATAGGCACGCCCGAAGGAATAAGGGCTTTAAAAAATCCACCCACACCGTTTTTGTAAATTGTCCCAACAGTCATTAAAGTAAGCGTAATAAAGGCAAGCCCCCCAGTTACGTTCACATTTGATGTCGCCGAGGCAAACAACGGGATAATCCCCAATAGGTTTAATACCAAAACAAAAAAGAAAAAGTTACAAAACAGCGGGGTCAATTTACGCCCATATTCCTCTCCCAGGCAGGCAATGGAGATTTCATCACGAATAAACACGACGAAAGATTCGAGCAAATTAGTCATCCCCGTAGGGATTGTTTCTTTTTTATTGTAAACGACACAGAAAAGTAATATTAAGAGAAAGCTGCCGATTAAAAGCATTAAGCCATGCAAGGTTAAAAATGAAGGCAGGTGTATGGGGAGTAAAAACGGGATGTGCCACTCATGGCCATCGGTGATATGGTGCATGATGTATTCGTTAATGTCGAATTTCTCTGTCATATCAGTTTCAATCTTGCCCTTTTACCGGTTTTGGGCCAGCCGAGGACAACAACATAATAAATTAAAAAGATAAAATAGGAAACAAAAAAGGAAAAAATAAAAAAAGTGCTCTTAATTGCCGGGTTCTTTAAAATCAAGATGACGATGACCAATAAGGCAATTAACCTCAATACATTAAACAAAACGGCGTAAGTCAAAATACGTTTGGGAACCGTATTTTTAAAGCTTTGCCGCTTTAAAAATGTCCCCAAACTGTGATTCAAAATGGCAATCCCCCACCCTCCCAGTATCTCTGGCCAATAAATAGCCTGCAAACAAAGTTTGTTCCCTAATATTACCGCTAACAATGATACGAGAAAAATCACGGTTTATCCGACTTGTTGAGTTTTTTAACCAGTTTCCAAGTTTCATATCCACAGTAAAATAAACCCATGAACATCCCAGCCAATGTCCACGCTTGCCCCTTACCGATTTTGGAATCGACCCAATGCCCAAAAAAGGTAAAAAATATAAAACCGGCGGTTAAATTGATCCCAAAGCTAAGGTATCTTGATTGTTCTCTGTCGAATTGCATCAATGAATAAACAAGCTTAGAATAAAAATAATAACGCTTAAAGACATCAGCATGCCCGAGGGCATAAATTTCTTGGTCGCCTGAAAACGCTTGTAAAACTGGACCGTCAACGCTCCGCTGGTCAGAACAATCAAGTACCGCCCGACAGGGTTACCATCTTTTTGCAAAGACAAGGCGATAAAAATAACAATACTTGAAATAATCCCAGCAATTAGCGAAGGCTTGCTTTTGGCTTTAACATAGCCGATAAACCCGCCGACCAACAACAGCACTCCGTATAAAAAAACAATGTTTCTCATTCTCACCTCCTATGTTAACAGTTTTTCCGCTGCGTGACTTGGCACTACCGATTCCGTTGCATCAGCTAGTGCCTGGATGAAACCCGGATGGGTTTCAAGAGCTTTGGACATCCGATAATCTTCGATGCCGACTTTTTGGGCAAAGGCGCGATATTCCATATTAATTTCACATGTTGTTTCAATGTGGTCCCCGACAAACGCAATGGGCACAATCAGGATTTTCTTAAATCCGTCCTTGGCCAACGCTTCAATAACATCCTCTGTCCCCGGCTTTAACCACTCGAATGGACCGACGGCACTTTGGTAAGAAATGATCCAACGGTCCGTGCGATTCAGTCGTGTTAGGACTTTGGCAACTGTTTGCGAAATCTGAAATGGGTACGGGTCACCTTCATTTAAAAAATACATCGGCAAGCCATGCGCGGAAAAAATTAAATAAAAATCATCGAGCTTTTCATCTTGCGTGATTTGTTCATTGATACGATCGACAAATCCCTGAATATAACCGTCGTGCAAATAATAAACAGGCGTTGGCAGAAATTGTAACGAGGGGTAAATCTTTTTACTCTCCAACTTTAAATAGTGCATGTTGGAGCCGGTGGTTGCTTTGGAATAATGCGGATATAAACTAAGCGGCAAAATATATTTTTTCTTAACTGCTTTGAGTAATCGAATAACTTCCTCGGGATACGGAGAGCTGTAGTTGAAACCATAAGTGACATCAAGTTTCCGTCCGCGGCGGTTTAATTCTTCCTGAAGAGCGGTGTGTTGCGCTTCCGTTGAACGATAAATGGGACTCCCTCCGCCGATTAACATATAGCGCGCTTTGACTGCTTTGAGCCGAAACGTTACCAAAAGCCAGGCAAAAATGTTCTGCAATAAAAAAGAAAGTGGAAACCGAATAAGAATTGGGTCATGGAACAAACGTTTCTGAAATTCCTCCACGTCATCGTTGGTCCGTGGGCCGCCCATATTAAGCAAAACTACCCCAACATCTTTATCATCCAAAGCAGAAAATTCCTGGGCAAGGCGAAATTCGGGAATTTGTTTTAGCTGACGGGCTTCTTCTGCGGTCATTGTTGCTTTCCTAAAACGATTAAAGAGAATCAACGCCGCGAAGACTGCTAGGGCATAAAAAATTATCTGTGAGTATTGAGAAGGCATTGCGAATAAATTACACGCCAAAGCCAAATTAAATAGTCTCGATGGATGGTTCTTGAAGAGCCTCAGACGGTGACAGGATTCGCTCTTTGAATTCAGCAATTTTTTCGGTGATAATTGCTTCCACTTCCGCAAGCGATTGATGACGGATTTTCATATTTGAATCGACCACTTCATTAAGGTCGTCGATGGCAAAAAGGCGGACATTGGAAACACTGGCCGCTTCCGGGTCAATATTGCGCGGCATTGAAATATCAATTAAAACCAAAGGTTGGTTTTGGCGCTGCGCCATAATTTTTTCGATCATGCTTCGCTCAACAATGTAATGTGGCGCGCCGATGGAGCAAATACACAGATCAACACGGGTCAATATTTCTTTGATATCGCCAAATCCGGCGCACACCCCACCGCAGCGATCGGCTAATTCTTTGGCGCTCTGTTCTGTGCGGTTCATCAAAAAAACTTTCTTAAAATTTTTGTTTTGAATTTGGCCGACGGCTAACTTGCTCATTTCACCGGCGCCAATCACCAAGACTTCTTTTTCCTGAAGTTCCCCAAGGACTTTCCCGGCCATGGCGATCGCTGCCCAGCTCACTGATGTCCCGCCAATGCCGATGGAAGTTTCCTGAAAAGATTTTTTACCCGTGCGTAAAGTTAAATTCATCAGGACATTAAATACTTTCCCGAACATCCCACGCTGCTGCGCTTTCTCAAAAGCATTCTTAAGCTGCCCTAAAATTTGCTTCTCCCCCAATATTAGGGAATCCAAGCTGCACGCGACATGCAAAAGGTGGGAAACCGCTTTTTCCCCGGAATAAACATAAAAATTTGTTTGATAGGCATCCGGATTAACAATTTGTTTAATACTGCAAATTAAATTATAAATATAAGGGAACGGATCAAAGCCTTCCAAGGTGCGGACATAAACTTCGGTTCGGTTACAGGTGGAGATGACAAAGCCTTCGATAATATTGGGGTTGCTTTTAAATTCGCTTAAAAGCAAGTCCTGCTGGATAGGCGTGAGAAAAAACCTTTCCCGGACATCAATGGGTGCAGTTTTGTGGTTAATCCCGATAAGGGAAATCTGTTGCATAGGGTAACTAAGTAGATTGTTGCTTAACAATTAAAATATAATAACAAAAATAAACTTTTGCTTCAATGAATTATCTGTATTATTTTAACCACATGTTTAATGTGGGATAATATAAAAATCTAACCTTGCTTCTCATTTTAAGTTGTGTTAATTTTATAAGAGGAGAGAAAAACAATGAAACCATTATCATATACCCAGTTACAAGAAAAATACGCCGGAAAATTTGTCGCCACCTACAAAGGCGCCGTAATTGCCAGTGCCAAAACGTCTAAGAAACTGTTTGATAAAATCAAGAATAAACTAGGTGATAAAAACCTCCTTATCGAACACATCGACCCTAAAGAGGCTGTTTGTGTCTATCGAATTTCCCCTGATTAACAAACATACCCGTTTTGGCGTTATTCCCGACTCGCTGATTCCTGTTGAAGTCTTCACAAAGTATGGGTATCAAAAATTTAAATTTATTTTTGATCGACCAATCCACGACATCGCGCCAAGTCAAAAAGTAGAGATGGAGATCGAGAGCCACGTTGTAATCGAGCCCCAAATATTCGTCGTAAATGGTGTCTCCATGGATGAGACACAAACTGAACGCGACCATTTTTCCATTTTGGCGCCAAATAAAAAAGCGAGTGCGATCGACCATTTTTTTGCCGAGC
>CAZVZR010000068.1:0-12009 GCA_964630825.1 uncultured Planctomycetales bacterium | reverse complement strand
ATAGGCGATACAAATAACAGCACTGAAAATGTTCCGGTTCTACAAACTGAAAGCGCTCCTGAAAAGACGCCTCCTTTGGAAACAATTCCTGCCAATCCACAGGAGCCCAATGTGTCATCTAATGCGGTGATTCAAAAGCAAGAGGTTCAGGCAGGTACTCAACAAAAAAACGAAGCCCAACCAAAAGCCGACAATCCCCCCAAAAATATCAACACATTAAACATCGAAACGGATCAAGTGCAAAATGTATTTGATCCTTATTCACAAAAAAAAGTTGAAGTCCCCAAGGGCGAGAATTACATGGAGTATCAAAAAGAAGTTAAGCTTAAAGAATATAAAAGTAAGATGGACAAACTTAAAGATTTTCTTTATCAACAATCTAAGTTTCTTTGGGAAAACTATTTTAGCCATTTGACAACCACGCAATGGATCGTAATTGTGATTTGTGCTTACTTTATTGTTGTTTTCCCTTTGGTGCTTATTGCTGGTAAAATGGAATCTAAATACGCGTTTATTACTTGGTTCCCCCCAATGTTATTTATCACACCGATTTTGATTGCCGAGCAGCCGGTGTGGTGGGTATTTTTATTGTTTGTTCCGATTGTTAATATATTTATTATTCTTTCTGCTTGGATTACCATCGCGCAATATTTACAGAAGTCAGCATTGTGGGGGTTTTTAATGCTTTTCCCGGGGATTAACATTTTAGTTGTTTGGTATTTGGCATTGTGCCCGGAAAAACCGATTTGGATAGCGGAACTGGTAGGGAAAGAAAAGAAGCAGTTAACTACCCCTAAAATTTCTTCGAAAGGTATCGCACCGCAAGTTTATACCAAGAAACCCAAAAATTCCCGTTTTTAAATCAGGTAATTCGTGAATTTCCGATTGCAATCTGAATCAATATTGCTAGAATAGTGCTCGCCACGCGTTAATTATCCACCTTCGCAAAAAACCACGGCTTTTTAGCCGTGGATGAATGCGGACTAAAAGCTGTGTCGACGAAGGATGTCGCCCTCGTCGGGATAAAACAGGAACCACGGCTGTTAAGCCGTGGGGAGCTCCATGAAAAAGTACGATGTTATTGTTATTGGTTCCGGAGGCGGCGCAAAAATTGTTTCGCCCGCTGCCCGATTGGGATTAAAAGTCGCCTGCATTGAAAAATCCGCGTTGGGCGGCACATGCTTAAACCGCGGCTGTATTCCTTCCAAAATGCTGATTCATCCCGCCGATGTTGCTATAGAGATTAAGCAGGCACATCGTTTTGATATTCACAACAACCCAACCTTTGATGTAAATTTTGAACGCTTGATTACGCGCATTTCGCAAACAGTTGATGCCGATTCACAAAAAATCGCTGCCGGATATGAACGTAATCCCAACATTGATTTTTATCACGCCGAAGCACAATTTGTTTCCAATAAAATTATCCGTGTCGCCAATGAAGAAATTACCGCTGAAAAAATTTTTATCGCGGTTGGGGCGCGGCCGCACATCCCTACCATTGAAGGCTTGACGGAAACGCCATTTATGACCAGCACCGAGGCGTTACGGAATACGAAGTTGCCAAAAAAATTGATTGTTATCGGCGCCGGTTATATTGCGGTGGAACTGGGCCATGCCTACGGTGCATTGGGCACGGAAGTGGATTTCTTAGTGCGCAGCCAATTTTTACGCAATGAAGATTCGGATGTTGCCGAAGAATTTACAAAAGTATTTTGCCAAAGGCACAATGTTCACTTTGGTGCGGCCCCGTTAAAAGTAGAACATCGGAATCGTATCTTTACGGTTACCTATCAGTTGCCGGATGCCAGTAAAACGCAAATCCGCGCCGACGCGCTTTTAATTGCGACCGGTGTTACTCCCAATACAGATACATTAGATTTAAAGAATACAGATATTCAATTGGATGCAAAAGGTTTTGTTGCCGTAGATAAACACTTACAGACAACCGTTGATGGGATTTATGCATTAGGAGATTGTATTGGGCGCTATCTTTACCGGCACAGTGTTAATTTTGAAGGGGAATACCTTTTCCGGACACTTTTTGTTGAGAAAGTCAAAGAACCGATTCACTACCCTCCCATGCCCCACGCTGTTTTTGCCCATCCCCAAGTTGCCGCTGTTGGTAAAACGGAGGATGAATTAAAACAAGAAGGTGCGGATTATGTGGTAGGTTTTAATTCGTACGCTCAAAGCGCGATGGGTATGGCCCTTTTATCTGACCACGGGTTTTGTAAAATACTTTTTGACCAGCAGACAAAGAAAATTTTAGGGGCACATGTTATTGGCGAAGAAGCTTCCAACATGATTCATATGCTGATTGCCTTTATGTATAAAGAAGCAACCTTGGATGACCTTTTGGGAATGATTTATATTCATCCCGCCTTGCCTGAAATTGTCCGCAATGCTGCACGGAAAGCTAAGACAGCTTTCGAGGAAAGCGCAAAAATGCAACAACTGAGTGCTAAAGTAGGATAGTGGTAAAGTATGCGTGACTCCGAACGTGCCATCTCCATTAGAAATTTGACGAAATTTTATAATGGCTTCCAGGCTTTAGATAAAATATCCTTCGAAGTCAAACGGGGAGATTTTTTTGCTTTTTTGGGCCCCAACGGTGCCGGAAAAACAACTATGATCAATGCGATCACCGGCCTTTCGAATTATCAGTCCGGGGAAGTAAAAGTTTTTGGTTACAATGCAAAGACTGAATATACCCAAACACGCAAACTCGTGGGTTTGTGTGCGCAAGATATTAATTTTGACCCGTTTTTTACTATTCACCAAATTCTGGTTTATCAGGCGGGATATTTTGGTGTTCTGCCGGGTGAAGCAAGGCGCCGGGCGGATCAACTTTTAGAACGCTTTGGGTTGAATGATAAGCGTAACGTTAAACACCGGGCATTATCTGGAGGGATGAAAAAACGGCTGCTTTTATGCCGCGCGCTGATTCATGAACCGGAAATTCTTATTCTCGATGAACCCACCGCTGGGTGTGATTTAGAGCTTAAGTATTTAATTTGGGATTATCTTTCTCAGTTAAACAAAGAGGGTAAAACAATTTTTCTGACCACGCATAATATGGACGAAGCAGAAAAACTTTGCAAAACCATCGGCCTTATTAAGCAAGGCCGCATTGTACGCATTGGTGAAAAAAGGGAAATTGTCCAAGATAAATCGCTCGAAGCGGTTTTCTTAGAGGTTATGGATACGGAATGATTACAAACCCTGTTGGTGTCTTAACTTTATCTCGGCGTGAAATTCTTCGCTTCTTGACCGTTTCCAGCCAAACTGTTTTTCCTCCTCTTGTCACCTCCGTTCTTTTTATGTACATTTTTGGCGTTGCCATCGGTAATCGAATTAATTTTGGTAGCGCGGGCGTATCTTATCTGGGGTTCATCGTTCCTGGTTTAATGACGATGCATTTGATTTCCAGTGCGTACGAAAACACGAGCTCGTCACTGTTTATTGCCCGCTGGCATAATCACATTCAGGAAGTCCTTTTGTCGCCGTTGTCATATTTTGAAATGGTTTTGGGGCTTTTGGCCGGCGGGGTTGTCCGCGGTATTGTTGTTTGCAGTGGCGTATATTTTGTTTCACTTATTTTTAAACCAACGGCAATTGTACATCCCATCATCTTGCTTTATTTTGTTGTTTTTATTGCAGTGATTTTTTCCTGCGGTGGGATGCTCGGGGCTTTGTGGGCAGAAGATTTTGCCATGCTCAATATGTGGAATGTTTATGTGATTTTTCCGCTTATTCTTTTAGGCGGAGTCTTTCATCCTATTTCCATGCTCCCGCCGATTGTTGAAACTATCTCCCGCTTCAACCCCATGTTTTATCTTGTTCAAGGCATCCGCTACAGCGTGACTGGAATGTCTGATGTATCGGTTCTGACCTGCGCGATTTTAGTATTTGTCCTGGCCGGGATATTCTTTTACTTCACGGTATTTCTTTTTAAGATTGGGTATAAATTACGTACGTAATTTATTTTCGCTGACCGTGAAGGCACGGATGGAAATGGCGTGGATGCTTTTGCCGATTTCTCCCTTTAAGGTTTCGTAAACCACTTTATGTCTTTCCAGAGAGTTTTTCCCAGCAAATTCATCGGAAACGATCGTTACACGATAATGTCCGCCTTTAGAATTTAAAGCACCACGATGGGTCGCATGAAGAGCACTATCATCAATAATTTCGATTTTATGCGGGGTAAACTTACTTTTAAGGATTTTGATGATTTTGTCTTTTGCTGTCATAGTCCTTAGTGTAACACAAATCAGTGCCAATGACCAGACTTCGTTATCCTCATGGTAGCACCACACTCATTTTAGAGCTATTTTGCTAAGCGCCCCCATCGGAAATCGCTCGACATTTAGATAAAATTATTGCATAATATACCGCTTTTCAATAAAGGAAATAAAATACTATGGTCAATACACGAACGACGACGTTTGTCGATACAATGCCTTTAGTCATTGAACGGATTAAAGCTAAGCAGGAAGCAATTCATCAATGGCTGAAATCCCATGAAGGGTCCAATGAGCTTCCCTTATATTCCTCTGTGGATATTCGCGACGCGGGATTTAAGATTGCTGTCGTTGATACCAACATATTCCCTGCCGGATTCAATAATTTATGCGAGCATGGGTTAGCTGACTCCGTAGGCTTTATCAAGAAAGCTATTTTGGGGCGTGTTCCCAACTGCCGCAATATACTCATTGTCGCCGAAGAACACACACGAAACACCGCCTATCTTGAAAATATCCGCATTTTGCAGGAGATTATTAAAAACGCAGGTTTCAATGTTAAAATTGCCACCTTTTTTACTGACCAGCCCAATTTTTGCGATCAAAACAAATACGCTGAGTTTAAAACGTCTACAGGTCAAACAGTTCATATCCATTGTTTTAAAAACGTGCTCGAACAATACGAATCTGGCAAAGAGACATTTGATTTAATTATTATGAACAACGACCTTATTGGAGGAATCCCGGAGATCCTTAATCGTTCTAAGGTGCCGATTTACCCTTCGATTCAGGCTGGCTGGCACTCGCGCCACAAGTCACATCATTTTTCACATGCCAATAATTTGATGCGGGATTTTGCGAAGATCATTGATTTGGATCCGTGGATATTTTCTTGTCTTTATACTGTTGTGGATAATGTGGATATTAATCTTGAGGACGACCGAAAAAGATTGCTGCATTCCGCTGAAGCATTGTTTACCCAAATTGAGGAAAAATACAAGAAACACCACCTCACAGAAAAACCTTACTTTGTTTTGAAAGCTGATGCAGGAACTTACGGGATGGGCGTATTGGCTGTGGAGAAACCCGAAGATATATTGAAGTTGAATCATCGGGCCCGGGCCAACATGAGTGTTGGTAAAAGCGGTTCCAGCATTACGCGATTTTTGATTCAAGAAGGCGTGCCGACTATTTACAGCATTGATGAAAAGGTGAGCGAAGTTGTTATTTATCAGATCGAGAACAATCTCATTGGGGGTTTTTACCGCTCGCATTCAACTAAAACTGACAGAGAAAGTTTAAATACCAAAGGCATGGACTTTAAGAAAATGTGCCCGCATTTAAGCAAATACGGCGACTGCGGTGTGCATCATGATATAACTATTTTTGACGTGTACCGGATTCTCGCTCGGATTGCCGCCATAGCCGCCCGCCGGGAAATTATACAATTGGAGGAACGAAAGAAGTGAAGTTTGTCTTTTTAATGGACCCTTTGGAAAAGGTCATCTATGAAAAGGACACTACCTTTGCTTTGATGCTGGGAGCGCACAGGAAAAAGCACAAGGTGTATTTCCTGCCGCGCGGTGGAACCATTCGCAAGAATGGCAAATTATATTTCCATGTCACCGAAGTCATCCCTCAAAAAAATAAAAATCATCTCTTTATAAAAAAAGCTAACAGTATTCTTTCTGAAAACGTTATTGATGTTTTATTCATCCGCACTGACCCACCGTTTAACTCCGAATACCTAATGGATACTTGGTTATTGGATTTAATGCCAAAGCATATTCCCGTCATTAATAACCCTTCGGGCATACGTACCGTAAATGAGAAATTGTGGGCCACGCAGTTTAGTGAGATTGTCCCCAGGACGATGGTCAGCCGCCGCAAAGACGAGCTTTTAAATTTTCTGGGTAAGGAAAACGCCGTTATTGCTAAACCCACCGATGGGCATGGCGGGCAAGGGGTGTTTCGTGTGCGCAATAACGACACAAATGCAATAGTAACTTTGGAGGCTTTAAGCCGAAACTGGACAAAAGAAATAATCTTGCAGCAATTTATTCAAGAAGCTGAAAAAGGCGATAAGCGCATTTTGTTGTTAAACGGCGAGCCGTTAGGCGCCGTATTGCGGGTACATGCCAAAGGCGATCACCGGAATAATTTTTTTGCCGGCGGCAAGCCTAGAGCTACAGAAATAACGCCAAATGATCAACAAATTATCAAAATTCTAAGACCGCATTTACAGAAACTTGGTTTGTATTTTGTCGGTATCGATATTCTGGGAAAATATTTAATTGAAGTCAATGTCACCTCCCCCACCTGTTTGCAGGAAATAAACCGGTTAAATAAGGTTCGGTTGGAAGATAAAGTGATCGCCTTTACCGAAGAACTTGTAACAACAATGAAATAATGCGTAGTCTAACGCTATACTACTTTCCGTCTTGTCCGTATTGTCAAAAAGTTTTACGCTATATGAGCGCTGAAGGAATTGATATCCCGAAGAAAAATATTCATGAGAAAACCCAATATCAGGATGAGTTAGTTAAGTTCGGCGGGCAGGCACAAGTCCCTTGCTTGGTGATTGACGGTGAAGCTCTTTATGAATCGGATGACATTATTGATTGGCTTAAAGAAAATGTGAGCAAGAAATGACATTGGATGAAATTAAGAACATAATTGAAGCGAATATTCCTCATACAACGGCGTACATTATGGATCCGATGAACGATGGCCAGCACCTCCAAGCAATTGTTGTGAGTTCTTCATTTAACGGGGTTATGCTTGTTAAGCAACATCAGATGGTGATGAAACCTTTAAAAGAAGCTTTTGCCGGTGCTGTGCACGCATTGGCGCTTAAAACATTTACACCGGAAAAATGGGCTAAAGAAAAAAGCAACTTTGGATTTTAAATTAGAAAGGACAGTGAAAATGGACGAATCAATTAAACAAAAAATAGAAAATGATGTAAAGAAAAACAAAGTCTTTCTTTATATGAAAGGCACACCAGAAGCTCCCCAATGTGGATTTTCCGCACGCACGGCGGCTATCCTCAAAGAACATGGTGTCAAATTCGGCAGTCGTAATGTTTTAGAAGACGAAGATATCCGTCAGGGCATTAAAGAGTACGCTGACTGGCCGACCATTCCTCAATTATATGTTAACGGTGAGTTTGTTGGTGGTTGCGATATTGTGACTGAGATGCACGAGAATGGCGAGTTAGCGGAATTGTTGAAGAAGACCTAATCTCTTGACGCTTTTAATTTAATCTTTCTTTAAAAAATACCCTTTGTTTTGTCCATCCGCTTTATATTCCACCGGGGTTAATTTTTTGATGATGTCGATAATTTGTCCCCGCCTGCGGTAATAAATACGGACCTTGTCTCCCTTGGCTAATTTTATTTTACGCCCCAAATAAACAAATTCTACGGGCAATTTTGTGTCTTCATTGATAATCACAATATTGTTGCGGTGAACACTTTGAATGGTGCCGACAAGCATTTCCTGTCGGTCAGTAGCTATATGTCCTTTTTCCAGGCTGGCTTCCAGTTGATGACCGTCTGAAACAAAAAGCAAAAAAAATATACTTGTGCCGAGTAAGAATAATCTCATTATTTTCTCCCTGAAGTCGGGCTGTTTTGCGTTAAAGATTTGATTGTTTCGTATGGGTATATCCCTGAAGCGTGGCCGTCGTTCCAAGCAATGCTTAAGGCGTAGTTTCCCAGAGGTGCAATTTGCTTCGCAGCAATATTAGGGAGAAGGTTTTTCTCACTAAAGATTTTTTCTCCTGTTAATTCATTGGCGCATAATGCGCAGCGGCAGCTTAGCCGTAACTCGCGATTACTGATTTGATACCGTGTGCCGTCCGGCCAAGTTAAAGTCACTTCTTTGTCATCAAATTGAATTTGTGGGATCTCTGTCTGCAGAATACTCCTCTTGCCTAAGGCACGCATGGCGCTATCGACGGTTTGCATGATGTATTCATTAGCTAAGGGTTCTTGAATACTTAAAGTGAGTTGCGGTAAGATGGGCAGTTGGCCTAAGACTTCAATGCCAAAGCGTTCTTTGAGTTTCTCTCCCCCGCCTTGGCCAAAAATAAAATGTTTTTTATCACAATTATCGCAAATGTAAAAGGCCATATTTTCGACGACACCCAAAATGGGCACATTGACTTTTTCAAACATGAGGATACCCCGCGCCACATCCAACAAAGATAAATTATGTGGTGTGGTGACAATGATAGCTCCGGATAAACGGATTTGCTGGCAAACAGTCAATTGCACATCGCCTGTCCCCGGCGGCATATCGACAAACAAATAATCTAATTCGCCCCAAGCGGTATTGGTAAGAACCTCCTGGACATAACGGCTAACGATGGGGCCACGCATAACCGCTGGCGCATCACCAAGCAAAAAACCAAAGGACATAATTTTCAGCCCATTTTTAAAGATAGGGATAATTTGTTTTTGTGCGTTGGCAAAGATTTCGATGTTGTGTAAATTAAATAATGTTGGAATAGACGGCCCATGGATATCAATATCAACTAAACCTGTTTTAAAGCCACGCCGGGCTAATTCCTGTGCCATTTGGGCCGCAATCGTTGATTTACCGACGCCTCCTTTGCATGAGGAGACGGCGATAATCGACTGAACATTTTGTAGCGCTGGCGGAGTTCCTTGCGGCAGGCTTTGTGGTTTTCTTTGTTGGGCCGTTAATTGGACGGCGACCTCTTTGACACCGGGCAAATGGGAAAGGATCTGCTTGGCTTTTTGTTCAAATTCATCTTTGACCGGACAGGCCGGCGTTGTCAGCTCAATAGTAACTGAGACTTTGCCCCCGTCAATAGTAACATCTTTGATAAAACCTAAGGAGACAATATCTTTGTTGAAGTCAGGATCAATGATCGCTTTTAAAGCGTTTAGGACTTGGTCTTTAGTGGTTGACATATTTTATATTGCCATTTGGTTAGTTTGCGCGTCCGTTAAAGCGCTCCCGTAAATATAATTTACGCTATTTTTATCCTTAAGTGTCCAATATTTTGTCCTTTGCGGCGGGCCACTTTTATAGCGGGAAAATTGTTGAATAAGGCCGGCGCACAGCATTAATATTTCTTCTGAAACGCCAGAGCCTTTGAGGATACAAGTAGGGCCGAGGTTATCGTCCAACTGGAGAATGACATCATCTTGATGCGCGTAGTGGATGAGCGCCAGGTTTTCTTCGTGGTCGCGGCCGATGATCGCCTTGAAATTTTCATTGATACGAAAGTGCCTGCCCCATTTCAGCGAAATTGTTTCACGGAAATTGCGATAACCATGATCTAGGGTGTCTTTCATGCGCCGGGCAAAATTATGATCGGTTAAAAGGCATCCGCCGGTAGGCTGTGAAAAATCGGTAATTTTGTAATCATCGGCCAATTGCAATTGTTCTTTGCGCGAACGGCCGGAGATTTTTAAAAGCTTATCACGATCGATGAGCCCTTCTATTTCCGGTAAAGTTGGTTCCATAAGTTGAGCGCATAAAGGTCTTAGTAAACGCCCCTCCAATCCCGAACCTTTTTCAATGCTTCTCATGCTGTGCCTTTGTTGTGACATTGGCCTTTGCCCTAAAACTTCACCGGTGAACGCGAAATCAGCCCCGATGTGGCGCATGTATTGTGCGGCGCGGGAAAACATATGAATGCGGCAATCAACACAAGGATTCATGGCCGTGCCGTAACCGTACTTCGGTTTCCGGACGACTTCGAGGTAGCGTTCATCAAGTTGTAAAACAATGCATTTTATCCCGAGTGATTCGGCTGATCTGATAGCATCTGCTTTACTGCAACATCCCCATGGCATGGCAAAATAAACACCGTGAACTTCAACGCCTAAATCACGTACAACTTTCGCCGCCAAGGTGCTGTCTAACCCACCGGACAAAAGGCCGACGGCTTTCACAGGGCGACTACTTGATGCTATGTTTTCTGTTTCTTGAATCATTGGTTTTCCTTCGAGGTTATTCATCATATATGATTTTTAAAGAGAATGCAAGCCTTTGGCGAGATTATACTTGAAAAAAGGCGGGGAATTGTGTTAGTATGGAAACCTGTTTGTTAACCAGTTTTCATTTAAGCTATGACAAAAACAAAACGTAAAGCTACAACTTCAACAAAAGCACCCGCAGTACCTAAAAAACAAATGACTGGCGCCGAAGCGTTAATCCGTTGTCTGGAAAATCATGGTGTTGAATACATCTGGGGGCTTTCCGGCGGCGCGGCTATTCCTATCTTCGATGCGCTTGTTGGCTCAAAAATAAAACTTATTCTAGTCCGTCATGAACAAGGCGGCACGCATATGGCTGATGGTTATGCCCGTGCAACCGGCCGGCCAGGCGTTGTGCTTGTAACCAGCGGTCCGGGTGCAACCAATACCGTTACCGGTATTTTAACCGCGCATATGGATTCCGTGCCGATGATAGTTTTAACCGGCCAAACGATCTCTCCTATGTTAGGAAAAGACGCTTTTCAGGAAGCGGATATTTTTGGCATTACGATGCCAGTGGTCAAGCATAGCTATTTGGTCAGAAACACCAATGATATCCCAAGAATTGTGCGCGAATCATTTCATATTACCAGTACCGGCCGTCCCGGTCCGGTGCACATTGATTTACCTAAAGATGTAACTTCGGCCCCATTCACCGGGGACTCATTGAACCCGCCGATGGATTTGCCTGGCTATAAAGTTCCCAGCGGCGGCAATATCAGCGATATTAAAAAAATGGGAGCGATGTTTAACGGCTCCAAACGCCCTCTTCTTTTGGTGGGCCATGGTGCGGTATTATCACAGGCCGGCCCCGCAATTAAAAAACTAGCGTACAAATTGCGTGCGCCGGTTACGAATACGCTTTTAGGTAAAGGTGAATTTCCTGAAACAGATCCTTTGAATTTGGGAATGCTAGGTATGCACGGGACCGCTTACGCTAATAAAGCTTTGACCCGTTGTGACTTGATTTTATCAATCGGATCGCGTTGGGATGACCGTATTAATGGTAATCCTCAAAAATTCTGTATCGGTGCTAAAAAATTACATATCGATATTGATGAAGCTGAGTTCGGCAAGATTGTTAATCCTGATGCGCATGTATGTGGTGATGCGCGGTTGGTTGTGGAAGAACTCGTCAAATATGTCGAGCCTTGCGACACTAAAGAATGGCTTAAGGAATTGGGCGCTTACCGTGAACAATATCCTTTAAAGTACAGCAATAAAAACGGACTTACAGCCCAATGTGTTTTGGATGTTTTAAATGATTTAACCAAAGGTAAAGCAATCTTTTCAACCGACGTTGGACAGCATCAGATGTGGTCGGCACAGTTTAACCGGGCGATTGAAGGGCAAAAATGGCTGTCGAGCGGTGGCGCCGGGACAATGGGTTTTGGCTTCCCTGCTGCCTTGGGCGCGCAGTTCGGTCGGCCCAAAGATTTGGTCGTGGCCATTGTCGGTGACGGCGGCTTTCAAATGACATTTGCCGAACTTTCCACGATGGCGATCCATAAGTTGCCGGTGAAAGTTTTTGTTATTGATAATAAATATTTGGGCATGGTGCGGCAATGGCAGGAACTTTTCTTTGATAATCGTTTATCCGGCGTGGACTTGGAAGGCAATCCGGATTTTGTTAAATTAGCCGGTGCTTACGGCATTAAAGGGATTCATATCGATAAAGTTTCTGAGGTCCGGGCAAAAGCAAAACAAGCTTTGGCGTACAAAGGTCCGGTGGTCGTTCATTGCGAAGT
>CAZVZR010000067.1:0-12087 GCA_964630825.1 uncultured Planctomycetales bacterium | reverse complement strand
TTTTGTTTTGATCGTTTCGGCCACGCTTTGGTATTGAAAGCAGAACAGATAAAAACAAACAGCCAAAGTTAATTGTAAAAGTTTATTAAATTGTGGTGCTACTGATCGTCCGGGATTATCCCCCGATTTGAAACATTTCAATTTTTTCATAGTTTATATTAAATCAGGTGCTTTTTAAGAAATGCATGACCTGAACCCTTTTAAAGATAGCGTTCAAAAGAGTAATCAATAACCCTTATCCTGTAACTTTGACCAAATCTTCTTGTTTGTTTTAGGCATAAAACGATCGAAAAAATTGTTCATTTGCTCAATCAGGCGCAACTTTTCCCTCACTGGCAGAGCAATATACCACCTTAAATCTTCCTTGGAATACTGGTTAACTTTTTTTTGTTTCACGTTTTATCCTTTGCGCTTCTTTTAAACCCATAATATCAATAACGTCTCGCATACGATCGGCGCTTTTCTTCATCCTCAGCAGGTCTGAAACAGCAATAACCGGCACGCTTAACCCTCTATCCTTAAAAACTTTTTTTCGTTTAAAGGCCTGTTGAAAATCCAGGGGGTGATCAATAACAACATCCAGGTATTTCCTCTGAAAATCAGGATCATAAAGCGTAAAAGCTTTCATGTTTTTATTTTTAATCCAAATTTTCCTCAACGCGGCATTGGCAAAATCTTCTATTTTGACCGGAGCCCGGGGAACGAGGCCTAATTTTCGGATAACCTTCACAAATTTTCCTAAGTTCGAATCACTAAGAAGCAAAATAATATCCAAATCCAGTGTCGAGCGGTAAAAACCATGCAAGTTGACGGCAATCCCCCCGACAATCAAATATTTAACATTATGACGGTTTAACTCTTCAAGAATCTTTTCAAAATGTGAAGGTATAGGAAGTTTCACTGTTTTAAATTATAACCAATTCCCATCTCGATATCAAATGTATCTTCTAAAAAACAGGCGGACTGGCCGTTTATCTTAAGATAAGTTATCCCCCGATTTGAAACATTTCAATTTTTTCATGTTGTACTCCTCTTTGGATATTTGATGCGGACGGCTTATTTTTTGTCTTTGAGGATTCTATTTATATGCTTAGCGATTTCAGGCAGAGATGTTTCGATGATTTCCCCCACACAAGGTCGATATTAATGCCAAAATAATGGTGGATTAATTTGTCACGAAATTTTGCCAAGTCTTTCCACGAATCTTCAGGGTATTTTTCTTTTGAAGTTTTAGAGACGTTTTTCGCCGCTTCCCCAATAATTTCAAAGTTGCGGATAATGGCATCCTGTGTTTTTAAGTCTTTGAAAAATTCCTTTGCGGCCATCCCTTTTGTGTAAGAGTTGATACGTTTAACGGCTTCATGAATATCGAAGAGGAGTGTCCGGTCGTCTCGGTTAGACATAGATGATACTTCGGCGGATATTATCCGCAACATGTTTGATGCGGATACCCTTTAATCCCCCAGGGGTGAGGATGTCCGTTTTGCGGTGAAATTTTTTTTCCAAATAGTCGCCTAATTGGAAAAATTTGAGGCCTAAAGGTTTCTCTAGTTCAAGGAAGATATCGATATCGCTTTTTAAGGTTGGATTACCGCGGGCGAAGGATCCGAATATGGCGATTTTTTTAACACCAAATCTATTCCTAAGCGTTGCTTGCTCTTTGCGAAGAATTTCGATGACTTGATGTTTCGTTAGTTTTTTCATGAATTAATTATAACACATGCGCAAAGTGGTGGCAGCCTTTTTTCTAAAAAAATAGACGGATTGGCCGTTTATCTTAAGATAAGTTATCCCCCGATTTGAAACATTTCAATTTTTTCATGTTGTGAATTCTCCTTCAATGGTTCACTTCTAAGTTCAGAATACCGGTCTTTTCGTTTTTTCCAGATATTTTTAATAATATTTGTAATTCGGTTATCACTAACTTCCCCACGCAGAGGGCCGAGTAAGTCTGTTCCAGTTGAGGCAAAAAGGCAGGTAAAAAGTTTTCCATCCGTTGATAAGCGCAGCCGCGTGCAGTCGCGGCAAAACGGCTGGCTGATCGAGGAGATAAATCCGACTTCCCCGCTCCCATCTTTAAATCGGTAGCGCTCAGCAACTTCACCGTAATAATTTGCTTTGATAGGTTCCAGCGGGGCATGCGAATGAATCATCTCAACAATTTTCTTGGAAGGCACGACGTATTCTTCCAGCCAATGGTTGCAGTTGCCGACATCCATGTATTCAATAAAACGTAAAATGTGGCCGGAGTTTTTAAAGTATTTGACCAAATCCAAGATTGTTTGGTCATTGACGCCTTTTTGGACAACAACATTAATTTTTATTTTTTGAAATCCGGCGCGCTCAGCTTCTTTGATGCCGTCTAACACTTGGCTGAGGCGGCCCTTCCCTCCGCTCATTTGTTTGAAGATGCGCGAATCAAGTGTGTCTAAACTCACCGTCAAGCGTTGCAGCCCTGCCGCTTTCAGGTCATCGGCATATTTGCCCAGCAATGAACCATTGGTGGTTAAAGCTAAATCCTCAATTTCTTTTATCTGTGCGAGTTCTTCAATGAGATCACAAACACCGGGGCGCAGTAAGGGTTCGCCGCCGGTAATGCGGACTTTCTTAGCACCAAGCTGGGTAAAGATTTTTGTGAGGCGGACAATTTCGGTAAAGGTCAACCACTGTTTCTCTTTTAAGAATGAATAATGTTTGGAATATTCTGCCTCCGGCATGCAGTACGGGCAGCGGAAGTTGCAGCGATCGATGACGCTAATGCGCACGTCATGTAGAGGCCGATTGAGTTGGTCAAACGTTAAGTTAGCCATAAGCCTTAAGTGGTAAGCGGTAAGCTTTACTGTTAATTGAGTCTAATGCTTTTGCGTAGTCCATACAAAAGTCTTCCAATTTCATCAGCCATCTCGGATAGCGCATTAAAATCCTCACCCCCGCAGTAGCCTAAGTCTTTACTTAGCAATAAATGGTACTTAGTTTCTTCTAATGATGCTTCGGAAATATCAAGATAACGCCGGAAGTCTTTATCTGTTTTTTTGTATCCCTCAGTAATATTCGCAGGGATAGAAATTGAAGATCTTCTTATTTGGTTAATTAATCCAAATCTTTCTTCGGCTGGGAATCCTTTTGTTAGCTGATAGATTTTAAGAGTAAACTGATGTGCTTTCTCCCAAACAATTAAATCTTTAAACGTTTTAACACTCATTTCTCCTCCTTTGTATGTAATGTGTTTATACATGTGAATGGAGGAAATGAGCCAGGGGACATTCACTTTGAACTTACTACTTACCACTTACGGCTTAAAGCTAGCGTCATTCTGTCTTTACTAAGTCCTGCGTCTTATCAAGTGCACCTTTTAAAGTATGCCAGCAAAGGCTGGCGCATTTGACGCGCGCCGGAAAATGCCAAATACCTGAAAAGATCGCTAGTTTTCCTAAATGATTCGGGTCTTTATCGGGGTTGAGTTTGCCATTAACAAGCTGGTGAAATTCTTTAAAAAGCTCTTTGGCTTCATTAACGGATTTTCCCTTAAGTCTTTGGGTCATCATCGAAGCGGAAGCCTTCGAAATTGCGCAGCCATCACCTTCAAAGGTAAAATCATCAATGATATTGTTGGGGCCAACTTGAAGGTAAATGTGCAAATGGTCACCGCACAGAGGATTGTATCCTTCAGCCGAATGAGTTGGGTTATCGAGTTTACGGAAATTGCGCGGCTTTTTGTTGTGTTCAATAATAACTTCCTGGTAGAGGTCTTTGGTATCCATGTTTTGATCGGTGACAAGTTACATGTGACACGTGACAAAAATTTGTGTTACTTGTCGCGTGTTACATGTTACGAGTTAATTAAATACTTTTATTGTTTTCTTAAGCGCTTTAACCAAAATATCAATTTCCTTTTTTGTGTTGTACATCGATAACGACGCGCGCGACGTGGCGGGTACATTAAAATGTTTCATAACCGGCTGCGTGCAGTGATGGCCCGTGCGGATTGCCACCCCTTCCCGATCAACGAGTGTGCCAATGTCATGCGGGTGAATTCCTTTAAGGATGAACGACAGAATCGAAGCTTTATGTTCAGCGGTGCCGATCAGTTTTAATCCCGAGATTGATTTTAAGGCTTTTGTTCCATAGTCTAAAAGTTCCTGCTCGTGCGCGGTGATACCTTCAAATCCGATGGATTGGATGTAATCGATCGCGGCTCCTAAACCGATAACATCCGCAACATTAGGTGTCCCGGCTTCAAATTTATATGGCAAGGAATTATACGTTGTCTTTTTAAATGTTACGGAGGAAATCATGTCTCCTCCGCCAAGAAATGGCGGCATTTTTTCAAGCAGCTCGCGCTTTCCGTAAAGGACACCGACTCCCGTCGGCCCAAATAATTTGTGCCCCGAAAAAGCCAGAAAATCGCAGTCGAGTTTCATGACATTAACCGGGAGATGGCTGACAGCTTGGGCGGCATCGATTAAAACTGGAATGCCAAGCCGGTGGGCATCATGGATGATTTTTTTGACCGGATTGATCGTCCCTAACGAATTTGAAATATAGACGACAGAAACGAATTTTGTTTTCGGGTTCAGGAGTTTTGAAAATTCTTCATAAATGATTTCCCCGTGATCGTCCATCGGCGCGACTTTTAAGATGCATCCTTTTTCTTCGCACAATATTTGCCAAGGAACAATGTCCGAGTGGTGTTCCATTTCGGAAATAAGGATTTCGTCCCCTTCTTTTAAAAAGGCGCGTCCGTAACTGTAGGCCACAAGATTAATCGATTCGGTTGTTCCGCGGGTAAAGATGATTTGTGAGGAATCTTCTGCGCCAATAAAGTGCTGAACTTTTTTTCGTGCTTCTTCGTAGGCGGCAGTCGCCTTCTCGCTTAAGGCATGCACCCCGCGGTGAACATTGGAAGTGTAAGTCCGATAGTGTTCATCAATGGCCTCGATAACAGCTTTGGGCTTTAACGTGGTGGCGGCGTTATCAAGGTAAACCAAAGGTTTTCCATGAACTTTAACGTTCAAATTGGGAAAGTCTTTGCGGATTTTTTTAACGTTGAATTGAGACATTATTGTTGGAATTTTTCGGTGATATATAACACGCAACACACGGCATGTTACTTGTCACGTGTCACGCACTAAGTTTTTATAACGAATGAAAAGTTGGCTCAAGGACGATATGGGCTTTGCGTGCGACTTCCTCGCTTTGTATATTTGCCAATATCTCATCGACAAACCCTTGTGCCAGCATTTTGGTGGCTAATTTGAGCGGAATCGCGCGGCTGCGCAGATAAAAGAGTTCATCTTCATTGAGCTGCCCGATAGTTGCGCCGTGAGTGCAGCGGACATCATCAGCAAATATTTCTAGCTGTGGTTTTGTATCAATACGGGCATCTTTTCCTAACACTAAATTTTTATTAAGTTGGTAAGAGTTTGTTTTTTGGGCTATTTGCCGGACAAAAATTTTACCGTTAAAAACTCCGCGGGAGGCACCGTTTAAGATCCCTTTATAAAATTGGTTACTGGTGCAATTGGGGAAACGGTGGTCGACCGACGTGTGGTTATCAACAAGTTGGGTGCCGGCTGTACAGTATAATCCGAAAAGTTTTGAGTCGCAGCCTTCGCCGTTTAGGGAAATGTCCAGATTGTTGCGGGTGATTTGCCCGCCGGTTGTGAGCGTAAACCCGTCAAAATGAGAATTCTGTTCTTGCCAGACACGCGTATTATTGATGTGGTAACTTTTTAAACTGTCTTTCTGTAAATTAGTGTAATGCAAGATCGCATTTTCGCTCAAAAAAATATCCGTTAAGGCGTTGGCAAAATAGTTGATGTCATCGTCAAAGGCGATGTGGCTTTCGCAAACGGTTGCTTCTGCCGATTTCCCGGTGTGAATAATCGTTCTCGGGAAAACAATCGCTTTCTCCGCTGTTGGGGTGTGGATATGCACAATATGGATTAAATCTTTGCAAACCACTTTGTCTTTTATTTCAATGACAACTCCATCTCTAACAAAAGCGAGGTTTAAAGCTGCAAAGGAATCCGGTGATTGGGAAACGTGTTGTGTAAATAGCGGTTCAAGGTGAACACCGTTATTCTTAACGGCTTTTTGAATCGTTTTGATTTCGACACCGGAAGGTAATGGTTTATTCGTAGAAAGTTTCGGGTCATGGATACCGTTAACGAAGACAATTGTGTGTGTATCACCTTGGGTAAAGCGTAGGAATTCCTTGTTTTCTTTGATCTTCCCTTCTTCAGCAATGCTGTAGGTGTGTTCGAGAATAGGTGTGATGTTGGTGTATTTCCACTCTTCATCTTTAATAGACGGGAATCCCGCTTCAGTAATATGGGAAAGACTTTTTTCCCGAACATCGCGCAACCACGGCGGGCTCTCTTTTTGAAGAGATTGGAAGAACAGCTGGGAGTCTTTAATCAATTTTTGTGTTTGTGTTGTCATAATATAACCAGAGCCTCTTTAAGATTTTGCCGATGCCAGCCAGTCATAACCTTTTTCTTCAACTTCTAATGCCAATTCTTTTCCTTCGGATTTGACGATTCTCCCTTTAATCATAATGTGGACAAAGTCCGGGACAATGAAATTCAAAAGCCGTTGATAATGCGTAATAACTAAAAAGGCATTGTCTTTACGTTTTAACGCATTCACGCCCTGGGCAACGGTCTTTAAAGAATCAATATCCAATCCGGAATCGGTTTCATCCAAAACAGCTAACCGGGGATTTAAAATCGCCAGCTGGAGAATTTCATTGCGCTTTTTTTCCCCACCGGAAAAATCGACATTAACCGGCCGGTTAACAAATTTATCGCCATCAATCCCGACGGCTTTCATTTTCTTCCCCAGATATTCCTGGAAATCTAAGGGATCCATTTCCTCTGCCCCTTGGGCTTTGCAAATCTCGTTAAAAGAAGCGCGTAAAAATTCTGCGGTGTTGACACCGGGAACTTCGACAGGGTATTGAAACGCCAGAAAAATTCCCTCGCGGGCGCGTTTTTCCGGTTCCATCTCCAGGATATTTACTTTCTTGAAATTGACTTCGTAAAGGATTTCACCTTCGGTGATTTCGTATTCCGGATGGCCGGAAATAACTTTTGCCAAGGTGCTCTTCCCTGAACCGTTAGGGCCCATGATGGCATGCACTTCACCGGCATTAATCGTTAAGTTCATTCCTCTGATGATTTCCGGGCCGCCGTTGGCGACGCGGACATGTAGATTTTTAATTTCGATCATTTTTATTTTATCTCCACTTAAGTTGTGACACGTGACAAGTGACATGTAACATGTCGCGTGTTACGTGTTACGTTTTTATCCTACGCTTCCTTCAAGCTTCATCTCCAGAAGTCGGATGGCTTCGACGGCAAACTCCATCGGAAGCTCTTTAAAGACTTCCTTGCAAAATCCGTTGATGATTAAAGAGACCGCCTGTTCTGTGTCAAGGCCGCGCGAGCGCAAATAAAATATCTGGTCGGCATTTATTCTCGATGTTGATGCCTCGTGCTCCATTGTGGCTGTATTGTTCTTGATTTCAATATAGGGAAATGTGTTGGCACTGCATTTATTTCCCACAAGCATTGAATCGCATTGGGAATAATTACGCGCTTTTTCCGCCGAAGGCAACACTTTCACTAAACCGCGGTAAGTGTTGCTTGATTCATCACTGGAAATCCCTTTAGAAACGATACGGCTACGGGTATTTTTACCGATATGAATCATCTTAGTCCCAGTGTCGGCTTTCATGCGGTTATTGGTTAGCGCCACGGAATAAAATTCACCGATGGAATTATCCCCTTGCAAAATAACACTCGGGTATTTCCAGGTAATGGCCGCACCGGCCTCGACTTGCGTCCAGGATATTTTTGAAAAAGCGCCCGCGCATTTGCCGCGTTTGGTGACGAAATTGTAAATACCACCCTTACCTTCTTTATCGCCCGAGTACCAATTTTGTACCGTCGAATATTTAATCTCGGCGCGATCTAGGGCAACGAGCTCGACCACCGCGGCATGGAGTTGATTTTCATCACGCGAGGGCGCCGTGCAACCTTCGAGATAGCTGACATAGCTTCCTTCTTCTGCAACAATGAGCGTCCGTTCGAATTGTCCTGATTCGGCGGCATTGATACGAAAATATGTGGAAAGTTCCAGCGGGCAGCGAACACCTTTAGGGATATAACAAAAAGATCCGTCGCTAAAGACCGCGGAGTTAAGCGTCGCAAAAAAATTGTCTGCGTACGGCACCACTGATCCTAAATATTTCTTGACCAGTTCGGGGTGCTCTTTAATGGCTTCTGTCATGGAGCAGAAAATAATTCCCTGTTTAGCCAATTCGGATTGGTGTGTTGTCCCTACGGAGACACTGTCAAAGACGGCATCGACCGCGACACCGCTTAAACGCTTTTGTTCGCTTACTGGAATACCGAGTTTTTCAAAAGTTTTGATGACTTCAGGATCGACCTCATCCAGGTTTTGGACACTTTTTTTCACTTTAGGAGCGTTGTAGTAACTCAGGGCTTGATAATCAATCGGTCCGTAATTAAAATTCGGCCAATGCGGCTCTTTCATGGTAGTCCAATGGCGATACGCTTTCAGGCGCCACTGGCGCATCCAATCGGGTTCGCCTTTCTTGTCGCAAATTAAATTAATGGTTGCTTCATTGATGCCTTTGGGAATCCGGTCGCTCTCGATGTCCGTATAAAAGCCGTACTTGTATTCCCGCGAGGAAAGGCTGTTCTCCTCGATTGTTTTGGCGTTGAGTAATTTATCTTCGGTTGCTTTTGACATCTTATTATCCTCGTTTCGAAACGGCCTCAGTCAGTTTAATTTCCTTCTCTTTAATCCCTTTTTCCGCGTGATGCCGCGATTCCAGAAGATCGGCAATCGTGATTTTACTGAAAAGTTTATTGATATTGTCATTGATGTTGAGCATCGGTGAAATAATGTGGCAGGTGTGCGATATTTCGCAGCCCGAGTAGTTGCCGTGAAAGCAATTGGCAATTTCGATGGGCCCAACGATGATGTTGGATAATTCCAGCATAGTAATTTTTGATAAATCTTTAACAATTTGATAGCCGCCTTTGACTCCCTGTTCAGCCTGTACAATGTGGTGCTGTACCATAATTTGCAGGACACGGCTGGTTGGGTCAAAGGGTGTCATGTAAATGTCACAGACTTCCTTCGCCGACGTCAATTGCCCGGGCGCTTTGGCGCTCATGTGCTTTAACGCGATGAGGGCGTATTCGATTTTCCTGTTAATCTTAAACATGGCATCGCTCCGTTAGTGATAATAGTGGTAGTAGTGGTAAAAGTGGTAATAGCTTGCTGGTGTTTCGAAAAAAAATAAATTTTTCAGATTACTTATCTACTAGCACTGTTACCACTGGTCTTTGTTAAACTAGCTATATCGCAGACTTTTATTGCCGCAATACCACTTCTTTACGTTTTCAGCTCCGCTGGCAGCGCGTTTATTTTCGCCGCCACGATGAAGTCATTCTCCGACAGCCCTTTAATCGCATGTGTTGTTAACTCAATGCGTAATTTGCGATATCCCGTCAAATGGATATCAGGGTGATGATTTTCTGATTCAGCCACGTCCTTAATTTTGTTGATAAGATTTACCGCCGCCACGAAATTTTTCATATTAAACTCGCGGAATATCATTTTTCCCGTTGCATCGATTGCCCATTGCGGCGTTTGCTGGGCATAGCTTTTTGCTTCACTTTTGGTGAAGGGTTTTGTTTTTCCTTCACAAGGCTCACATTTTCTTTCGGTTAACGGTTTTGTCGTCATAATTCACCAGCCTGTTTTTATGTTGCGTCCGCCAATTGGACGGATATTCCCGGATTAAACTGGTCTTTTAAAATATTTTCAATCGCCTGCATTGTCCCCATCGCTGAACTCGGGCAAGAGCCGCAAGCACCTTGATAAAAAACACGGACGACTTTTTCTTTTTCCTCATAAGCAACAACCTGGATATCCCCTCCATCCATTTGCAAAGCAGGCCGGACGGTTTCATCTAAAATGGAATTGATTTTGGCAATATCGGGATTATCGGTTGCAGCCGCTAATTGCACTTTTTGCTTTGGTTCGGGTGTTTTGAAATCAGGATTATGGTCTTTAATTTTTTCAAGGATCGTTTTTTGGATTTTCCCTTCAAGTTCATCCCAGTCAGAAAAGCCATCCTGAGTGACAGTGATGTAGTTATCAAAAAAATAAACTTCCTTGATGCCTTTGTCGAGTTCAAAGATTGATTTAGCCAGCAAATTATCCGCAGCTTCCGCAGCCGATTTGTACGTATAATTCCCCTGCGTTTTGACCGGCACGCTAACGACAAATTTTAAAGCATTCGGATTCGGTGTACTCTGAATCATTAGTTTAATATCTGAGGCTTGCATAGTCGGCTCCTTTATAATATAAGTATTATTACTACTTTGTTCTCTAGTTAAAGTATACTACGAAAAGCCTGCGCTGTGTTAACAAAATACTTCAAAAAATGACGTATTTAAAAGGCATAACAATTCTACATCAAATTGTTATTTGGTCAAGGAAAAATTAGTTGCAACTTTTTAGGAAAAGATATTGTTTTTAGCGACAAAGTCAGCAAAAACGAAACTACAGGTAAAGGCCGGGGAAACGGCATTGAGGATATGAGTGCTTTTCTTATCGCCCTCTACGATAAAATCCTGTACCAAACTTAGGGATTTCTTATCTAAAAGTTGGGCTCGGATACCGGGTAAGGTATATTCCGTAAAGCCGGCTTTATCGATTTGTTGCACCAAATTTCCTGCCAGGCCGACAAGGTAATCTTTGTTGTACTTTCGTATTTCCTCACTGGCTAAATGGCGGAAATTAAACGCATTGGTGGCCATTAACTTTGTTTCATATTTGATTATTTCGGCAAATTCATCGATCTTAAAATTTTCCCAGCCGCCGTAATTTTCCCGCCAGAAAGCTGGTATAGCTGTTGGCCCAATTTTAATGGCCCCGTCAACGGTTTTGGTAAAATGCACGCCCAAAAATGGATTTTTCAAATTGGGCACCGGATAAATATTGATGCGCACGTCAGTTTTATTTTTGGTATATTTTAAATAAATTCCTTTAAAAGGGATCATTGTATAGGCAAATCCAAATCCGAAATCCTGAGCGATTTTGTCGGCGTACAGCCCGGCACAATTGATAACCCGGCCAGCCTCAAACTCTCCCTTATTTGTCTCAATAATATTATTTTCGGCAGTCAAATAAGCGGTGTTAAAGGAAAATTCAACGCCCAGGCGCTCCAAATCACTTTTAAGGGAAAGGCAGACAGCTTTGGGATCAATGGTGGCTGTTGCCGGCGAATAAAGCGCTTTGCGGAAGGTGCGGACATTGGGCTCATATTCCGTTGCTTTTTTTTCATCAATAATTTCAATGTTAACGCCGTTTGCTTTACCGCGCTTTTCCAGTTCGTAAAGCTGAGCGAGCTCCTCTTCATTTTGCGCTACAACGAGTTTTCCGCATTCATTAATAGGAAGGCCTTTTTGCCGGCAGTATTCTTTAAGTGCCCGGCTGCCCTCAACGGTAAACTTTGCCTTCAGGCTGTTGGCGGTGTAATAAAACCCGGCGTGCAGCACGCCGCTGTTACGGCTTGAAGCGTGGGCAGCTTCCTTCTCTTCTTTGTCGATGATGAGGATGGTTGCCTGCGGCTGGGTTTTCTTAAGCGAGCGGGCAATGGCCATGCCCATAATTCCCGAGCCGATGATTAAATAATCAAATTTTTTCATTACGTTTTATTTTAAGAGTAATTTAAGGAATATCAACTAAAGTTTGGCGAAAGAAAAACAATTAAGGTAGAATGACCTTATGAAAAAATTTCCTTACGCGCGCAATGAGCCTTATATCCTTGATATGCAGCCGGGAAGTTATTCGTGGTGTTCCTGCGGCAATTCAAAGAAGCAACCGTTTTGCGACGGCTCCCACGGTGAATCAGGAATGTATCCGATAAAGGTTATAATTGATAAGCCGATGACAGTGGCCTGGTGCGGGTGCAAGTGCAGTGAGAATAAGCCTTATTGCGACGGAAGCCACAAGAAGTATGCCAACCCAGCTTAATTT
>CAZVZR010000066.1:0-12182 GCA_964630825.1 uncultured Planctomycetales bacterium | reverse complement strand
TTGACAACTTATATAATATCGGTTAGTATTTTACCCAATTAAAACTTTAGCCATTTTTTTATTAAAAAGGAGGAACGCATGGCAGAACAATTATCATTTTACGATGTGAAATCCAAAAAGAAATTTTCCACAGCTGACTACAAGGTAAAAGAAAAAAGCGGACGCTTTTTTGCCGTAACCAAATCACCCACAGGTACACACGAATGCTGGCGCGTACTTGGTAAAGATCAAGCTGCTAAGTTAAAGAAGTAGTTCTTTCTTTTTCTCCGTAAGCCATTATTACAATCCTGATCGTGAAGACAAAGTGTGTTTTCTGCTTTGGCTTCGTCTTTTATTCATTTTTTGCTGAAAAGGACATTAGCAATAAAGAAAGCTTCCCTAACTCCTCGGACACTCGCAAAATACGTTGCTGATTTTGCCTCGGATAAAAAAGCAGAGGATACTGTTATCCTCGACATGCGCAAGGTGGCAAACTTCTGTGATTATTTTGTCGTCAGTTCCGGCAATACCAACCGGCATGTGAAAGCAATAGCGGAAGGCATTGGCGAAGGGCTGGATAAATTAGGGATAAAAGTCCGGCACAAGCACGGTTTACAAGACGCTTCTTGGGTAATTTTCGATTTGGGTGATATTGTCATTCATATTTTCGAAGAAGATATGAGGAAATTTTATCAACTCGAACACCTTTGGGCAGAAGCAAAAGAAGTCAAATGGAATCAAAAAAGTCCTAAGCCGTAAGTCATAAGTCGCAAGCTTGGGGCTTCATCTTACGGCTTAGGATATGCTCTCCGAATTAAAGACACAATTACAAAAATATATCGAAGAAACCCTTCACGCTGCCTATCCCAAGGAAGCAAAGAATTTACCTGCCGTTACGCTCGACATTCCCGCTGACAGAACCCACGGCGAGTTTTCGTCCAACATTGCCCTTAAATCCACCAAAATTTTAAAGAAACCACCTTTGGAAATTGCCGAAGAGATTAAAAAAGCCATTGAAGCGGGGCTCGCTCAATCGCCGTTAAAAAGTATAGTGCACAAGGTGGAAGTTAAGAAACCCGGCTTTATCAATTTTTTCCTGAGTAAAGAAGCGGTCTTTAGTATTCTTGAAGATATTTTTAGAGAAAGTGATAAATACGGCTGCAGCAGTTTCGGCAAAGGGCAAAAGATTCAGATTGAGTTTGTCAGCGCCAACCCGACTGGCCCGCTGAGTTTGGCGCATGCGCGCCAAGCTGCTGTGGGTGATGCTTTGGGAAATATCTTGCGCGCCTTAGGCTGCCAGGTAACGAAGGAATATTATGTCAACGACCGAGGGAATCAGATTGTGATTTTGGGACGGTCGGTCAAATTGCGCGCGTTGGAGCATTTGGGCGAAACCATTGAATTTCCGGAGGACTGTTATCAGGGCGATTACATTAGTGATATGGCGCGGCAGTATTTGGAAGAGCGTGACATTACCACCGTTGAGGGGGTTAACAAGCAGGATGAGGAAAGTTTCAAAAAATTCAGCGTTGATTATTTATTGGCGATCATCAAAAAAGAGCTGACGGATTTTCGTGTTATCTTTGATGTCTGGTCGAGTGAAACCAAGATTGCGACAAAAGAAAATATCCAGGCGGTTTTGGATTATTTGGGCGAGAAAGGTTTTTTGTACGAAAAAGACGGCGCGCTGTGGTTTAAGTCAACGGACTTCGATGACGATAAAGACCGGGTGTTGGAAAAAAGCGACGGCACCTACACGTATATCACACCGGATATTGTGTACCACAAAAATAAATTTGAACGCGGGTTTAATAAGGTAATTAACATTTGGGGGCCGGACCATCACGGGTACATTCCACGTTTGAAAGCGGCAGTGGAGGCGCTTGGTTACGATCGCTCTTCGCTGGAGGTTTTAATTGTTCAGCTGGCGACAATTTTTCGTAACGGCGAAGCGGTATCAATGTCTACCCGCCGAGGCCAGTATGTCAGCTTGCAGGAAATTATGGATGAAGTCGGCGTTGACGCGGCACGGTTTTTCTTTTTGATGCGCGGGATCAGCGCGCACCTTGATTTTGATTTGGAACTCGCCAAGAAACAGACTCCGGAAAATCCGGTTTATTACGTCCAATACGCGCATGCCCGCGTGCACAGCATTAATAAAAAAGCGCAGGAAACGAACACGGAGTTTGCCAGCAAAGGTTTCAGCCGGTTTAAGGAGCCCGAAGAGCTTGATTTAATAAAAACTCTCGGAACTTTCCCTGATGTCTTGGAGATTTGTTATAATCAATTAGATCCCAGCCCGTTGGTGAATTATTTACAGGAAGTGGCGGCCGGGTTTCACCGGTTTTATGATCACCACCGTGTCGTGAGTGAAGATGCACGGTTATCACAAGAACGTCTAGGTTTGGTTAATGCGGTGAGAATTGTGCTGGCTAACGGATTACACCTTTTGGGTTTAAACGCACCGCAGCAAATGTGAGCTGAAAGATACTTTTCATTTATGCAAAAACAGTGGCACATTAAAAATCCTCATCCGCAATTGCAAGCTCGTTTAAGCAATGCCCTCAACGTTCATCCAATCATTTCTCAGCTGTTAATTAACCGCGGCATCACCGAAATTAAAAATGCTAAAGATTTTATGTCCGCCGGTATTGAGGATGTAGGCGATCCGTTTTTGATGAAGGACATGGACAAAGTTGTTGCCAGAATCCGCAAGGCGCAAAGAAATAAAGAGCGTGTCCTGGTTTTCGGTGATTATGATGTCGATGGCGTAACATCATCGGCTTTACTTAATACAGTTCTTTCGCAGATGGGGGTTGATGTCCTGCATCATATCCCGCATCGTGTTGATGACGGGTACGGATTAAATGTTGGTGTCGGATTAAGGGCCAAGAAGGAAAATGTTAGTTTGCTTATTTGCATTGATTGTGGCATAACTGCCAAACAGGAAGTGGCCGCGTTAAATCTGTTAGGCCTCGACGTTATCGTCATTGACCATCACGAGCCGAATCCCGCGCGAATCCCCGATGCATTGGCAATCATCAATCCCAAACAACAAGGCTGCGCGTATCCGTTTAAGGAATTTGCCTCAGTGGGGCTGGCGGCGAAATTGATTCAGGCGTTGACGGGCCAGGTGCCCGAAGAGCTACTGGAGTTGGTCGCCATTGGTACGATTGCCGATATTGTTCCTTTATATGGAGAGAACCGTATTTTTGTTAAGCACGGGATGCCGAAAATCCTTAAAACAAAAAATATTGGCCTGCGGGCGCTGTTGGAATCGGCGCGCGTGAGCGTTCCTAAAATTAATTCGCAGCATATCGGTTTTATTTTGGGGCCGCGTTTGAATGCCGCCGGGCGGATGGATTCGGCGCACGGCTCGCTGGATTTACTTTTAGCGAAAGATGGTAAGGAGGCTTTTGCTTTGGCGCTGAAGTTGGAAGAACATAACACCAAAAGACAGAAAACCCAGCGCGATATTGTTGAAGAAGCGCTTGATATTGTTGAGCAGGAGGTAAATTTTAAGGACCAAAAAGTGATTGTGCTCAGTAAGGAAGGCTGGCACAAAGGCGTTTTGGGAATTGTTGCCGCTAAATTGACTGACCGCTATTACCGGCCGTCAATTGTGATTTCGATCAAAGACGGAGTCGGCACTGCTTCGGCGCGTTCGATCGACGGCTTTCATCTCTACGAGGCGTTGTCGCACTGCGCCGGTTGCCTGGAAGAATTCGGCGGGCATCAAGGCGCCGCCGGCTTGACTATCCGCGCGGAAAATATTGAACCGTTTCGCGTGATGATCAATGAAGTCGCGCACAAAACCATTGAAACAAAAAACATGGTGCCGACGCTAAGCATTGATTGCGAAGTACCTTTAGCCAACATTGATTTGGATTTTACGGAAATTGTCGCGTCCTTAGAGCCTTTTGGTGCAGGCAATCCCACACCGGTATTTGCCACGCGCCGCTTGCAGGTCAAGGGTTATCCGGCCTTACTTGGTAAAGATACGCTTAAGTTTTGGGTCACCGATGGTAAAGTAAGTATTTCCGCCATTGGTTTCGGCATGGCGAAATTTAAACCGCTGGTCAAGCCCGGCGCTGAAATCGATTTGGCTTACGAACTTATTATCGATGACTGGAACAAATCCCCCGAGCCGCAATTGAAAATCAAAGATATCCGTCTTCCGTAAGGAGCAATTAAGAAATGATCGATCTTATCACTGGCGGGATACAACACTCCAATCTTTTCCTTCATATGCCTTTGTTTGATGAAATTTATTACGAAGGATATCTGGAGGGAAAAGTGAGGAAGTTTAAAGTACTGCGCGAAGAATCTTCCTGCCGGATGCTCTTTTTAAATGTCATCCGCAAAGACGAAGATATCATGTGGGACGCGCTTGAGGATATGGTGAAGCGTAGCGTTATGGACGCCGCGGCCCGCGTCCGCGGGGTTTACACCTTTGACCTTTTAACGATTGATATCCACAAAGAAGCGAAAACTTTTAATCTGCAGGAATTGTCGACGGTGATTGTTAATCACGCTCTCAAATTGGCGCCGGGGCAAATGCGTTTGGTAAGATACTCAACGGTTTACGGGCTGCTGCAGAAAATGGTCGCGGAAGATTGGGGTAAGATTGTTTTGAAAACATCGGTCGAAGTTTTCAAAGATAAACCCAGTTATCTGGACCTCTTAGTCAAACAACTTATCGGTAATTTTGATTTTTCTCACGATCCCGGGATACTTCTTTTGAATGATTTGAGTTTGAACCCGCTTTTTGACGCGAAAGATGAACTGCAGCAAGAGCGCTTAAAGAAATTAATTGAAGCGCAAATTCCCAAATCCATCGAATTCCCTCCGGAAGTTTATGTCCAAGATAGAAACGCAGTCCGCGAATTACTTTCAGGGTCTATAGTTTGAAACGCTTGTTGCTGAATTACCCTTTGAGGATTTTATTGCCTTGGATGCAGCTGGTGCAGACGTATCTCCGGCGGATGTTGCCTTCGAGGTTGATTTTGATGCGTTGAAGGTTGGGGTTGAAACGGCGCAGTGATTTACCGACGATTTTGGAACCCGCACCGCCGGTTCGTTTGATCTGACCGCGCCTTTTGTATTTGTTACCGGGGATGGATGTTCGCCCGCAGATTTCACATGCTCTTGCCATGATTTTTACCCTTTGTACTTTTTCATAAACCTATTGAATCTGTTGAAAGTAAGAGTATACTTTAAAACATCCCAAAGTCAAACATTTTTTAAGTGGGGTACCAATGGACATTTCAGCGCCCAGCGAACTCAATGCCAAGCAACTTAAGCCATATCAAAAAAGGAAGTTTGTTCCGTCCTCCGCAGCCTTAACAGAACTTCCCGAAGTTACAACGCTCTACGAAAAATTGCTTGCCCAGCCGGTTACGTCGAGCGAGGATTTTAAAGCGTGGATTCTTGACCGATCGGAATTAGAGTCGGCCATCACGCAAGAGGACACCATTCTTTATATCCGGATGACCTGCCAGACCGATGATAAAGCGCGCGCCAAAGCTTATCAAGATTTTGTGGAAAATATCCAACCGGCGATAACCGCCTACGACGATAAACTGAATAAGAAATATTTGGAATACATGGCAAAATATCCATCTAAGGATGGATATTTTGATATTTTAACGCGAGAGACTAAAACCGATATTGAACTTTTCGCTGACGAAAATATTCCTTTGCAGACTCAAGTCAACTTGTTGTCACAAGAATACCAAACCGTTATCGGCGCGATGGCCGTCACCTTTGAGGGCAAAGAGCAGACGTTGCCGCAGATGGCAAAGTATCTTTTGGAACAGGACAGGGATTTGCGCGAACGCGCGTGGAGCGCGGTGACTGAGCGGCGTTTGCAGAACAAAGATAAACTCGAGATGATTTTTGACAAGCTGCTTAAGCTGCGCGTGCAAATCGCCCAAAATGCCAAATGCAAAAATTTCATTGATTACAAATTCCGCGCGCTGCACCGTTTCGATTATACGCCGGAAGATTGCAAAAAATATCATGAAAGCATTGAAAAATTAATTGTCCCCATTTGGGCGGACATTTTAAACGACCGCCGCAAGAAGATGAAGCTGGAGAAATTAAAACCGTGGGACACGTCGGTCGATCCGCTTGGGCGCGCGCCCTTAAAGCCGTTTGAAAAAGTTGATACATTAATCGGCGGCTGTAAAAATATCTTCGACCGCATTGATAAGGAACTTGGCGCGCAGTTTACCCAAATGGATGAAGAAGGCCTGCTGGATTTAGCCAGCCGCAAAGGCAAAGCCCCCGGTGGGTACAATTCGGCGCTCGATGAGACGCGTAAGTCATTTATTTTTATGAACGCCGTCGGCACCGATGACGATGTGCGCACACTTTTGCACGAAGGCGGGCACGCGTTTCATACCCGTGCCTGCGCTGCGGAACCCTTGTTGGATTACCGCCACGGGCCGATGGAGTTTAACGAAGTCGCTTCGATGGCGATGGAACTTTTAGGCGCGGAGTATCTCGAAGAATTTTATTCACCGCAGGAAATCCAGCGCTCGCGCCGGGATCATTTTGAGGATATCATTTATATTCTCGGGTGGGTGGCGGTGGTGGATTCTTTCCAGCATTGGATCTATGCCAACCCCAAGCATACGCCGCAGGAGAGGAAAGAGGCATGGGTAAAGGCGTATCGGCGTTTCGGTGGTGATAGTGTGGATTGGGCCGGGCACGAAGAAGCCCGCGGTTATTTGTGGCACCGGCAGCTGCATATTTTTGAAGTTCCCTTTTATTATATTGAGTACGGGATCGCGCAGTTAGGCGCGCTCCAATTGTGGCGTAATGCTAAAAAAGATTTTCGTCAAGCGGTAAAAGATTATAAGCACGCCTTGTCCTTCGGCGGCGCGCGCAGTTTGCCGGAACTCTATAAAGCCGCCGGCATTAAATTTGATTTTTCGCCCGAGGTGATTGCTCCTTTGATGGCCGAAGTCAAGAAAGAACTCGCCCAACTATAATCTTAAAATTTTCGTTGATGAAGGGGCATTATTTTATAATAATAGGGCTATCAATAAATAATTCGATTACGCTTAAATAGAGAGGTTATCAATATGAAAAGATTTTATTTTCTTCTGGGAATAATGCTTCTGTCGGCAACGTTGGCGCAGGCAACGAAAGGTATTGTAGCTACGGACGAGGATATCCTCCGTATAAAGAAAGACCTACAAAGCGGGATTCTCAAAGTCGACAAGACGCGCTTAAACCAAATACGTGAAAATTATGGCGACCCTTCCTCGATTAATGATACGACCAAGAGCGTAACCTATCAATACGGCGATTTAAGGTTGGTTTTCGGAAAATCAAAAATATGGAAGAGCTGGAACTACGACAGTTTTAAAAATCCTGTTTACACCGACAGCGCGGATAACCTGCGTTTTGATTTGGAAAGTAAGAAATTAGTGGGGGATAACATTACGTATGATCAAGTTGAAAGCCGTTACGGTGTGCCGACTGAATCCGAAGACACAATCGAAGACGGGAAAATGTCTGTTTTTTATTACGGAAATATTCGCATGGTGTTTGAAAACATCGTCGTTTTGTCGAGTTGGAAAGGCGACCTTCCTATTGCCGGAGAAGCACAACAAGAACTTATTTCTACGCCTGCTCCTGTTAAAGCAGGAGCGGCAACTACCACAGCAGCACCAGCGGCGCCAGCTACGGGAACGACAGCACCGGCAGCTACCGGTGGCGCACCTGCACCAGCTCAAGGAGCAGCGACGAAATAACGGCTTTGAGGGAGATTATAGTTTAATCTAAAGCCCACTGTTTGCTAAGGTGGGCTTTTTTTGTCCGCCCTAACATTTCTTAGGTGGACAACCCCGGCGAATGTGGCGAAATTATCGCAGAAAATTTCGCCACGGTTTATGAGCCGGGGTAATCACAAAAACCATATGACAACACTTATCATCTTACTAGTTATCGTCTCCGCAGGCATTGTGGCGGTCTTTGTCCTTTTATTGGGTGAACAAAAAAGACAGAGGAAATCTAAAGAGGAATTAAAATCTCAAAAAGAAGCGAATGACGATATTCGCGCAGATAATCAAAGCCTGGCGCAAGAAATAAAACGCCTCGACGCAGAGTTGGCGAAATCCCAAGAAGCCCTTAACGCCAAAGAAGATTTATTTCTGCATGATCCTGAGAAAATCCGCAAGCGAATCGCCGAGCTGATGGATCAAACCAAATTAGAGGATATTATGTCGAAAGAGGTGGTCACTGTGAATGTTGATTCTCCCTTTAGTGAAGTCGCCAGGAAAATGCGCGAATACAGCGTCCGCCACTTGCCGGTCGTGGATAAAAATCATCAACTGGCCGGGCTGATTACACAGCGGATGCTTTATCAGATCAAAAGCCCGCGTAAACTGATGGACGGCGAATGGTATTATGATGAGGAAATGCTTAATGATGTCATTCTTAAAAATGTTATGATAACCGATGTCTTTACGCTTTATCCTGACCAATCCATGGGCAAGGCGCTTTTGAAAATGGCTTACACCAAATGCGGCAGCATTCCAATCGTCGATATTAACAATAAACTTTTGGGCATCGTTACCCGCCGGGATATCCTCAAAGTTGCTGCCGGAATTTACGAGAAGAAAGAAAAAAGTTAACCTGCCAAAAGGGCACCATCATCCGGTTATCGGAATAAGAGAGGTTAGTTCTTATTGGATAGAAAAGGTTTTAGTTTGTTGGAATTGATTATCGTCATTATTATCGTTGGGGTTTTGTCAGCCCTGGCGCTGCCTAGGTATTTTAAAATGATTGAAGTAGCCAGAACCCCAGAAGCCATCGTGAACTTAAAATTAATACGGGAAATTTTCGAGCGATGTTATCTGATGAGCGGCCAATTTATAGGATGTGATTGGGAATCTAGCGCAGATAACCCTAATAGTCAGCCTAACCGGCACTTTGATTATTCTGTGGGAATAGCCGAATCATCAGGCCCGCTCGGGCAACACGTGGCGACTATCTATGCCACGAGAAATTCCTATGAATTAGGAAGTGGTGATGATGTCTGTATGATTGAGAGTCCAACCTGCGGCAGTTATGAAATGCCAGGAAGCACAATTGTGTTATGTCACTACGATAACATGGATGTTCCAGCTGAAATTATTGGCTGCGGGTTTTACGCTAATTTGCATTAATTAAAGGGTAGATAGGTAACCCAATGATGCGGGGCAGAAACCTAGTATAATTTTTTCCATCTAACTTACGTTTCTTCCATTAGCTTAATCATTATTTAATGTTAGAAAAATATTACAGCGGTTTTTATCTGGAACAGTCAGCCGGGAACAATGCCTTTTCGTTTAATGAGAGGAAGAACAAAAAGATTATTGTGCCGGAAATTATTGAAGGTGATGTGCGTGATCTAAAAGTAGGAGAAGAAATCGCCTTTAGCGAAGTCGTTGACGGCAAGGAAATCAATTGCCCGGGCTTAAAGCAATTTGTTTACACGCGCAAAGACGGTAAGGAGATATTTATTTTTGATAACCACAACCATGCCTTTTTCTTCTGGGTGTACGCATTAAAGGCAGGACGGTTCAAACCGGGTGGAATCCTTCTTCACGTGGATCAGCACAAGGATACCCGTGAGCCGGCGCGGTATCTTGGTTCTAGGGAGGCTGCAAATTTTGCCGCGGCATTTAACTATACGCAAAACGAACTTAACGTCGGTAATTTTATTAAACCGGCGGTTGCCTTAAATATTTTCGCGGATGTTATCCAAGTCACGAATCCGGCGGATTTTGAAAAGCCGGTACCGCAGGAATTTGTCCTCGATGTCGACCTTGATATTTTTGCCCCGGACATGGCCTACATTCCCCACGACTATAAAATTCAAAAAATTAAAACCTACATGGATAAGGCAACTTTGATAACGATCGCCACGAGCCCTTTTTTTATGGATCAGGCTGAAGCTATCCGGATAATTGCGCAATTGTTTTAAATATTTAATTAAATCCTGTTATAATTTGTTCTTGGAGAATTAATGAAAAAATAAGGCTTCTCATTGCTAGAATTAGTTGTAGTTATTATTATTGTAGGAGTTTTGTCATCACTAGCTCTGCCCAGATATTTTAAATTGATCGAATTAGCTCGGGCACCGGAGGCGATTACGAATATGAAAGCAATCCGTGACGCTTTGGAAAGGTGCTACGCAATGACAAATTCCTATTCCGTTTGCCAATGGTCGGACTATATCGAAAATCCTAATGATCTGCCGAATCGACATTTTCAATATACGGCTGAAAGTTCAGGGGATCAGTCCTTGTTTATCTATGCTTACAGGAATACGTATGAATTAAGCTACAACAATGTTAGTTGCACGGTGAGTTGTTTAAATAGAATTTTTATCACTGCTCCCCCCAGCCTTATACTCTGCGTAGATCAGACCGCCAAGCAAATTCAAATCAGGGGTTGCGGGATTTATGCGAGTATACATTAAAAATATATGCGTGCGCGATTTCTGAAATCAGATAAAAAAATAATTATTCACGAGGGGCGATTCCTACGGTTCATCAGCAAAGGCGAATGGGAATACTGTGAGCGCTGCAATTGTACGGGCGCGGTGATCATCATGGCGCTGACGGATAAAAATGAACTCATTTTCGTTGAACAATACCGCGCGCCGCTGGGAAAGAAAGTCATTGAGTTTCCCGCCGGTTTAATGAACGACCAGATATTAAAGAAGAAAGAGTCATTAATCGAGGCCGCGAAGCGCGAACTTTTGGAAGAAACAGGGTATGCGGCAAAAAATATGAAGGTGATTCTGCACGGGCCGGTTTCCAGCGGTTTTACTTCGGATATGGCCACGATGGTTTTAGCCACTAAAATTAAGAAACTTACTGCTGGCGGCGGGCAAGAGGCGGAAGGCGAAAATATCACTGTTTACAAAGTGGCGATCAAGAATACCGATCGCTGGTTAAAGTCGATGGAGAAGAAAGGCCGCCTAGTTGAACCAAAAATTTACGCCGGTCTCTACCTCATCAACAAACATACCGGAATATCCTAAAGATTTCTTGCAATTCAAATAGAATTAAATAAAATGTAAACGTCACTTTTATTTAATTTAAAAGGAGTTCATAAAATGACTAAAGCAAGTAATAATATTATTGAGCGTTTAGGTAACGAAGAAAAAAGCCTTCTCGAACACAAATGCACCACTATCCCCAAAGAAGATTTGACCCTGCCGGGGCCCGATTTTGTCGACCGGATTTTCATCGGGTCTGACCGCAATAATAATGTCCTTAAACATTTAAATTGGTTGTACCACCACGGCCGTCTAGGCGGTACCGGGTATATGTCGATTCTGCCGGTTGACCAGGGCATTGAACACAGCGCCGGCGCTTCTTTTGGTCCGAATCCGGCTTATTTTGACCCGGAAAATATTGTGAAATTAGCCATTGAAGGTGGCTGCAACGCTGTTGCCTCGACGCTGGGGGTTTTGGGTATTTGTTCGCGCAAATATGCCCACAAAATTCCGTTTCTGGTGAAAATCAATCACAACGAACTGATGAGTTACCCTAATAAGCATGACCAAAGAACTTTTGGTTCGGTAAAACAAGCTTTTGATATGGGAGCGGCGGGAGTCGGCGCAACAATCTATTTTGGTTCTGATGAATCGACGCGCCAGATTGAAGAAATCACAAAAGCTTTTCAACAAGCGCATGAGTATGGTTTATTTACGGTTTTGTGGTGCTATACGCGTAATGCTGCTTTTAAGACGGCGGAAAAAGATTATCACGTCGCCGCTGATTTAACCGGACAGGCGAATCATCTGGGCGTCACCATTGAGGCTGATATTATTAAACAAAAACTGCCCGAGAATAACGGTGGCTTTAAGGCGCTTAAATTCGGTAAGTTTCATCCGGCGATGTATGACAAATTGTGTTCCGACCATCCCATTGATATGTGCCGTTACCAGCTGGCCAATTGTTATATGGGCAGGATCGGCTTGATTAATTCCGGCGGCGCTTCCGGTGATAATGATTTTCAGGAGGCGGTCAAAACCGCAATTATCAACAAGCGGGCCGGCGGCAGCGGACTAATTTCCGGGCGCAAGGCGTTTCAGCGCTCAATGGATGAAGGTATCAAACTGCTCAATGCCATTCAGGACGTGTATCTTTCCAAAGAAATTACGATTGCGTAAGAAGATTTAGGTTTAGTAG
>CAZVZR010000065.1:0-12216 GCA_964630825.1 uncultured Planctomycetales bacterium | reverse complement strand
ATTCGGCTTCAGTGACGGGGGATCAATATGTGAAAGTAATGATTCAGGTGCCCACGAAGTTATCCGTTGAACAAAAAAATTTATTAGAGCAATATGCAAAACTGAGCGGTGAAGATATTGACGGAAAATCAGAGTCAATCGCGGATAAAATTAAGAATGTTTTTAAGTAACGGAGGTAATGATGCCAACTTATCAATACGAGTGTGATGCCTGCGGCCACGGATTCGAGGAGTTTCAATCAATGACGGCGGCAAAACTGCGTAAATGCCCCAAGTGCGGCAAAAATAAACTACAGCGGCTCATCGGGACAGGCACGGGGATTATTTTTAAGGGATCCGGATTTTACGAAACGGATTACAAGAAAAAAAGCGGTTCTGATAAAGACAGTAAAAGTACCGCAAAAACTACAGAAACCAAAAAGAGTTCAGGCTGCGGGTGCGGCGCAAACAAATGCAGCAGCCACGGTGCTTAAACCCAAACGGGCGGATTTCGCTTGCGTATTTCGATTACCTGCCTGTCGGCTGACGGACAAAATCCGGGTTAGTTAAAGGTTAGCAGGTAAACCGTTTGCTGCGTTTGTGTTTAAACAGGCCACGGCCAGGCTGGTAGCGCGTTAGGCTCACAACTTCAGCCCGGGCCGCCAGCGGAAAAGCATTAATGTCAAAATGGAAATTCTTGAGAATTTGGTTTCCCGTAGCTTTTTATTCTGGTATTATTTTTTACGCGTCCTCGGTGCCGAACTTAAAGCCGCCACTTGATTGGCCGCAGGCAGATAAGCTTTGTCACTTCAGCGAATATGGCCCATTTGGTTTTTTGTTGGCCAGGGCCGTAAGGCACACAGGGGTAGATTTTTCCACCAGGAAGATTTTGTGGTTTGTCCTGTTGGGTGCGATGTTTTATAGTTTAACCGATGAGTTTCACCAGGCTTTTGTTGCCGGAAGAACTTCGAGCGTAGCTGATGCAATGTTTGATGTCGTAGGGAGCATGTTGGGAGGATGGCTTTATGCCAATTATAAAACCGTTTAAAGCTGTTGGTTATAATCCGGAAAAGGTGCCGGATTTTACCAAAGTAGTTTCTCCGCCTTATGATGTCATTTCACCCGATGAGCAGGCCCAACTGCATAATTTGAGCCCCTTCAATTTTACCCATATCGATTTGGGATTAGATAAACCCACCGACAACAAAGATGAAAATAAATATACGCGGGCCAAGGTTCAGTTCGATGAATGGCTTAAAAAGAAAGTTTTAATCCAGGACGCGGAACCGGCTGTTTATTTTTACCGTCAGGAATATACCATGCTTGGCCAAAAATATAATCGCCTTGGATTTATTGCCGCGATGAAACTTGAAGGCGGCGATGAATCAAGCGTCCGCCCGCATGAGAATACCCATGCGCACGCGGTTGATGACCGGCTGCGTTTAACCAAGGCAGTAAGTTCTAATTTAAGTTCCATTTTTGTTTGTTATTCGGATAAGCGCAAGAAAGTCGAACAGATTTTTAATAAGAATGTGGTAACGGCCAAGCCTTTGATGAATTTTGTTTACAGCGATGGTATCCGCCACAAGCTTTGGCGGTTGACCCAGCCGGCCATCATTAAAGAGATTGATGATTCACTCCTGGGGCAAAACCTGTTTATTGCCGACGGCCATCACCGGTATCAGGTGGCATTGGACTACCAACGCTGGCGGTCGGAGAAGAGGCCTAACTCCAATATTCCAGAGAACTTCGATTACGTGATGACCTACTTTACTAATATAGATTCGAAAGACCTTTTAATATTGCCGTACCATCGAATCGTCAAGAAACTTCCGCGCAAATTAGAATTCCTGGAAGAATATTTTCGCTTTGATCGAGTTAAAAACAAAGATGACCTGATGATACTTTTGGCCAGGGCCGGTCGCAATGAACACGCTTTTGGCTTGTACACTCCCGATGGTATTTATTTGTTGAGGTTGAGAAATAAATCATTTATTGACGATCTAATTAAGGAAGGGTCTTTCGAATACAGGCGCCTTGATACCACCCTATTGAAATATTTTGTTTTTGACAAAATGGGTATCCCTTCAGAGGATATTGTTTATTCCAAAGATTACCAAGAAGCGGTCGCGTTGGTTGATAATCAGAGCGCGCAGGCAAGTTTTATTCTAAACCCCGTTAAAATATCCCAACTTCAGGCGGTTGCTTTAAATGGAGAGAAGATGCCGCCTAAATCGACGTATTTCTACCCAAAAATCTTATCGGGATTAACGGTTTATAAAATGGATTAAGGTTACAGTGAGTTGAATATGGCCCTTTTTGGTCGAAAAAAATATACGTTAGTGAATGTTAAAAAAAAGGATATCCCGCCGGGGTTATGGGTGAAATGCCCGGAATGTTCCGCGCCCGCCTTTCATAAAGAACTTGTCCGCAATTTGAATGTCTGCCTTAAGTGCGGTTATCATCATTCATTGACGGCACCAGAAAGAATAAACCAGCTTATTGACCAAGAAACTTTTGATGAAACTGATGATGCACTTATTTCCGAAGACCCTCTTAAATTTAAAGGGCCCAAAACTTATAAAGAAAAATTACTCGCCGACCAAAAAGCAACAGGCCTAAACGATGCGGTTATTACCGGCTTGGGGGAGATGAATGGCAAGCCAGTTGCAATAGCGGTAACGGATTCCCGTTTTATTATGGGGTCAATGGGTTCAGTAGTTGGGGAAAGGATCGCCCGCCTTATTGAAGTTGCCATAAATAAAAAATTGCCTGTCATCATTGTTTCCGGTTCAGGCGGCGGTGCCCGGATGTACGAAGGTGTTTATTCCTTAATGCAAATGGCTAAAACATGCGCGGCTTTGGCCCGTCATCATGAGGCTGGGCTTTTATATATTTCGGTTCTTACAAATCCGACGATGGCGGGGATTATGGCTTCATTTGCCGGTGTTGGCGATATCATTGTCGCTGAGCCAAAGGCACTGATCGGGTTTACGGGCCCACGGGTTATTGAACAGACCATTCGCCAGAAGCTTCCGAACGGGTTTCAACGTTCTGAATTCCTTTTGGCCCATGGGCTTATTGATATGATTGTTGAACGTAAAGACCTCAAAGACCTGTTGGGAAAACTTATCGAGTACACACATGTGTCTTCAGGCAAAGCTTCTGAATAAATAGATTGCATGGGGGGAGCTTTCTTTATCCACCCTCGCTTTTGAGAAGTAGGATGTCGCCCTCGGTGGATAACCCCGATGAGTATGGCGAAATTATCAAAGAAAATTTCGCCATATTTTACGAATCGGGGTACAATAGGAGCCACAGCAGTTAAGCGTGGGGGGCTCCATAGAATAAGCCATTATTATTTTTTTAACTAAAAATTATCCTGGAAGATCATGGCTCAAATCAGTTTAAGGAATGTTTCTAAAATTTATAAAGGCGGCGTGAAAGCCGTCGACAAAGTTAACCTGGGAATTGAGAACAAGGAGTTTATGGTCCTTGTTGGCCCTTCAGGTTGTGGCAAGTCGACCACGTTGCGGATGATTGCCGGCTTAGAAGAGATTTCCGAAGGGAAAATTTGGATCGGCGATAGGCTGGTCAACGAGGTTCCTGCCAAGGACCGTGATATCGCGATGGTTTTCCAAAATTACGCCCTTTATCCGCACATGACAGTTTTTGAAAATATGGCTTTCGGTTTAAAACTGCGTAAATATCCCAAAAATGAGATTGTCCGCCGAGTCAACGAGGCTACCGAAATTTTAGGCATCAAACCTTTGATTGACCGGCGCCCCAAACAACTTTCCGGCGGGGAGCGCCAGCGCGTGGCCTTGGGCCGGGCAATTGTCCGTAAGCCGATGGCTTTTTTATTTGACGAACCTTTAAGCAACCTCGACGCCAAACTGCGTGTGCAAATGCGCACGGAGATCCATAAATTGCGCCTTCGGTTGCAGACGACTTTTGTTTATGTAACGCACGACCAGACCGAGGCTTTAACGCTCGGCGACCGCATTGCGGTTATGCGCGACGGCCAGATCCAGCAGTGCGCAGATCCGATGACCATTTATGACCGGCCGGCCAATAAATTTGTGGCGGGATTTTTAGGTTCGCCCCCGATCAACCTGATGGAAGGGCGGATTATCAAAAAAGAACGGAAATATTATTTCGATGAAGGTAAGTTTCATGTGAAAATTGTCGAAGAAATGCACAACACCATTTTACCTTACGAAGGAAAAATGGTTACATTTGGGATTCGTGCCGAAGATATTTATGACAAGTTATTTGTTTCCGAGGCTCCCTCGGAAAATACCGTTCGCGCGACCTGTGAAGTGGTTGAGCCGTTAGGTGCAGAAGTTTATCTTTATTTAAATTCGGGAAAGAATAATTTTATTGCACGCGTCGGTGCTCATAATAGGCCGGAGGTCAACCGCGACATGGATTTGGTCTTCGATATGAGTAAGGTGCACTTTTTTGAGAGAGAAACCGAAAAAACAATCGTATAACTCCCCGCAGTTTCTTCTAATCCTCTTTTTTGGTCCCCTCGTATGCTTTTTTTTCTACGCTATTTTCTATAACGCACAAGTATATTATCTCATTACCGCCGCGTTAATAGGCATCCTTGTTTTCTTGTTGCCGTTCCGCAAACGCCTTTTATTAAAATATTCCAGTACCAATTTGGAAGCACAGGATATCAACGAACATAAAAACCTTACCGAAGCCGAGATAGAAAAAGAAGAAATATCGATTAAAGCTTATCAGGACAAAATCATCAACCTTTCTCAATTAAAAGGGGTTGTGGAACGGTTGAGTTTTTGCCATTTATTGGAGGATACTTCCCAAACTTTTTGCGCGGAGGTCAACCAGCTTTTTGTCGACGGCCAGATGACAGTTATTTTGTACCTTTTCCATTCTAAAACAGGGGAACTTGGGATATTGTCTTCTTGGAAAGGGCAGAAACAGGTTAATCTCCTTTCAAAAAAAGGGGATGTTTTTGATCAATGGTTGGTTAAAAACGGGCAGCCGTTATTGATTGAAGATATAAAGAATGATTTTCGATTCGATGTCGATAAGATTCAAGCCGATGAGATACGGCCGGTGCGGTCATTAATCAGTGTCCCTTTGTCGGTCGGGAAAAAATCTTTGGGCGTATTGCGCATCGATAGCCCGAAAGAAAATCAATTTGATACACAAGATTTGCGTTTTCTAAGTACTATCGGTGATTTGGGTGCTGTGGCCATAGAAAACGCCCAGCTGTATGAGCATGTGGAGGAGTTGGCCATCAAAGACAGTTTAACGGGACTATACTTGCGCCGGCATCTTCTTAGCCGTCTTCAAGAAGAGATTCTCCGGAACTTGCGCCGGAATAAAGAAATGTCTTTCTTGATGATCGATTTGGACCACTTTAAAAATTATAATGATAAATTCGGGCATATGGCCGGTGACATTGTTTTAAGGGCGGTCGGTTTATTTTTAACCAAATTTTTTGCCGAACCGGGGAATATCGTTTGCCGTTATGGCGGGGAGGAGTTTGCCGTTCTTTTGCCTGACTGCCCGAAGAAAAAAGCAATTGAATTGGCCGATGAATTAAGAAAAATAATTAAAGAACAGACAATTATTTTAAGGCGGGAAAAAACTCATGTAACAGTATCTATCGGCGTTGCCGGTTTTCCGCGCGATGCGCAAATGAAGGAAGAATTAATTCATAAAGCTGATCAGGCACTTTATAAAGCTAAACAACAAGGGCGGAACTGTGTCTGCGGTATTTAAAATTAACGGAGTTCAATAAATGTTTATGTTTGTCGGAAGTTTATTGGTTTTTTATGTTGGAGCACTGGTTTATTATGTACGGAAATTTGTTGAAGATTTTGAAGAGCAGATGGATCAAAGGATAAACGATGTGCGGCATATTTATCAACTGGCACTAGATAAAAAAGAGGATTTATATGTGGAGAAAATGGGATTGGAAGGGGAGGCGCTCAAGATATTTACTTTATATGAAATTACCAGAGATATTACTTCCAGTTTAAACGAACAAGATGCTTTCAAATTATTTAAAGATAAATTAGCGGAGAATATTATTTTTGAGGATATTCGCTATTTTTCAGAAGGGGATCAAGGTGTTGACGTTTTTAAACAATCTAAAGAATATTTAACCCTGCCTTTGCATGGAAAAAAAGAGCATTTGGGATATTTAACGGCCAAAGGCATTAATGAGGAAGACCAGGAAAAATTTACGATTATGGCCAATCAGTTTGCTTTGGCTTTGCGTCGTGTAAAACTGTATGCGGAGATCGAAAAAATTGCCATTACCGATAGTTTGACTGAACTGTACACACGGCATTATTTGATGGAACGGTTTCAGGAAGAGCTGAGGCGTTCTAAATTGCACAACATTCATTTAGCTTTTCTTATGATTGACGTGGATTTCTTTAAAAAATTCAATGATCAATTCGGCCATTTAACAGGCGATCAGATTCTAAGGGCTATCGGCGTGGTTATCAAAGAAAATATCCGTGAAATTGATATTGCCGGGCGTTATGGCGGGGAAGAGTTTTGTGTCGTCTTGCCGGATACTTCCAGGGACGGGGCACAGTATGTGGCTGAACGTATCCGTTTGGAAATGGAGAAAAGGGCGATTAAGGCTTATGACACGACGCATAAGGTGACCATCAGTATCGGGATTGCCACTTTTCCTAGCGACGGCAAAAGCGTGGAAGAACTTATCGATAAGTCCGACTGGGCGCTTTACCGGGCCAAGAAAAAAGGCCGTAATTGTATTTGTACTTTCGGCGTCTATCAAGATTAAAAATATGGGTATTATCTTTGCGTGCTTTATATTTTGGTATAAAATAATTTATTAATTTAGAGAAAGAGGTGATTATGAATAACCTGTTTGTCAGGAAACCGGTGGAGAGGATTATTTCTCAGGCGGAAGGTGGCGAACATAAATTAAAGCGGACATTGGGCCCGATAAGTTTGATTGCTTTAGGTATCGGCGCTATTATCGGCGCTGGTTTATTTGTGCTCACCGGTATTGCGGCAGCTGAAAATGCCGGGCCGGCGGTTGTCTTGTCATTTGTTGTGGCGGCCTTTGGTTGCGCCTTTGCCGGGATGTGTTACAGCGAGCTGGCTTCGATGATTCCTGTTGCCGGAAGCGCGTATACTTACGCTTATGCGACGATGGGGGAATTTGTTGCCTGGATCATCGGCTGGGATTTGGTCCTGGAATACGCCGTCGCTGCGGCGGTTGTCGCGGTGGGCTGGTCAAGGTATGTCGTCTCTTTTTTAAAAGATTTCAATATTCAGTTACCGCCGCAATTTACTGCCTGCCCTTTTGATAAAATCATTTTGCCTGATGGGACACAGACGACGGGGACGATCAATCTTCTGGCTATTTTGATTATTGTGGTGTTGTCTTTACTTTTAATGATCGGTATTCAGGAGTCGGCGCGTGTTAATGCGGCGATCGTGGTTGTCAAATTGATTGTCGTTGTGACATTTATTGCCGTGGGGGTTCACTATATCAATTGGAATAATTATTCTCCTTTTATTCCGCCTAATACAGGAAAATTTGGTGAATTTGGCATAAGCGGTATTATGCGGGCGGCGGGAATTATCTTTTTTGCTTATATCGGATTTGATACGGTCTCGACGGCAGCCCAGGAATCACGTAATCCACAACGCGATGTTCCTATAGGGATTATCGGGTCTCTTATTATTTGTACGATTTTGTACCTGGCTTTTTCTTTTGTTTTAACCGGCATGGTTAACTACAAAGCAATGAAAGGGGACGCCGCTCCGGTAGCGACGGCAATCAACTTGACACCCTACCCTTGGCTTCAGTTCATGATTAAATTTGGAATTATTAGCGGCTTTACGTCGGTGATTTTAGTCCTTCTGTTGGGCCAGTCGCGGGTCTTTTATTCAATGGCTAGAGACGGCCTTTTGCCGCCTATTTTTTCAAGAATCCATCCGCAATGGAAAACGCCGTGGGTATCCAATATTATTTTTATGTTTTTTATTGGATCCTTTGCCGGCCTTCTGCCGATTTCGCAATTAGGGAATATGACAAGTATCGGCACACTTTTGGCTTTTATTATTGTCTGTATCGGCGTTATTGTTTTACGCAAAACGCAGCCGCATTTACCTCGCCCTTTTAAAACGCCTTTAGTGCCGCTTTTCCCTATATTAGGAATTCTCGTCTGCTTTTCGATGATGAGTTCCCTTGATAAATTAACCTGGATACGATTGGTTGTTTGGCTATTGATAGGGTTGGTTGTTTATTTTTCGTACAGCCAATGGCACAGCAAGCTTCACAAGTGAGTTTAAAAGAATGAAAAAATTTTTTAATCATGCCAAGGTATATATTTTTCGCGGATTTTTGGCTATTATCCCGATTTTTTTATGTTATTCGGCGATCAAGTTACTTCTCGTTTTAATTGATCGAAATGTATTAGAATTTTTAAACCGGTTTTTTGAGGTCCGGAAAATTCCAGGATTTGGCCTTTTATTGGCTGCTTTGGTCCTTTATTTAATCGGTTTGATTGCCAGTAATTTCGTCGGCCGCCAGCTTTTCAGTTTGATTGAACGCATCACCGAGCGGATTCCTTTTATAAAAACTATTTATAGTGTGGGTAAACAACTTTCCCAAAGCCTTTCTTTGACGGGGGAAGATAAAAAAGCTTTTAAGAAAGCGGTATTGGTTAATGCTTATATGGACCTGTGGGTCCCGGCATTTGTGACTGGTTCAGTCAAAGATCAAAAAACTCAGCAAGAATTGTTGATAGTTTTCGTTCCGACGGTCCCTAACCCAACCACAGGATTTGTTTTTATTGCCCAATCTTCACAGGTCAAGGATCCGGGCTGGACAGTGGAAGAAAGCCTCAAAGCTATTGTTTCTGCCGGAATCATTATCCCTAAAGAAATCAAGAAATGAATTTGATACTTTTGGCTCCACATTTGGTGGGGATCAGTATCAACCTTGAGCCAAGCCCCGATATTGATAGCGGGGCGAGTCGAAGGGTTGACATTAATTATTTGTAAGATATGATGAGTTATAATAAGGAATAAGATAAAAAGGAGACCATGATGGCAAAGACAAATTTACAAAAATGGCAGAAAGTTGCAATTGTTGTGCTGGTGGTTATCGTTGCCTTAGGGGTTGTTAAAGATATTCTCATTAAGACAGCGGTTACTACGGTAGGATCTTCCATTGTTGGGGCACCAATCTCCGTCGGCAGCTTATCGGTGGGAATATTAAATCAGAAGGTAAATATCCGCAATTTTAAGATTTATAACCCCAAGGGTTTTCCTGATGAGCCGCTTCTTAATTTAAAACAGGTACTGGTTGATTATGATATTTCTTCCATATTAAAAGGCAAGCTTCATTTTCCGTTAATTATCGTGGATTTAAATGAAATGTCGGTAGTCAAAAACAAGGCAGGTGCCTTAAACGTCGAATCGCTCAAGATCATCGAGGAATCAAAAAAAGAGCACCCGCAGAAAACAGAGGAAAAACCCAAAAAAGAATCAAAACAATTGGCCATGCAGATTGATTTGCTGCGGCTTAATATTGATAGAATTGTATATAAGGATTACAGTAAGGGAGAGCCTGCTACCGTTGAGGTTTTTGATGTTGGTTTAAGAAACAAAGAATTTAAGAATCTTAATAGCCCCGCCCAAATGGCGACGGTGATTATGATGGCCGGGTTGAGCCAGACGGCCATTAAAAGCGCCGGAGTTTATGCAGCCGCAACTATCCTGGGTGTAGGGTTTCTTCCGGCGGGTGTAGCGGGTGTCTTTTTGGGCAAGGCCGATTCAACCCAGGAATATTCGCAAAACTTGGATAAAGTTTACGACACCGCTCTTAAGTTAATTCAGAAAATAGGTGAAGTGAAAGTTAAAGATAAGGAAGCGGGACTTATCAAAGGGAAAGTTAACGGCGCGGATATTACTCTTAAAGCACAAGAAAAAGAGGATAGAAAGACTTTGGTGACGGTTTCAGCCCGCCAGATGATGATGCCTAAAGATGAGATTGCGGCAGGTATTTTATATCAGCTTTCTGAAGCTTTGAAATGATTTGTTGTAATACAATCTAAAATAGGAGGTGTGTTATGAATAATGAAGGTGTATTTGATATCAACTCTCCTTTTGATTTAGGTGTTTTTATGAAACGGCTTTTCACTTCGGGTGATTTTATGCCCCATGGCCATTGCTATTTTTGGCGTGCGGACGTTTTGTGGCTTAATGTTTTTTCCGATGCTATTATTGCTTTGGCCTACTATTCCATTCCCATAATTTTAATTTATTTTGTTTTACGCCGAAAAGATATTCCGTTTAACTGGCTCTTCCTTATGTTTGGGGCTTTTATTTTTCTTTGTGGCACTACGCATGTAGTGAATATTCTTACAGTTTGGATTCCGGCGTACCGCATGGAGGGGGTGGTTAAATTGACTACAGCTTTAGTTTCGATTGCCACCGCTGTTTCCATGGTGCCTTTGATACCGAGAATATTGTCTTTTCCCAGCGTTGAGATGGCCAATAAAATGTTGTCACAAAAAACACTAGAATTGCAAAATGTGAATCAAGATTTAGAGCGGTTTAACCGGGCTGCGACTGGGCGCGAGCAGCGCATCATTGAATTAAAAAAAGAAGTCAACAAACTTGCTCAAGAATTAGGTAAAAAGCAACCCTACGAGATGGTTTAGGGAAGAACATATTTAAATTAATCTAGAAATATGAATTCAGTCAGGCAGAATTCTTATAAATATACTCTTGAAAGAATGTTAGCGCTATGGGTTGTTGTTTTGGCTGTTTTAGTAAGTTTGGGTTTTGTGGCTAAATGGGTTATGAATAGTGAAATGGAGGAAATCAAATACTCAGCCGAGTCCCTTTATTTAAGCAGTGAAGAGCGGATGTTGGTTGAGCAAGCCGCTTTTTTGGCAGATTTATTAATCAAAGCAAATATTGGGCCCCCGCGTGATTTTATCCGTAAAGAGTTGCTGCAAATTGCGGATCAACTTCAGGGAAATCATTCCAAGTTGCGCCCTAATAACAGAGAAGGGCTAAAGAAATTTTTCTTACCGGGATACTTGAGCGCACTATATGACCAATCTCCGCATAATATTACCGCCAAATTATCTTCTTTTATAGCGCATATCCATACTTTAGCCTCAATGGATGATGATAATCTTAATAATGAACATCCTTCTTATCAGTTTCTTTTTAGTGAAGCGATTAGCCCGGGAAAGCTCCGGAATTCTTTAGCGGAATTAATTAAAGAATATCAAGATGAGAATAATAACCGTATGGTTACAATGCGCTTACAAGGGGTATGGCTTTTGAGCCTGGATTTTTTAATGCTTTTTTTAATTACGATTCTTATAATTTTCCCGATGTTTCGTAAGGTGGAAAAGAATTTTGCTGGTTTAAGAGAAGTTAATGTGGCGTTGGATAACAAAACGAAAGAGCTTCAGACGACCCGGCTCATAGCTTTTAGTATGATGGAAGATGCACAAATTGATAAAGCAAAAATACAAGATTACATGGAAGAAATAAAAGAAAGTAACAAAGAACTGGAGCAATTTGCTTTTGTTGCTTCGCATGATTTGCAAGAACCATTGCGTATTGTTTCAAGTTATTCAGAGCTGTGGGCGAAAAAATATAAAGGGCAGAATGATGAAGTCGCGGATAAATATATTCTTTACATTACCCAAAATGTTGCCAGGATGCAGGAAATGATTTCTGATTTGTTGAGTTATTCTCGTATCGGAAAGACTAACTTTCCGGAAGAGGCGATTGATGCGGGGAAGATCTGTGATCAAGCTATTGCCAATTTAAAGTTGGCTATTCAAGAAAAGAATGCTTCAGTTTCGCGGGATAATCTTCCGATGGTGTGGGGTAACGGGACCCAACTTACCCGGGTTTTTCAAAATTTAATCGGCAATGCAGTTAAATTCTGCACGCAACACCCCCAGGTTCATGTTTCAGCCGTTTCGCAAGACGGTGAATGGATTTTTGCTGTTAAAGATAACGGTATAGGGATTAATCCGCAATATTTTGATCGTATTTTCAAGGTTTTTCAAAGGCTGCACAATAAATCAGAATTTCCCGGAACAGGTATCGGGTTATCAATCTGCAAAAAGATCGTGGAAAGAAATGGGGGGCGTATTTGGATTGAATCACAAGAAGGAGCGGGAAGTACATTTTATTTTTCAGTTCCGATCAAACGAGCTTAGAAAATTAA
>CAZVZR010000064.1:0-12300 GCA_964630825.1 uncultured Planctomycetales bacterium | reverse complement strand
ATCTTTCAGATTTCGCGGGAGGCGGATTTTGCTATTGCAAAATCCGGGTTAAAAATGAGGAAATAAGTTTTTTGGTATTGCAAATCGCAATATTTTTAGGTCCCTCGGCCAGTATTTTGTTTTACTTCGTAAAAGGTTAGGCAGCGAAGTAGAATTTTTTAAAGAACAGATATAACATCCTTAATGAATGTGATATACTAGCCCCCAACAAGTGCTACAATTATCAATCCATGACTGATCAAAAAGCTGTTTACGGAATTGTCGGTAATCCACTTACGCATAGTCTTTCACCGGTGATGCACAATGCGGCCTTTCAAGCATTGGGCGTCGAGGCTATTTATAAACTATTTCCGTTAGAAGAAAATGAATTGGATGAATTCTTTGCCGAGCTAAAGAAAACAGATTCACCGGTATTTGGGTTGAATGTTACTGTCCCCTACAAAGAGAAGGTTTTACAATATATTGATAACTTAAGCCCTCTGGCGGAGAGGATCGGTGCCGTCAATACCATTGTTATTAACAAAAAGAGAAAGCTCGTCGGCTATAACACCGACGCACCGGGCTTTATGGCCCACCTGGTGGAAAATAAATTTGATCCCACCGGAAAAAGGATTGTGGTTTTGGGAGCAGGGGGCGCAACCCGCGCCATTTTGACGACCTTGTGCCTGATTCCCGACCGGCCGGAATCGATAAAAATTTATAACCGGACATCTGCCCGCTTGCACGAGTTGTTGGCGGACTTAGGTTCACGCATTGATCTGAGTATTGTTGAGCCGGTTATGAGTGTTGATGATCTCAACATTGAATTATGCGATCTGCTTATTAATACAACTTCGCTGGGTATGAAAGCCAGCGATCCTGCCCTCGTTGATGAAAGTCTTTTGCATTCCCATACGTTGGTTTACGACCTCATTTATAACCCTAAAGAAACTAAATTGCTTAAGATGGCAAGAAAAAAAGGAGCAAAAACTTTAAATGGGTTGGGGATGCTTTTTTATCAGGGAGTGTTGTCATTAGAACATTGGGCCAATGTGCGTGTTGATGATGAAATAAAAATTGTGATGCGCCAGGCAGTGGAAAGGGCACTCGATAAATGAACGTAGAGGGTATTTTAGGGACGGCGATTTTTATTTTGGGAGCTTGTATCGGAAGTTTTCTTAACGTATGTATTTACCGTTGGCCGCAGGAAAAATCCGTGCGGACTCCTTCGCGGTCGTATTGCCCGCATTGCGAGAAAACAATTCCTTGGTATGACAATATTCCGCTTGTTAGTTATAGTTTGCTAGGCGGCAAATGCCGTTCGTGCAAAAAATCGATCTCTTTTCAATATTTTTTCGTCGAGCTTCTTACAGCCGTAACATTTTTAATTTTTTATTTGAAATTTGGCTTGTCTAGTTTTCTTTTGCCGTACTTGGTGATGGTTTCGGCGTTTATTGTCGCTACTTTTGTTGATTTCCGCCACCGCATTATTCCGGACCAGGTAAGCCTGGGATGTATGTGGCTGGGGTTAATTTTTAGTTTGATTTTCCCTTCCTTGCACCACGAATCCGCTGGTGAAACCCACATCGGAAGAGTCATTATGAAAATTGTCCTGGTGATTATTCTTCTTTATTCTTTTTATGAGTTTATGCGGGAGAGGAAAAAAAGTGTTCAGGACAAAGAGAAATCAGAAGAAGAACAAGATTCTTTTGTTACTTTTTTTGTGGTGATATTTTTCTTTGGATTTGACTCGTTGATTAGCTTTTTGCCCAAGTTCGGAGTAAATACAGCCAGTAATTTATATCTGTATTTTCAAGGCTTGGATCAAAGCGTCGTGGGTTTATTAGTTGGCGGTGGGGTGATATATGTTATGGGAATATTAGGAGAGTGTATGTTTAAGAAAGAGGCGATGGGTGGCGGAGACGTAAAGCTTATGGCGATGATTGGCGCGTTTCTGGGATGGAAGGCCGCCATGATGACATTTTTTATTGCCCCATTTTTTGGGGCAATCTTTGGTATTGCCGAGAAAATCCGCACTAAGGATACCGCTATTGCCTACGGGCCATTTCTGGTTTTAGGCGCCATCATTACCCTGTTCTGGGGAGATCACATATTCTTGTGGGTACTGCATCAATATGGAATTTATTAAACCCAAAACGAAATATTTTACGGTTGTCATTTTATTGGTAATAGTTTCAGCCTTTTTTATTTCTCGGCCCGTATATCTTGTCAGACGAGTTATTGGCGGAGATACTATTGAGTTGGCCAACGGCTGGGTTGTTGAATTAATCGGTATTGATGCGCCTGAATCGGAAATCAATTCGAAGATGCAGGAAGACAGTAAAAGGACTGGCTATTCTTTTGAAACGCTTAAAGCCATCGCGACGCGAGCAAAAAGTCAGCTGGAGGATTACGTTAACAATCGGTATGTGGAATTGGAATACGATCGTCAGAAAAAAGATGCGAACGGCCATCGGTGGGCCTATGTTTATGTAGATACAGGCTGGCCGTTAGGTTTTCATTATAAATCACAAGGAGGGGCTTATTTGGTTAAGCGAGGTTTTTGGGGTAAGTCATATATATTTGTCAATGCGTCCTTAATGGGGCATCATCGGGTATATCCAATCTCTCCGAATACGAAATATGCAAGCCTTTTTGAGAGCTTAAATAAATCTGTCCAAGAGTATATGCGTAGTACAAGCCAAGATGGTTTTTTCTAATTTCCTCGTTTAGCTTCAATTTCCCCTTAATTATTTACTAATATTAATAATATTATTAGACACACTAATATCGATGTGTTACAATCCGAACCATGCTGAAATCAAATATGGCCTTAATCGGCATGATGGGTTCAGGTAAGTCGTTCTCATCAAATAGGTTAGGGCAGTTATTAAAGAAAGATGTTGTTTCAACAGATAAGTACATTGAGGAAAAAGAAGGGCGGGCTATTAGCAAGATTTTCGAAGATTCCGGAGAGGCGTATTTCCGCCAGTTGGAGAAACAGATTGTTAAGGAAGTCTCCGGGAAGAAAGATGTGATTATTGATTGCGGCGGTGGAGTTGTTCTTGATCAGGAGAATGTTAAGACCATAAAACAAAATGCCGTTATTTTTTATTTATCCGCCACGGCTGAGGTCCTTTTAAAGCAAATCAAACTGACGGGTAAAGAAAAAAGGCCGTTACTTAATGTGAACGACCCGTTAGGGAAACTTAAAGAAATGCTTACCACACGAAAACCGTTGTATGAGCAAGCTGCGGATTATGTCATTGACGCGAATAACAAGACGATTGAGGAAATTTCACAGAATATTCTAAAAATATGGAAAGGTATTACAAATGAATGAACATGAAGCTGTGTTGGCATTAAATGCGATCGCCGGTTTAGGCCATTTAAAAATTAAGAAACTCATTGAACATTTTGGTTCAGCCCAGAGATTGTTTGCGCTTAAGGCGTCCGATCTTTTGGCAAGTTTAATTGTTTCTGCCGAGGCTGCCCAAAATATTATCAGCTTCCCCAAAGACGAATTTCTTAAAGAAGAAATAGGATTCAGTAAATCCGCCGGCATTGAAGCGATCACTCTCTGGGATGAAAAATACCCGCAAAGTTTAAAAGAGATACACGACGCGCCGGTTGTTCTTTATGTTAAAGGAAAATTACCGGAAGATAACGGTTTGGCCATTGCGATGGTGGGTTCACGGCAAGCGTCATTATACGGGACGGCAACGGCACATCAATTTGCCGTGCGATTAGTCGAGCTAGGGATTACAGTAGTCTCTGGTATGGCACGAGGGATTGATACAGCCGCGCATCAGGGTGCGATCAAAGCGCGCGGCCAGACAATTGCTGTTCTAGGTTGTGGCCTGGCGCATGTTTATCCCCAAGAGAATGAAGCTCTCATGAAAGAGATTAGCCAAAACGGTGCGGTTGTTTCGGAGTTCCCTATTCATACGCCGCCGTTTGCTTATAATTTTCCCCGGCGTAACCGTATTATCAGCGGGTTGTCTTTGGGCGTTATCGTTGTTGAAGCCAGGGAGAAAAGCGGCGCGCTCATTACCGCTGATTGTGCGTTGGAACAGGGGCGCGAGGTGTACGCGATCCCCGGGAAAATTGATAACCCTTCGGCGCGCGGTGTTAATAATCTAATCAAACAAGGCGCAAAATTGATTACGTCTGTCGACGATATTTTAGAAGATTTGGAAACACATCTGACCACTGCTTTGCATAAAGAGGAGAAAAACTTAGCGATTACGGATCAGGAAAATAAAGGAAAGGTTGAAGCGGTTAATCGGTTACCAGACACAGGTCCGAAACTGTCACAAGATGAGCAGGTTATTTATAAACAATTAAGTGACCGGCCGATACATATCGATGAATTAATCAAACAAAATACAGCGGCGCTTTCGATATTATTTCAACTGGAATTGAAACGCTTGATCAAGCAGCTGCCCGGAAAAATGTTTATCAGAGCAAAAAAACATGGCTAAATCAAAACCTATTGTTATCGTCGAATCTCCGGCTAAAGTAAAGACCATCAATAAAATTCTCGGTGATGGGTACAAAGTTGTATCTTCCATGGGCCATTTGGTGGATTTGCCCAAATCTACATTAGGCGTGGATATTGAAAATAATTTTGAACCGAAGTTCATTGTTGTGCGCAGCAAGCAAAAGGTCCTTTCGGCACTGAAGAAAGACGCCGAGAAAACCCAGGAGATTTATATCGCCACCGACCCCGACAGGGAAGGTGAGGCCATCGGTTACAACATCATTCAACAGTTTGGTGAGAATAAAAAAGTTTACCGCGTCACGTTTCAGGAAATCACCAAAGAAGCCGTTCTTTCAGCCTTCAAGAAAATTCGCGAGTTTGATAAAAATTTAATCAATGCGCAGATTGCCCGGCGAATTTTAGACAGGATTGTCGGGTACAAAATCAGTCCGCTATTGTGGCGCAAGGTCGGCTCGCGTTTAAGTGCCGGTCGTGTTCAATCGGTGGCACTACGTATTATCGTTGACCGCGAGAGGGAAATTCAGGCCTTTAAACCGAAAGAGTATTGGCAAATTGTTGCTGCTTTAAAAAAGAAAGGCTTGGCTGATACCCTTGAGGCCAATTTGGAGAAAATTGACGATAAGAAGTTTGAGTTAGGATCAAAAACCGAAACAGATAATATCATTGAGCAGATTCAAAAGGAAAATTTTGTCATTTCGGATATCACCGAAAAACAAGTTCAGCGCCATCCCGCCGCACCGTTTATAACCAGTACGCTGCAACAGGACTCATTTAACAAACTCAAATTTAACGCCAGCAAAACAATGATGCTGGCGCAGCAACTGTATGAAGGTGTTGACCTGGGTGGTGGGGAAACAATGGGTCTTATTACTTATATGAGGACCGATTCCGTCAATATATCTCCGACGGCGATTGAGCGCGTCCGGAACCTTATTAAGACGCAGTATGGCGCAAAATATTTGCCGGATAAACCGAATGTCTATAAATCCAGAAAATCCGCGCAGGAAGCCCATGAAGCAATTCGTCCGGCCGATGTTTTACTTCAACCCAAAGATGTTCAGCAATACCTTGATCCGGCTCAGCATAAACTTTATGAATTGATTTGGAACAGATTTGTCAGCTCGCAGATGACGTCGGCGGTTTATGAACAACGAAAGATTGAAATTCAAGCCGGCAAGTTTCAGTTTGGTGTTGGCGGTTCAACACTGGCCTTTGATGGTTATTTGACCGTTAACCGGGAAGAAAAAGAAGAAGAGGAGAAGAAGGTTGATTTTACGCGTTTTAAGAAAGAGGACGCCCTGCAATTAGTTAAGGTTGACCCTTCGCAGCATTTTACCAAGCCGCCGGCGCGTTTTTCCGACGCCAGTTTGGTAAAAGCGTTGGAGGAAGACGGCATCGGCCGCCCCAGTACATACGCGTCCATTATTCAAACTTTGGTGTACCGCAATTATATAATCCGTGAGAAAGGGTATTTTACGCCGACGGAACTGGGTATTCAGATTTGTGACCTGCTCATTGAATATTTTGCAAAAATTATGGATGTCGGCTTTACCGCGAAAATGGAAGAGAGCCTTGATTTGGTGGAGGAAGGCAAAATTGAATATCACACGCTGTTGGATGAATTTTATCAGCCGCTCAAGCAGGAATTGGAATACGCGGAAAGCAATATTCAAAAGACCGAAATGTTTGTCGATCAAGTGTGCCCGCAATGCGGCAGTAAAATGGTCATTAAATGGGGGCGCCGCGGAAAATTTTTAAGCTGTTCCGGGTTTCCCAATTGCAAATATTCTCAAACGATCACAACGGGAGTTAAATGCCCTCAAGAAGGCTGCGACGGCGAACTTGTGAAGCGCCGGTCAAAACGTGGTTCGTTTTTTGGCTGTTCAAAATATCCGACATGTACTTATATAAGTAATACATTACCTGAAGATGCCGCCAAACAGGAACAGGACAGCCACTAAAAATCCCTGCCAACGGTAGGCAGGCCTGCCTATGAACCGTTATCTTGAAAAATTTGTTAATTATCTTGAGATAGAAAAAAACTATTCCCCCCATACCCTGTTAAATTATCAAATTGATTTAAACGAATTCCTTACTTTTATTGATAAGACGCCCATCGAGGGTGTCGATTATATTATGTTAAGGCGGTTTTTGGCTCATTTGCGGGAGAAGCAGCTACGCCCGCGCAGCCTGGCCCGCAAGCTTTCTTCCATCCGGAGTTTCTTTAAATTTTTACATCGCGACGGCTTTGTGCAGGAAAATCCGGCGACGCTTTTGATGTCGCCAAAGTTAGATAAGACGCTGCCCAGGTTTCTATCCGAGCCGGATATGATCAAATTCATTGAGGCACCTTTGCTCACAACCGACTTGGGGCGCCGTGACCGGGCGATTTTAGAAACGCTGTACAGCACGGGAATCCGCGTCAGCGAGCTCGTTGGCCTGAGCGCCGAGAATGTGGATTTAGTCGGGAATGTCATCAAAGTTGCCGGGAAAGGCAAGAAAGAGCGCATTGTCCCTATCGGCGATAAAGCGGTTGATGCCATACGTGATTATTTGCAGAAGCGAAAGCAAAAAACACAGGTCATGTTTTTAAACAAAAACGGCACCCGTTTATCAGCGCGGGCGGTTTTCGATATCACCAATAAATATATCAAGCTCGCAAGTATTAACCACAGCGTTTCCCCGCACGTGTTGCGCCATTCATTCGCGACGCACCTTTTGGACCACGGCGCGGATCTGCGCTCGGTTCAGGAATTGTTGGGGCACGTGAATTTATCGACAACACAGATTTACACGCATATGACGACGGAAAAATTACGTAAAGTTTATGATTCGGCACATCCACGGGCAAAATAAAAATGTTTATCCTTTATGATTTAATATTTTTGATTTTTACGGTTTGTTATATTCCGTACGCTATAGTTAAAGGCAAATGGCACAAGGGGTTTTTCTTTCGTTTAGGATTTATACCTCAGGAGATTAAAGAACGCTTAACGAATGAGAAAAATATATGGGTTCATGCGGTCAGTGTCGGGGAGATTTTAGCCGTTGAAAACCTTATTAAAAAGTTAAAGACAACCTTTACGGGATATCAGATTGTTTGCTCCACGGTCACCAAAACAGGGTTTGAAATTGCCAGCAAGCAGCTTAAAGATCATTGCCAAGTAATTTACAGCCCTTTAGATTTCAGTTGTACCGTGAATAAATTTATCCGGATTATCCATCCGAAAATATATATCGCCACGGAAACAGAACTTTGGCCGAATCTTTATACGTTTTTGAATAAGAACAAGGTGCCGATTGTCCTCATTAACGGTCGGATTTCCGATAAGTCATACGGGCGCTACAGTCTCGTGAGATTTCTAACCGCAAAAATTCTTTCCTTCGTTAATATTTTTTGTATGCAAAGTGAGTTGGATGCTAAACGCATTGCTTCGTTAGGCGCACCCAAAGAAAAGGTTCGTATCATCGGCAATTTAAAGTTTGATAATCTTCCCTATGAAATAATTCTTAATCAAAATGATTTGGGCTTTAACGAAGACGACAATCTTTTTATTGCCGGCAGCACGCATCCCGGCGAGGATGAGATCTTCATCAAGGTATTGGAAACATTGTCGGACGAATTTCCTCGGCTGCGGCTGGTGATCTGCCCTCGGCACGTTGAACGCTCTGCCGAAGTTGCTCAACTCATCCGCCAGCACCATTTGGAGCCGGTTTTGTATTCGCAGATCAAAAATGCGCCTTTAACGGAAAAATCTGTTGTCGTCGTTGATTCGGTTGGGCAATTGCGGAATTTGTATGGCCGGGCCACAATTGTTTTTATCGGCAAGACGTTTAAAGTTGGCGGCGGCCAAAATATGATTGAACCGGCTTTCTTCGGCAAACCGGTGTTGGTGGGGCCGTTAACGGAAAACTTCAAAGACGTGATGGAAATTTTTTTAAAAGAAAGTGCCATTATCCAAGTGGGGGACCCGGACGAACTGTGTTTGGAGACAGCCAATCTTTTACGCGATCCCAAGCGGATGGGGCAAATAGGCTCAGCAGCTAAAGGCGTTGTCCAAAAATACCAAGGCGCGACAGCGAGGACTTTGGAAAGCATTTCGGAATTATTAAACAGTAAATAAAAGAACCCGTGAAAGAATTCCTCTACAAAGTAGCCACCGACCAGAAAAACGGTATTCCTATCAGCCTGCTTAAGGTTGTTTTGTGGTTACTTTCGTTAATATACGGGCTTGGTGTTGGTGTTATTTTATTTTTGTATCGGCAAGGGCTGCTCAAGCAAAACAAATTAAACAAGCCCGTTATCAGCGTCGGCAATATTACGTTAGGCGGTGTCGGAAAAACGCCGTTGGTTATTTATATCGCCCAATATTTAGAAAAAAAAGGCCTTAAAGCGGCGGTCTTAACCCGCGGGTATATGGGTTCAAAGGAAAATTCCGGGAACAACGACAGTGACGAAGCAGATATGTTAAGAAAAGTAATCCCGAATGTCCCTGTAATTGTCGGAAAAAACCGTTACGAAAACGCGCTGGAATTTCAGAAGAAGAATCCCGTGGATATTTTTCTCCTTGATGATGGGTTCCAGCATTTTTCATTGTACCGGGATTTGGATATTGTGGCGATTGATACGACCAACCCGTTTGGCAACGGCAAATTAATCCCACGCGGCATTTTAAGAGAATCACCGAACGCATTAGTCCGGGCGCAGGTGTGTGTGTTGACTAAAACCAACTTAGGGCAAAAAAATCTTGGCGGTATCCGCGAACGTTTGCAGTCGGTGAAATCCGGCAAGGATATTTACGAAACCATTCATGAGCCATTGGAGCTGGAAGATTTGCGTTCAGGGAAGAATATGAGTTTAGCGTTGATCAAAGAGGCGGAAGTTTGTTCTTTTTGCAGCATCGGGAATCCCGCGTCATTTCAGGAAACACTGGTGTCTTTAGGCAGCAAGGTCAAAGGGCATTTTGATTTCATGGACCACCATCTTTATACGCGGACGGACATTCAAGAGGTTAACGCGTTTTGCCGGCAAAATAAAATTAAGATAGTTGTGACGACGCAAAAAGATGCTGTAAAATTAGGCCAGATAACCTCTTTGTTTGACCAGAGTATCGGAGTTTTTGCGTTAACAATGAGGATTGCTTTTACACAACGTGAGGGAGAGTTCCTTGGGCGAATTGATCATCTATCACATCGTTAATATTTTCGGCATCGTTATCCGGATGTTGCCGGTTCCCATTGCTTACGGCATAGGCAGGTGGATGGGTTACGTGGTGTATTATCTTGACGGGAAACACCGGCAGTTAGCGTACCTTAACCTTAAGCAGGCTTTTGGTGCCAACAAATCCCCGATTGAAATCCGTCAGATTACAATGCAGGTGTTTGTTCATTTCGGGCAAAATATCATCGATACCTTACGGATGCCGCTGGTTACGCCGGAAAAATTTCCCAGTATCGTTGAAGTTAGCGGCAAGGAGTATGTATTTGAAAGTTTAAAGAAGGGCAAGGGTGTCATTTTCTTGGCGATGCATTTCGGAAGTTGGGAGATGGCGTCTTTGACGTGTACGATGCTGGGTTTTCCTTACAAAATGATGGCTAAGTCGCAGGTCAAGAATCAAAAACTTTCAGAGTTGTTGAGCTTTACGCGCAGCTCAGGCGGTTACCGGGTATTAATGCGCGGTATGGGCACGCGGGATTTCGTCAAGAGCCTTAAGAATAATGAAGTAGTCGGGCTAGTTGCGGACCAGGGAGGCAGAGACGGCGTTCTGATTCCATTTTTTGGCCGCAACGCGTCAATGTCCGTCGGTGCTATCCGTATGGGGCTCAAATGGGATGTGCCCATTTGTTTTTCCGTGATTTATCGTAAGAAAAATGAAAAACTTTTTATGGGAATCCATGAACCGTTTCTATTGGAGAAAACAGGCGACTTGGAAAAAGATGTGGTGAGCAACCTCAAATATTTAACCAAGCTGATGGAGCAGTACATTTGGGGCCATCCGGCGGAATATCTGTGGTTTTACAAGATTTGGAAATATTCAAACCAGACAACGATATTAATCTTAAGTGACGGGAAAACGGGACATCTGCGCCAATCGCAATTAGTTGCGCAGCAATTGCAAAAAGCCTTGGCGGAGCGCAATATGGAAGCCACGGTTCAAACCGCCAACGTCAGATATAAAAATAAGTTCGCGTACCGTTGTTTTTCTTTCTTAAACCTTATTTTACCGACGGTTATTTATTGGGGGAGGTTTTTTTGGCTTAAGTTATTTTTAACCAATGAATCATTTAAAAAAGTTTTGGCGACACGGGCCGATTATATTGTTTCCTGCGGCGCGGCAACCTCCGGCGTTAGTGAAGTGATTGCCAAGGACAATCTGGCCAAGGGTATTTGCATCTTAAAGCCAGGGATTTTAGGCTTTGACCGGTTTGATTTAGTAGTGCTGCCGCAGCACGATATTCCTGCCGGAGAAACGCGCTTGCCGGCGAATGTTGTGGTCACCCACGGCGCGCCGAACATGATTGATGATAAATACCTGCAAGCGCAGACACAGGCGCTATTGGTGAAATTTTCCCATTTGCAAAAATCGCAGCGCGATAAAATAGGCGTGTTTATCGGCGGTGACACGAAACATATTTATATCAGTGAACAGCAGATACGGATCTTGGCCAACCAGCTAAAAGATGTTGCCCAGCAATTAAAAGTTGATCTTTTAGTGACCACGTCGCGGCGCACACCCGTTGCTATTGAGCAGCTGCTGCACAAGGAATTAAAGAAACATCCGTCCTGCAGTTTACTCATACTCGCCAACCAGGAAAATATTCCGGAAGCCGTCGGCGGTATTTTGGGGCTTTCGGATATTATCATTGTTTCCGGTGACAGTGTTTCCATGATTTCAGAGGCGGCGACTTCGGGGAAAAAGACGATTGTCTTTTTGCCGGAATCAAAAGGGTTTTTCGGGGAAAGCAGTAAACACCTTAAATTTATCGCCAGCCTTAACCGCCAGGGATATGTGGTGGCAACCGACGCAAAGAATATTGGGCACACGGTTATGGACGCGATGAAAAATAAATTTCAGACAAAAAAGTTGGAAGACGACAAAATCCTTCTTAAGGCGATGGGAAAAGTTATTTAGAAAGCCAAACCCTAAATCCTAAACACTAAACCCTAAACAAATTCAAAACACAAATGTTAAAACCTAAAAATGTTGGTGTTTTAAATTTTTGATTTTGGGTTTTAGGTTTGTTTAGAGTTTAGGATTTCGAGTTTAGAGTTTATTATGAACATTCTCCAAATACTTCCAGAGTTAAATGTCGGCGGTGTTGAACGCGGGACCGTGGATTTAGCCAAATACCTGACGGCACATGGCCACAAATCCGTGGTTGTTTCAAACGGCGGGGCCCTTGTGAGCGAGTTGGAAGCGACAGGGACCAAGCATTACGTTCTTCCCGTCCACCAAAAGAACCTTTGGACAATGGCCCGGATGATTAAGCCGTTACGGGAAATCATTGAAAAAGAACAGATTGATATCGTTCATGCCCGTTCACGCGTCCCGGCGTGGATTGCCTATTTTGCCTGCCGCAAAACAAAAGCCAATTTTCTGACGACGTGCCACGGCTATTACAATAACCGGTTATTTAGCCAGGTGATGGGCTTCGGAAAACTGGTGATTGCCATTAGTGAGGCCGTCGGCCGGCATATGGTTAAAAATTTTGATGTTCCACCCGAATCGATACGGCGGATTCCGCGCGGTGTGGATTTGGATAAATTTAATGTCGAGCCGCAAAGAGAAGGTGCGAAATGCACGGTTGCTATCGTC
>CAZVZR010000063.1:0-12572 GCA_964630825.1 uncultured Planctomycetales bacterium | reverse complement strand
AAACGATCGCCTCCCAATCAAGGCCGGCCAAATGTTCCTCATTTAAAAGAACCTGAATAATCTTTGCCTGAAAAATTAAACTTTTCGGCTCACTATCTAAATTTTGGATGGTTTTGGCAATTTTTTCTAAATTCGTTTTTGTGTCGGTTACGCTAATTTTGTGCTCAGCCTCGTCGTATTCCAGGTGCCCGATATTTCCAGTCAATTGGCCCTGAACAACCTTTAGGACATCTTCGCCTTTAACGTGCTTAAGCGTAAAATCTTCGGTAACCAAAGGGACATCCAGGTCTTTAACAAGTTTCCCCATTAACTTCACGTTATCTGCCGTATCCCTTAACAAAATTGTTTTGGCGGATGGATCATAAGTTACTTCTCCGGCTGGCCCTTTCATTTTCTTTAAGATTTCAACGACTTTCTCGCCCTCTGCATATTCAAGAGTAATAAGTTGTGTTTCCAGATCACGCGCGAAAGGATATCCATAAAATGATTCAAATTGTTTCTCAGTTATGATATGCAAAGAATTATCTACTTGATGAAAGGCAAGGTTATTTGTCCCCAGAATAAGGCGTAAGGCATCCGCCAAGGTAACATTTTTTAGATAAATCGTGACGGTCGCCTGTACATCCGGATCAACAATAATGTTGAGATTATATTTTTCATTAAGAGTAGCAATAACCTCGTGGATATCTTTTTGTTGAAAGTCCAGATCGGTGATAGTGATATCCGGAAAAGAAATATTTTCTTTTTTGGCAGGTTCCTCTGTGGCAGGTTTATCTAACTCTTGATTAGTAACCGGGACTTGCGCATTAACATTCACCGGTAATTGCCTGTTATCAATAATTTCCATCTGGGAATACCCCGGTGACGCGAAGAAAAAGGAAAGCCCGACAGAAAAAGCTAATAAAATATTGTTAAATCGCCTTTTTTTAGCAGAAAAACTACCAAAATAACCTCGAATTTCCTTAAGCGACAAATTTCTTTTCTGAAGTTTTTTGATTTTAACCAACCGACGGCAGGAACTGTCATCAAAGTAGCGGAATTTTGTTTCCGGTGAGCGGCCAATCTCCCTTAAAAGGCCCAACTGCAGGTAATATTTTAAAGTATGCGTTGAACACCCGCTGGCCTTTGCTAAATCTTTAAGTAAATATATATTCTTCATAATACTAATATTAGACGCACTCTCCAAGTAGATAGTGGCACCTATTTTTATATAACTCTGTTAAGCTGTCAAGGTTCTTTTCTGATTACGGGGAAGATTGATACTTTGGGTTGTAGATTTCTGAGGGCTTAATAAACCACTGTTCTTTGGCTCCGGCTTTTTCCCACTCTTGGAATTCAGGAAGGTTTAACATCGTCTTGGTATACTCTGAAGCCGTTCCGGTTAAAGATACGCCGTAGGTCCTAAAGCGGGTGACGACGGGCATGAACATCGCATCGGCTACGGTAAAATGCCCGAATAGAAATGGCCCCTTCTTTTTAAAATGGTGTCGGCACTCTGTCCAAATTTCCGTGACGCGCGCGATATCTTTTTGTACTTCCGGCGTCAGGCCTTTACCGTGATAAGATCCCCGAATGTTCATCGGCATGTGTGTTCGCAGCTGGCCAAAACCGGCATGCATTTCCTGGCTGATGGAATAAGCCCAGGCACGGTCTTCTTTTTTCTGCGGCCACAATTTTTTCTTGGGAAAAATAAAAGCGGCATAATCACAAATCGCCAAAGACTCCCAGACTGTTACCGCACCACTTTTGAGAACCGGTACTTTGCCGTGCGGAGAATACTTCAAAATCTTGGCTTTATAATCCCCTTCAAATAAAGGAATCAAAATCTCATCAAAAGGAATCCGGCAATATTTCAAAAGAATCCATGGCCTAAGCGACCACGAGGAATAATTTTTGTTTCCGATAACAAGTGTCATTTTTTTTGACATACGGCTGCTCCTTATTTACCAATCAACCGGAAAATAATCCTTGAGAAACCGGCCACACCAATGCTTGCCGGTGAGGATGCCGTTAAAAAACGGATCGCACACCCGCGCGGCGCCGTCGACAATATCCAAAGGCGGCTGGAAATCATGCTCTTTTTGTTTTCGCGCGGAAAGCGCGGCGGGGTCTTCATCCGTCACCCAGCCGGTATCCACGGCGTTCATATAAATTCCGTTATTAACCAAATCACGCGCCGACGTATGCGTCAACATATTGAGCGCTGCTTTGGCCATATTGGTGTGTGGATGGCGGTCAGTTTTGGTATAACGATGAAACTTTCCTTCCATCGCCGAAACATTCACAATATGTTTTTTCCCGGTATTATCCCGTTTCATCATATTGGATAATTTATTGCACAAAACAAACGGCGCGATCGAATTAACCAACTGAAGCTCAATCATTTCCGCCGTCGGGATTTCTCCCAGGCGCAAACGCCAACTGTTGTTTGTCCGAAGGTCTACCTGCTGCAAATCAGCGTCCAATTTTCCAGTTGGAAAAACTTGCTCCACCGGCAACGTGTGGTCATACGCATAAGGAACTTGAGAAAGTTGCGCGGAAGCCCGCAACCCAATTCCCGGCATCTTGCCGTTCCAGCTGATAGCGAGCGCAGATTCTTTAGCCAGATCCCCGCGGACGTTAGACAAAAGTTCCTTCTTGCACATTTCAAACGGCCGGAGAAGCAACTGCGCACCTTCGGGTAAGTCCTGGAAAAGACGAGTCTCATTGGCCATCAAGTGCGCATAAAACCCCGGTGGACGACGGACCGTCTGGGCCGCGTTGTTAATCAATAAATCTAAGCGGTCATATTTTTGCTCGATGTAGTTACAAAAAATTTCCACACTCGGTGTATGCCGCAGGTCCAAGCCATAAATATGCAGCCGGTCGTGCCACTGTTGAAAATCTTGTTCACGTGCATAACGCAGCGCCGAATCCACCGGAAACCTCGTCGTGGCAATAACGTGCGCGCCGGCGCGCAACATCATGAGTGTCGACTGATAACCTATTTTGAGTCTGGATCCGGTAATCAAAGCGACTTGGCCATTTAAGGGCGCCGTCTGAAACCGTTTGGCATAATTAAATTCAGCACAAGTCGGGCACATGGAATCATAAAAAAAATGCACTTGTTTAAATTCAGCTTTACAAACATAGCAATCACGCGGCTTGGTTAACTCCGGCCGATTTTGCTTAAGCGCCGCATCCTGTTCCGTAATTTGCAAAGGTGCGGTAAAAACTTTAGCTTCGCGGGCACTTCTGATGCCGGTTGAGGCACGTAAACTCCGTTCGTAATGGACGACTCTTTGCCGCTTGACCCAGTTACTGTTTTTCTTGCGGATCCTGATTTCATCGCGGTCGGGCCGGGAAAGCCGCCCGGCGGCTGTCATCAAGGCATTTCTTAATTCCGGAGAAAGGCAAGCCAGCTGAACGCCGTCTTTGGCCAAGTCTTCCATCAAATTAACACAGGCATTGATCTGCTCTGCGGAATATTTTACTTCGGGAAGTTTATCTGTTTTCATGATGAAATTTCTTTATCCTTCTACCTTCATCCACTTCGGCCCGTTCATTATGCGAGCGACGAGCATCCCGCTGACATTATCACCGACGACATTGACCATCGTGGCCGGCGGGTCAACCAGTGTCCCTAGCATCGTAATGATCGGCATCGCCTCAACCGGAAACCCGAAAACGGTAATGATCAAAAGTTCCCCCAGCATCCCGCCGGAAGGGATGCCGCTAATGACCGTCCCGCACAAAAGCGCGACCGCGACGACCGACACCAATGTTTGCATCCCGGAAAAAGGTATGCCAAAAATTCCAAACAAAAGCGACATTTTCATAACCGCAGCCAGCGACGACCCGTCACTGTGAACTGAGGCGCCGATGTTCACCACGACTTCCCTGACATCTTCGGGAAGACCGATTTTCTTTGCGGCTTCGAGATTAACCGGAAGTGTCGCCAACCCGCTACCAGTCCCCCACGCCGTCAGAGCAGCGGGAAGAATATTGGCCCAAAAAACTCTGACACCTTTAAGCCCGGCGGACAGCCAAACGTAAAAAGAAAAAACGATAGAAAAATAGGCCAAGGACAAAGGATAATAAAGCATCATCGCCCGAAGATACGATCCAAAAAGCTGCGGGCCAAAAACGCCGACGAGATAGGCAAAATACGCGCCCAACCCTACCGGCGCATAAAGCATAACGTAACCGATAGCCTTAGTCATTACTTCATTACCAGAAACCAAAAATTGCGCGAAAGATTTTCCCGCCTGACCGACGGCTGAAGTCGAAAGTCCGATCAGGAAGGAAAACAAAATAAGCGCGAACATATTCGCCTTCGAAAATAATTCCTTAAAATCCGGCACCGTCAGCGTCCGGACAATTTGTTCTGCGATGGTCACATGTTCAATATTGACTGATTGACTCATTGATATTTGTATTCCCTGGGTGGGCGGATAAAGTTTAACACCGATAACCATAATGACCGCCGCGATGATTCCAGTCACCACAAAAATGACCAGCATCCAGCCGATAATCTTCCCCAGCCGTTTCATGTCTGTCATCTTGGCCACCGTTGAGGAAATTGAAAAAAATACCAATGGAACGACGATGGTAAACAATAAATTAAGGAAAATATCGCCCAGCGGTTTGAGGACGGAAGCATGATCCTTCATCACCAAGCCAATCATTGAGCCGATAATGATCGAGCAAATAAGGATCAAAGAAAAACTGTAAGATTTAAAGAAAGATGTTTTGGCCATGTATTTGCGCAGAATCTAAATTAGGTATAGTCTACAAAATCCCCTGCTCGTAGGCAAACAAAACTTCGCACATTTCCAAGTATCATCTTGACCACCAAAACTATATTTGTTATAAACTAATTAAAGGCTGATAACCCACAAGAGAATAGATAAAAAATGATAATCTTTATATGGTTCTTATGCCTGGTTTTACTCGCAACCCTCAGCATCATTCTCCTTGCCCGTTTTTTTAAGCTATCTGGTATGAAAAATGATTTGCAGGCCCTGGCCAAAGGGATTGAACATGGCTTTAAAAGAAATAATTTTGCCACTACGCCTAAATATCCCGTTGACCTTTACCAATGGATAACTCATGACGATGATAATGTTTGCGAGGACTGCCTCGACAGGGCCACTTGGCTGCCTATGGATATTGCCGAATGGATGAAAGAAGGTTTGCCAAGAACACGAGAAGCCCATACCGAATGCGGTGACAAGTGCCGCTGCGAACTTGTTTTAGTGAAACAAAAGCAACCTTTAGGAAATAAAAGATAAAGTGGTGACCCGTTTCCAGTGGCCAGTTGCCAGTCAACACTGGTTACCGGAGACTGGGTACTGGCAACCACTTCTATTTTATCGAAGCTATGTGGGACATACTCATAGTCGAAGACGACCCGGAAGACCGCCAGCCGCTCGTTAATGGCCTTAAAAATATGGCCAACTGCAAAGTGGCATATAACGGCAATGAAGCGATTGCGTTTTATAAAGAACGGATCAAGAAAAAACAGCCCTTTGATTTTATCTTGCTTGATGTCACCATGCCCAACAAAGATGGTTTTGAAGTCCTTCAGCATATCCGCGCGCTGGAAGAAAATCCCGTCAATCCTCCGGCCAGGCAAAGCCTCATTATCATCATTTCCTCTTACAAAGATTCCTTAATGGAAAATTACAACATGGGCTGGGACGATTTCATCACCAAACCCGTCGACATTAAGAAATTGATCCCGCGCATGAAGGCCCTCCACGAAGCAAAAACGAAATAGTCAACACCACAAGGTTTTATTCCTGGTCTACTAAGAAGACGGATGAAAAGAACACCCTTCGGTGCCCTTTTATTTTAATTTATCCTTAACGTAAAAATCTTGCGGATGATAAAAACCGTTCCGTATATAATTCCCAACAATACAACATCCGTTGGCCCCACGGGGAGATCCCATTGATAAGCCATCCAAAAACCGACAAAGGCTGCCACGCCTCCCAGTAACGAAGCAATGATCGTGAGTTGCCGCATATTCTTGGCAAACAGATGCGCCGTCAAGGTAGGAATCAAAAGAAAACCAAAAGCGATCAACGGCCCAACGCTAAATACAGCGATGGAGACTGTTAATCCAATCAGAAAATAAAGCAATAAATCCCATAATATAACTCGCTTGCCCAAAGTGTTGGCTAACACTCGATCATAGGATACCAGCAATAATTCCTTAAAAAATAAACCAAAGATCATCACAACCAGCATCAGGACAGCAGCTGTTAACGCCAAATCAAAATTGGATACTGTAATCACTTCCCCTTTTAATAAATCCAGCCATCCAAGTTCACCATAAGGATTTTTAGACAACAGTAAAATACTCACCGAAGCAGCAACAACATAGATGGTGCCCAGGCGGCCCTCAGGCAAACCGCGGCCACGTCGCTCCAAAAACGCCAATACAAGAATTGCCGTTAATGAAAACATTATTGAACCAACAAACGCTAAAATATGACCATCCTCGGCGTTGATGCGAAAGCCCAGCCAGAGGGGCAAGGAAAGCGACACCGCAACACCCGTCGATGAAATTTGCGGTAACGCTACTCCCATGAAAACTAATCGCCGCAAGACGAGAAATACTCCAATGAGCGGACACGTAAAACCGATCAGCACGCTGATATAAACGGAATTACGCAACAAAAAATCAAACGAAACGATTTGATGCAATGCATCCATCAACCAATCTCCATTTCAAAAATTTCTCCCAAACGTTCTGGCGTGAGCAATTCTGCAACGGTACCAGAAAGGACCTTACCCTTGTGTAACCAAATGATATGTTCTGCGTGTTTACGGACAATAGTTAAATCGTGCGTCACCAATAAAATCGTTAACTGCCGTTGTTGATGAACCTGCGAGATAAATTCCAATAGCGCATGAGTCGCAGCCACGTCTACACCGGCCGTTGGTTCATCCAATACCAATACATCCGGCTTTGTAGCTAACGCCCGGGCGATGAGCACACGCTGTTTTTGCCCGCCGGACAATTCACTGAACCGCTTATGAGCAAACTCTTCCGATGCAGTTGCCCGCAAGCATTCCTTTACAAAAAATCGTTCCTGAGACGCTACCCTATGCCCGGGGCTTACGCGGCCATAAGTACCCATGAGCGCTACATCAAATCCCGTCAATGGATAAAGAAGATCCAACCCAATAGCCTGCGGCACATAACCAAAAATAATAGGTGTGTTTTCTTTTGTTGAAAATTGAATACGTCCCGAAATGGGTGGTTGAAGACCAAGTAACGTTTTAAGCAGGGTGGATTTCCCAGATCCGTTTGTCCCCAGAATGGCCGAAAAACTCGATCGGGTAATCGAGAGTGAAATATCGGCAAGCACTGGTTGATTGTTATAGCCAATGCTTAAATTTTCAAATGTAATGAGCGGTTCATTCATGTATTTACCTTTTCATTGATATGGCCCTGCCTCGCATCAAGCCGAGGCAGAGCCATATTTGCGTTCATTAACTTTTTGCCTCAACCAATTTCTTTATAATATAGTCCATCATCTCAATATAAGTGCCGGTGTTAGGTACACCGCCGGGCATAATAGGTAAGGTCACCATTTTAGCACCGGTCTTTTCAGCAATGAGATGAGGAACTTTTTCTGGAAACTGTGCATCATGAACAACAATCGGAACACTCTCCGCCTTCATCGAAGCAATTAGATCTTCAATATGGCGGGGTGTAGGATCGATTCCGGGCTTGAGCTCGATCGTGCCGAAATATCCCATGCCAAAACGTTGTGCAAAATAATTCCACTCTTCATGATAGGAAACAAATTTTACACCCTTAAGATTAGCCGCTTTTGTTTTCCATTCGATAATTTTAGCGTCAAGCTTAGCAAGGTAGGCATCACGGTTACGGGCGAAAACCGCTTGATCCGTCGGCGAAGAATCGACCAACGCATTGTAAATATTTTGAATCGCGGTTTTTGCCAGGACAGGGTCCAGCATATAATGCGGATTCCCATACGGATGAACATCGCCTTCCGAATGATCGGTAGATTTAGGAACATCCAAAGGTGCTATTCCCTTGGAACAATCGACATAACCGGAATGTCCGTACTGGATGCGGGGATTACGACTCGCTTCCAGCAAGGCGGGCAAAAACGCATGTTCCATGCCGAATCCCACCGTTATAAGCAAATCAGCCCGGTTTAATAAAGGGACGAAACTGGGTTTCATCGGAACACCGTGTGTGTCTTCAACGCCGGTGGCGAGGCTGTGCACATCAACCCGATCTCCGCCGATGTTGCGTGTCAGATCAGCCAAATCGGTGAGTGTCGTTACAATGCGAATTTTAGCCGCGAAAGCCGGCTGCGCTAAAAGCGCAAAACCCGCGATGATCGTTAAGAATAATAATTGTTTTTTCATATTTTTAATCCTCTCTAAAATAGTGTAAGCCAAATCATTAACGTTGTTGCCATCCGTGAGAATGTGCTCCGATAATCCATGCCCATTGCAAATATACGGCATCATCATCACGTAATTGTGATAATGGATCCCGGTCTGTATGGGTATATTGTAATCGCAGTTGATTCCAGTGGCTTATAGCGTAGGTCACATAAGGTGAATAGGCATAAGTTTGATCGTGCTTATTCTGTTGATTCTGGACAGTTTCGAACAAGAAACCGGTCGTCCATTGCCGATCCATTTTGTATGCTATATAAGAGTAAGCTCCAACAGAGCCGATGGCTTTATTAAACTCATCGCCAGAGCTGGGAGTGGCATCTGGATCACTAAGATAATGATTATCGCTGAATAGAACTTCGTTCCCCCAGGTGAAACCTTTGAATTGGTTGTCCTGAAGTGGTACCCAACGCAAAGAGAAATCGGCTCCGCCTAAATATCTGCGGCGTTCGGTGAGCGTACTGCCGTCGGGCTGCGTTAAAGCCCCTCCGCGGTCATCCGTTCGGGGATTGATCAGGCCCGACGCCCCTGTTTCTATTTGCCAATCGGGCGTCACGTCAAAATAAGTTGAGAGTCGTCCGAAATAATTGAGCTCATTAAAATTACGGGATGCGCCCGGATTATTTAATGTTCCGCCAAATTTATTTCCGGCGCCAAACGTGAAGTTTATATAATGTTCCGTGGGTAATAACCAACTGAGTTGTAGCCCATCTGTTTGTGATTCTCCACCGATATACTGATCAAGCACAAGTGGACGGTTCACAAAAGGAAGTTCGTGGTCATGGATATAAGCCAGCCTTCCGAACTCGCCGAAAAATCGCCCGCCTTTTAATGTCAGGTTCCAGGGCAACGACGTGGTTTCCAGCGCCGCTTCTTCGACGGCCGCTGTCGCTTCGCCCGTGATAGGATCAGCGGAAGCATTAATGACCACGTATCCTTTTGCAAAAGGATCTACCGAGGCCGCTAAGTTCAATTCGATGGATCTTTGATTGATGTCTAGATGACCGGGCCGGTCGCTACCGGTTTCACCCGAACTACGGTTATTCGTCGAAAACACAGTCTCGCCGACCAAGCCGATGGATGGATTAAATTCCCCTGGCAAAACTTTCTTTTGCGCTTCAATGACTTTGTCGACTTTCTCACTCAAGTCCTGAATCTTCTCTTGAGTTACACCTTCTGCCTGTACAGATGATACCGGCTGAGAAATCACCTCGGCGCGCGAAGGTGATTCTTTTAAAGCATTAATTTCTTTTTGCTGAGACTCAACGGTATTTTTTAAATCTTTAACTATTCCGGTTAATTCCCTTATTTGATCTTTTAATTCAGTCATTTCATCGGCAAATGCTGTATTTATGATCAAACAGCAACTGACGAGAATGAGGATAAATGCACGTCTCATAATTCCTCCTAAGTTAAAAACTTTCCAAAGATTCAGACTAATAAATGACTATAAAATTGAAAAAACAAACGAAACTACTTGATGGAAAGATTTAGGAATTTAAAGGCGGTGCACGTAAACAGGGAAGGGTATACTGCAATTGAGGAAAAAATACGTTGGATACTTTTGCAAGGTAATCGGTACTGCGGAAAAATACAATTAAAACAATGGCAAATAAAACAATGGAACTTTCAGCTTGCAGCTGGGAGATCAAACATTCATCGTGAGAAGATTTGGTCTGGTGGTGATGGATTTTACCGTGAAAAAATTCACCACCGGTTGAAATAACAACGAAACTAAAAACCGCCAAGAGCGCGAAAACTAAAAATAATTTACTTTTGTGTCTAACCATAACTCGTTCAAAGTATCAGGAATCAAAATACTTGTCAATAAAAACAAACTTTTTGCAACTTTCGCTACAATGAAATTCTACGAAGGCAGATAAAATTCTTACCGGCTGAGTGTTTTACGCAAAAAGTTTAGAGATTTTTCCTCATGCATTTTCAAGTCATCTGAAAGATCTTGACCCAACAACTCCTGCCGGATGACCAAAGCTTCTTCCCTCCGGCCCAATTTTTCTAGAATTTCCGCTTTGGTATCCAAATACGCCACATTATGGCCGTCGAGCTCTAAAGCTTTACCAATAAGAGAAAGAGCTTCCGAAAGATTGGTATTTTGCTCGGCATACAACCACGCCAATTCATTATAGGCATCCGCTAATTGCGGCTGTTTGGCAATACTCTTTTTTAAGAACGCTTCTTTGGCTGGAAAATCAAGATCCGGGAAATACATTTGATAATGAAAATAATCCGGATTGGCAAAATATATCATTACCCCCGCCATAATCGTCACACTGATATTATAAACATAATGCATCACCACGCTGGCGATGGTCGAATTTGTCCATGAGCGCAAAAATGTCAAAACAAATCCTAACAAAGTAATCATCCCAATGGCCACCCAATCGCCCCAGTATTGGCCAAAATGTAAAACAGCAAAAATAAGGGCAATGGTGACAATGGCAATGTTTCTTGTTTTAACTACCCGGATGACTTCGAAAAAATATCCCCGGAAAATCATTTCTTCAAACAAAGGCGCCAAAAATAACGCCACAAACAAAAACGCGGCCATCACGTAGGACGATTCCGTCGCGTGGATGGCCTCATTTAAAGGCGTAACAGGCTGATTTTGCCTGGCCGACAAAAGGTAAGCGGAAAAAAATGCCATAGCCAAACCTAATACAATCGGCACAACAATGACTTTCCATTTGGAGTTTGCGCCGACGCGCAATCCTATCCTGGTTAAAAAATCACTTGCGGAATGTTTTCGCGTTGCCCGGTAAATAAAATAAAGGACAACGGCGGAGGAACCGACCGCGGAGACAGTCATCGCCGCTAAATCAGAAGCTATCCCGGGAAAAATTTCCATTAACCCTTCGATGGTTAAGGAAATTAAAATGAGGCTTAATAGCCAAATCAAAACAATACCGCAAGCATCGGATTTTAACGCTGCTAAAGAAGGCATTCCCGTGGAAAGCGATTTGAAAAAACGGTTTCGCCGGATTAAATATTCCGGAATAACGGCCAACAGCATTACCCCCGGCAGGACATGCAAATCTTGTGGAGCAAACGAATAAAAACATAAAGCCATCAAAATAAACAACAAAATTGTCCGGCGGTGCAAATGAAAAATCCGTTCATAGTCCGGCTCGTTGAGCGATTTAAAAATTTTCATCTCAAGATAAATGAATAAAACAGCAATAAGTAAGACAATATTAATCACGCCTTCACCTTCCGTATTTTAGCGATAAAAAATCCTTCCATTGTTTCATCGGGTAAAATCCGCAGGCATTTGTTGACCTCCCGATTAAACTCCTTGCCTGCCCACGAACACACCGCTGGATAAGTTGGCAACCCGTGCACATCAACCGCTTCAAGCACAAACTGGCCTGGCGCTTTCTTTAAAAGCCAATGGATAACCCCCTCATTCTCTTCAGGAGCAAAAGTACACGTCGAGTAAACTAAAATGCCGCCGGGCTTCAATAACCGCAAGGCATGAAATAAAAGTCCTTTTTGTTTGCTCGCCATTTCTTTAATTTTGCGCAGGCTCCAATAATGATACGTATCTTGATTGTCAATATGAAACCTTCCTTCTGAACTGCACGGTGCGTCGCAGAGAATTTTATCAAAAATTTCGCCGGCCCTAAACCTTCGCGCATCCAGGCACTTAACCGACATATTCTCCGCGCCCAGCAAGGACACAACTGATTTCAATTTAAAAAACCGCCCGCGAATCTTTTCCAGCGCGGTTATATCCCCCTGGCCGCCCATAAGGGCCGCTATTTGCGTGGCCTTGCTGCCAGGTGCGGCGCACATATCCAAAACTTTTTCATCCGGCTGAGGATCTAATATTAAAGGAATAAGCATGCTGGATAATCCCTGCTGATATACCTGGCCATTTTGAAAATAGTGGTTTAATTCATCAACACGATTCGATTGATTTTCAACCAAGAGGGCATCTTGATACCACGGAACCCGTTTAAAATTTATCTGCTTTTCTTTTAAATCTTCAATAACGGTTTCCGTGGCCGTTTTAAGCGTATTGACACGTAAACTAACGGCTCTTTTCTTTTGAAAGGTACCCAGAACAGAAGCAAGATGTTCCGCTGGAATGATAGAATTAAGCCGGTCAGAAAATAATT
>CAZVZR010000062.1:0-13912 GCA_964630825.1 uncultured Planctomycetales bacterium | reverse complement strand
TAAACTTTCCATCAAGATGACGCATAATATAATCCTCGAGCCTTTTGTGATCTTCATCTTCCAACTTCGTAAATTCAACGCCCATATCATGGTAATTTAAATACCCGATTTTCCCCTGCCAGACAACCCGCCCCTGCGCCAATATCGGCTCTTCATAACCCATCAGGTAAATTTTCATGTCGACAAGCGCGTCTTGCTGCAAAACTTCCGTCACAAAAATACACAAGCCGCCGATGCTGATATCTTTAATAAAGGCCGGGCCTTGAAAAACGCCATTATCTTTGAGCGCATATTCAACGAACGCGCCTTTGACACGAGGATATTTTCGTTTATCTTTTTCCATCTTACCTACGAACCTAGCTGCGCAACCACATACTCCGCCATCTGTTGTTGATCATATTGGCTCATGTCAACAAACTGAACGCCGAGGTCGTGATAGTTCAAATAATGGGAACGGCCGTGCCAAACAACTTTCCCTTTGACACTGATTGGCTCTGTGTTGCCCAGCAGATGAATCTTTAAATATATCAGCGTCCCTTCTTTGATTGGTTCCCTAACATATAAACAAATACCACCGATGCTGACGTCTTTTAAGAATGCCGGTTCATGGAAAGGGCCTTCTGCGGTTTTCGAATATTCCACGACCGTTCCTTTAATACGTGGATGTTTTCTTTTCTCAGGTGAATTTGCTGACGACATTTTATCGGCTCACATGGTTGCTTCTTTGCTGCTCGACACGTTTCTTGCGAAAGAAATCGCTCAAAAGAGCACTGGATTCATCAGCCAAAATGCCTTCGGCCCAATCAATCCGGTGGTTAAGTTCCTGATTTTTGATAATATTTAACGCCGAGCCGCAAGCACCGGCCTTGGGGTCACGCGCACCAAAAATAAGGCGCTTAATCCTGGATAAGACCATCGCCCCGGAACACATGCTGCATGGCTCCAGCGTAACATACATCACACAATCGTGCAGCCACTTTGATGAAATCGTATTGGCCGCTTGCGTTATGGCAATCATTTCGGCATGCGCCGTCGGGTCTTTTAAGGTTTCCACCTGATTGTAGGCCTTGGCGATAATTTTATTGTTAAGCGTGATCACACAACCAACGGGGACTTCATTTTGTTCAATGGCACGTAAGGCTTGTTTGAAAGCTTCCTGCATAAAAAATATATCGTTGTTAGCGGGCCCCTGTTCCATCTCTACCATTTCCGGTAAAACCAAAGTAATAAAACACCCACAACCGAAGCAAAAGCCATTGCCAATACACCCCAGAAAGTAACTAATGGGTATACTTGCGGTATCGGGACATTCATGGAAAAAACACTGACGACAAAAGTGGGTGTCATAATGCATATCGACATGATCGTCAGTGTTTTAATTCGGATATTAAGGTTATTGTTTATGATGGATGCCCGGGCATCCATCAGGCTCGAAAGAACTTGCGAGTAGGAATCGGCCTGCTGGTAACACTGGGCACCTTCGATGATCAAATCTTCGAGAAAATCATTATTCTTCTGCGAGAAACCGATTTTGGTGGAACTAATTTTCAATTTTTCAACAACTTTTGTATTGGAGTTAATCGCATCCAGGTAATAGACCAAACTTTTCTCAAGTTTAAACATATGCAAAAGATCTTTATTGGACATCGCCCGGTTGATTTCCATTTCCAATTCATCAGACACTTTTCTAATAACCTTCAAGTGTTCTTCGAAATGGACAATGCACATAAAAATTATCCGCAAATACACGTCGTGTATCGACTGCATTTTAGAAAAAATACGGCTTCCCCAAGGCAGATCTTCTTCCGCAACCATAATTAATTTTTCCGCGTCGTAGAGAAAAAGCCCGATCGACGTAATCTTAAACAAAAAATTATCCTGGGAACTGTAGCGTTTCGGCCTTTTGATAATGGTAAAGAGATGATTGCTTTCAAATTCCAGGCGGCCCAACTCTTCGGGATCAAGCGAGGAATTCAGGTTGTGCTCATCAATGGCTTCCGGGTTGAGGAGGGCAAATCGTTCTTGCTCGTCAGGATTAATATAAATGGTGAGCTGCGCATTTTCAGCGCTTGTTTCAACTAATTTTCCTTCAGTTAAGCGGAATGTGCGACGCAAAGATTAAACCAACCTTTTAGAGGAAGCCTCGCCAAAGGAAAAAACTTTGGCGAAGACTGGCGCGCCCAACAGGACTCGAACCTGTAACCCTCAGCTCCGTAGGCTGATGCTCTATCCAATTGAGCTATGGGCGCAATTTCCTTAAATTTATTTAGAAAGATTGCGGCCATGCTGATTACCATAATTTTATTTAGATAAATCAGCGCGGGCGCATTTACTTTAAAATTACTTATATACACTGCACCCACCCTGATTACTACAATTCAGATAGATCAGGCTGGACGCAGATTCAAAGATGCAAAATAAATTTTCCTCGCTATCCTAGCAAATTTGCTATGCACTGTAAAGATTAATGACACAATAAATTGGGATATTTTCGACAGTTTCTAACGGGCCAAACTCAATTCTTTATTGGGTTCGGGGTTTTCTCCCGCGCCCAAAAGCAGCGGAAGATTTGTGACTGGAGTAATATTAATAATAATTGGCAGGAAGCCATTGATATGCATATTTTGAATCGGCTGCTGCGGCAAAGGCAGAGGCACGCCATTCCCATCGCGCTTGATTTGCATGTCAAGCAAAGCAGGATTGAAATCAATACCACCGACATTTTTCTTTTCCTGGGTACCAGTCTGTTTCCTGTTTCCTTTTTCTGGTAATTCCTGGTTACTGGCAACTGGTAACTGGCTACTGACTTTTATTGTTTCCTGATCTTTTGCTTCCAAACTTTGTACTATTCTTAGCAAGTTATCCATATCTCGATTACTGGTTACATCGAACGCAAAACCAACAATATTGCGCACAGCTTTAACCAAAGGCTTTTTACTTAATTCTGTTGTAGTTAAATCTGTATAATCATAAGCATGATCAATCAACATTGTAGCTGTCGGTTCCGGCGACTTAAGCTGCGCCTTCACCCAATCTTCGTTTGCCAATTTTTTTAACATGGGATAAATTTTCTCTTCAGTAATTATTTTCGCCACTTGATCTCCGGGAAATGACCTCATTGTTGTGTCTTTTCCTGTACTATCCATTGCTATCAATCGCGTAACCCCTTTAATTTGTCCACCGACAGGATCGGATTCTACTACTACCTTGTGTTTAATTTGACCTTTGTCGTCATACCTTAGTTCCGCCACTGTTCCTTTACCATAATATTGCAAATTATCCAAAACAACTTTGTGTTGAACACCATTTTTCTCAAAGGTTATCAATTTCGCCTGTCCCAGCATGGCCTCATCAATCTTGGAACCAGTGTTGGACCTGTCCCTAACTTTTTGATAAACATGCAACTGACGGCCGTAGGCATGCGCGATGCGGTTTAACTGCCGCTTATAGTCAGGAGGCATTAAACCAAACCAATAATCCATCGCTGCATTCTTTTTTTCAACAACTTCTGATTCATCAGCCAAAATTTGAACCACATCCCCGGTCTCCCCAAAACTTCTGTACGCACCGACGGTATCCAAAATATGAAAGCCGCCTTCTTTGATATACCGGTTTACAGCCGGCAAATATTGACCAAATTTGGGCGGCAGGCTCAGCCCGGCCCGCTGCAAATAGAAATCCACACGCTGCGGCAAATACCCATTCAAACTATTAATTTTTCTTATATCACCATTGATAAAGTGTATCGTGCGTATTTTAGGCTTTTCGTTGGGATACGCCCACTCAAAGTGAATAGTTGTCACTGGGTCTTTGCCAAAAATATCTTTGGTAAGTTTAATTTTCTCAATATCTTCCTTAGAAATGCCCATGGCTTCCAATTCCACAATAAGAGCATCAAAATAGGATAAATAGGTTAGGCTCTCCCCATCCGAAGCAGAATAGCCGGAAGTAAATTTCTTCGACTTGTATAACTTTTCCATATTGCCGCCAACACTCGTTATGGGAACACTGGCACGTTTTTGTGCATAATTCCACCCAATAAAATAACCTTCCGTCGCATTGGTGGATAAGAAAAAGTTGGACGCATCAACCCCAGCCGCGCCATAGATACCGACCAGTGATTCGCTGTTTGGATTGACCTCTCTTTTGACAGCAATATCGTGACCGATGATAGGGACAGGTAAGAGCATACTTTTCACCAGGCGCATATCCAAATAGGGACGAATTCTCGGGCTTTGTAAGGCCACTATATTCATCATCGTTAAAAATTTTTCCTGTTTCGATGAGCCCGGAACAGTGCCGTCCCTTAAGTTATCAGAATCAAAAACAGAATCGGCACCTCCCAAAGCATCGCGCAACCAAACATGATGAGATTCCGCACTTTCCTCATCAGGGCCGTCAATGTATCTTGTTACATTCTTTCTGGTTAAAATAATACTGCGGGCAAACTCTTGCAATGCTTTATCCTTCACACCCGCCACCTTGGCGTCACCGGCTTTAAAAATATTAGAGACTAGCATCGCTTCATCAGCGCGTGATTCGCTTAAAATTGTTTCGCTACCTTTTTGCGGACGGATGGGAATGGCCAGAATTTTGCTTAACCACAAAGTTCCCTGCTGCGGCGTTGACCAAGCCAATCTTTCTTTCTCTTGCACCGATAATGGCGTATCCTTGGAAGTAAATATTTGATCCCGTGAAGCCAAGATAACCGGACGATCCATTGTCGTGTCCATGGACAACTCTAATCCCTGGCCAATGCCAGAATAATTAGGGTTGTGGTCTGACATCGCATAAGGAATATCTTCAATGCCTTTGCCCGAATCCATAACGGCGGTATATAGCTCGCCGTTAACTTTCACTAACAAAAGCAATGCCCTTTCACCATCGGCAAAATTGACATGCTGCAATGCATTCTCCAGGGCATATATTATTTCGCTATTCTCACCTTCGATCTGTCTTGTTGACTCTAAAATCCTTCTTGCCAATTGGCTTAAAATACGATTGGGTACTTTCAGGGCATCTTTTCTGTGACTAAAATATTCATACATCCTGACGTCACGTAAAGATATTTCATGGACACTTACTTTTTCTGCCGTCGATCGCAATTTATAGAGAGCTTCCCGCATTGACTGCTCTTTGTTGTTGACCAAAGCCTGCCACAAACCCGCCATTTCTTCGACAACCGGATCTTGAGCCAGCATCGCCCGGTCATTCTCATCTGCTTTCTTTTTGGGGCGCAGGTAGCCGATAGCGTGTGAACCGACCGGAACACCTTGTGTTTTGATTTCCTCGCGAGAATAATCAAACCCATTTTCTGGCTTTAAATAAATGTCGATAGCTTTATGAGCGCCATGAAGCGCGATATCTTCAGCCAATTTCATTTCCTCGGGATCAGCCTCTTTATCCGAGGCGACATCAAGGACATGAACTCCCAAAACATTTTCCTTAACTTTTGGATCAATATACAAAAAGATAGGCTGAGTAAAATCAAGTTTGTTGCCGTGAACTAGGGCATTTTTCAATAATTCAAGCACAGGGAAGCCAGGATGGTCATGCTGAAAATTTAACCGGGAACGTATGACAGAACCGAGTAAAAATTCTAATTCGCGAAACAGGTTCATGGCATAATTCAGCCTGTCTTTTTCATTCGCCAAATCACTTAAATCTAAAATAACGCCTTCGCCTCTTTTGATGGGATCTACAATTTGAGGATACGGATTTTGGAATTTAGTAGCATCTGCCTTAGTAATTTTAATAATCTGAAAATTATTCTCGCCGGTTAGTTCTTGGAAGTAATCAAAAACTTTAGAGTGTTGCTGTTCTAAAGTTTTTACCAGCATCGCCCGGTCGGCCACTTGATTCTGTTTCTTCAACCCCAGCATCGCAGCATCGGGACTTTTATAATTCTTTTGAAAATAATCCAATAATGCCGGGGGAACTTGAATTGCGGGTATTGAAACAGGCGGATAGTATTCTTTCAGTATATCGCTTGCTGCTCGCCGAATTTGCTCGTCAGGAACATCGGCCAAGAACTTTGCCATATCTTCAAATGCAAAAAAACTATCTGTTTCATCATAAAGGGTCCTGACTAATTCTTCGGGAATTTCATTGCCTTTCTTTTTCTCACCTGTCTTCGTATCAGTTATCTCAATTCCCCATTCACCTCGGACTCGAGGTAAAACATAATCGTAATACCCCAAACGATTTAGCAGTTGCCTTTGGATTATCCTGGCCCCATGTGCGTAAATGGGCCCACCGGGAGTATTGTCAGGATCATATACCGTAAAAAGAAGTATATTCCCAGCATGAACTTTAGGTTTCTCACTTGTTGCTATCTCTATTAAATACGCGGAAATCTCTTCCTCCATCCGCATTTGATCATAAGCAGACAAACCAAAACTATCCAACTTAAAGCCCAGCCGCGCTTTTTCCCTTCTTGATTGTTCTGTGCTGCTTCTTATTATTGGGGAAGTTTCCGCGTGCGATAATTCGTGCCGAATAAACCCCATTATTGCCTCTACAAAAAATTCCTTCGGCCCCCACTTGTCGTTCATTGATTTTTGGACTAAAGGGAATTGATTCGGGCCATCTTCAGGAGAATAAGAATTTAAATACTTTATCTGATGTTCAACATCAATTAAAAAGGCATCCAAGTTAATAAAAATTCTGTTGGCTTTGGGGAGGTTTATAGCATTGAAATCCCCTAAAAGCCTTTCTCCACCACCGGCAACAAAATAGACCTCTTGAGGATGATGCGGCATATTTACAGTAAAGGATGCAACGACATTTGATCTTTGCAAATAAGAAATGGCAGATAATCTTTGCCAAGTGGCCTCGACATCAATATCATTTCCGGCAGATGTGGCATTAGGATCATTAGGATCAACGATGGCGGGGTTATCTTGAAGCAACTTAGAAATTAAATCCTGCATTGTCACATTATCGATGCTGGCCCCTTCTTCCTGAGCTATTTCCTTAATCATCTTCGCAATGGTATCATCCTTGTCGATTTTTGCTAAGAAAGTTGCCCTTGCTTCATCAAACCGGTATTCTGCTGATTTCGCTTGTTCGGCAATAGGCGCGCCGAAGATAGTTGCTAGAAAGCCGACGAGTAATCCTTTCTTAACTTCTGCCAGCATCGCAGCATCGGGAGCAATAGCTACGTTTGGCGCATATTTCGCTCGGTAAGCTTGTAAGACTTCCTCGGGAACGACAATAGTAAATTGGGGAAGTTCGCCAAAATATTCCTCGTACAATTCGCGAGCCGCATTTCGAATAGCATTATTTAACCCTTCTCGATCTTGTGACGATTTCATTAAATTTTCAACATTTGTTCCCAATTTTTCAGCCATTCTTTCTTTTATAACTCGACCTGTATACACATATTGAGAAAGAGGACTGTCTGTATCAGCAGCATAATTCATTAAAGACCTTAAATGAAATTGGGGATAGGAGCTGCCTGCTATCTCAGCTAAAGATGCGGATGTCTCTTCCCATATTGCATATTTTTCAAAATCTGGAGGCAATTCAATGCCTTCCAATAACTTTTCATGCCTATCTCTATACTGTCCGCTGTTTATAGCCGGCGTGGTTATGGAATGAACTAACTCGTGACGTGTCCTATCTTGCACATAGGCCTTGAAAATATCCTCATCGCTCATATCTCCAAAAATATCATTATAAGACCCCTTGATTCTTTGCACTTCACGGGCAAAAACATTAGCAAAAAGAAATACCGTATCTTCATAGATTACGGCATTAGCCCAACTTGTATCTTCGTTTTCAGAATCAACAAAATAAACATCCACCGTCTTACCGCCAACTGTGAATGTTTGCTTTGCATGAATTGACGATTTATTTAAAGTATCAATCACACTTAAAGAATGCGTCACTTTAGTCATGTTAACGTCTATGCCTACAGGCAGTTGCTCATTTATTTGATCGGCAAGATTAGGATTGGTGGTGAGAACTGTGGCCATTAACTGTTCAATATTTTCCTCATCAATAGCAATTTTTAATTTTTTAGCTTCTTGAAGAATGATGCTCCGCAGCGTGTCCCCGGGTTCTGTCTTGGCAAAGAACTGCCGCGAGGAAACCATCGGATATTCCGTGTGAAATCTAGCAGAAGATGCTGCCTGCGGCATTGATTCTGCCACCAAACTAGAAATTAAGGTGACCAGCAGACCTCTCTTTAATTTATTGACCGCCAGCATCGCGGCATCGGGAGAGGCTGTCTGGACCTCTTGAGTTCTCTGATACTTTTCCCGATAAACCTGTAATACTTCCGAAGGAATGGCGATCTCAAATTCCGGGAATTTACCGAAATATTCCTCGTAAACTTCCCGCGCGGCAGTGCGAACAGCATTGTCGTCCAAAGACAATTCAAATTCTTCCATTAAATCATACTGTTCTGGAAGAAAATAAAAACCTGCAGCATAGCTTTGTTCAACTTTTTCAGCCGCCGCGGCAAACTCCGGAGTCGAGGGGACTCTTCTTAGCAAAAAGTCTTTATACCCTAATCTATCTAGCATTCTTTTTGTTATAACCTGTCCGGTCTTGATATAGTAGCCAAAGTCATAATGCGTTTGCTCTAAAGACGCAATACCGAAACGCGTTTGTAAATTTAGCAAATATCGGGGGTTATCACCTTTCACTATCTCTGCCAAAATGGCCGCTGTTTCTTGCAATATTCTATACTTGAGATACTTTCCGAGATCCACAACATTCAAGAGCTCTGCATGTTTATCCCTATATTTTCCCGAATCGATTAATGGTGTGGTCGCTGAGTGGATCAGTTCATGATAAAGCGATTCTCTTGTTCGTGCTTCGAAACTAAATCTCTCTTTCTTGCCTTCCCAGACCTTCGCTAAAAATCCAGGATTAGGATTGCGGAGTTGAATTGTATTGTTTTCATCCGGTTTCAATCTCCCTTTCTGCCTCTCAACTGTTTGGGCAATAACATCCGCAAATATGAATATGCTTTCCTGATAATTTAAAGCTAAAGACCACTTTGTTCTTTCATCTGCAGAATTAACAAAATATACCTCCACCGGCTGGCCATTGACATTGACTGTTTCTTGGGCGTAAATGGACGATTTGTTTAAAGTGTTAATCACTTGCAAATAACGCTGCAATCTTGTTGCGTTTAATCTTGTTCCCTTTTGCAATTTTTCTTCCAGCTTTGCTTTCAACGAAGGATTTTCACTTAATACCGCCGTCAGCAGCTTTTCCAAATCCACTGACTTTTCTGGATCTTTCATATTCTTAATATCCACGCCGTACATTCGGGCTTTACTAAAAATAATGTCCCTTAATGTGTCGCCGTGTTCAGTTTCAATAAAAAATTCCGGCGAGCCCATTGTGTCGGGAGATTCTTCGATATAGAACTTGTCAGAATATGCTGCTTGCGGTATAGATTCCGTTGCAATGCCCGTGATAAGAGCCAGCAGCAGGCCTTTTTTTAATTTGTTAACCGCCAGCATCGCGGCATCCAGCGGCGGCTGTTCTATAGCAGGAGCGGCGGCTGGTGTTGACTTGTTTTTAGCTGCGGCAAGGACAGCCTCACGGGCCACATTATGAACAGCTTCTTCATCCGAATGCTCACCGACATCAACCAGATTAACATCGGCTTTAAGAAATTCTGAGTCCGGGCTGGAATGCTTGACAATATTGGAAACCACCAGCATCGCTTGATCGCCCAAGTCCTCACTTTTAAGAATCTGTATCTTGTTTGGATCAATAGCCAAGCCGCCGGAAAAATATTTCCGCGGGGTAACTTCTTGCGTGGCGGGATCGTAATCATCTTTAATGTAATCATAAACACCTTTTTGAAAGGCCTTGAGGTACTGCTGATAAATTTTTTCTTTAATCTGTTTGTCTTCGACATCAATGCCGCTGGTTTTATTCTGGTTAAAATACACCTGGCCCAAGAGGCTTTCTTTAAGTGTGCGTTTGTACCACATTGCCAAAATCATCGAGTTGTAAATCTGCCGCAAGTTAGCAAAATTCTTGCCTTGATTCACTTCCTTTTCGATTTCGGGGATTAAGACTTCGCGGATGATTTCGGTGGATACATCCGGTAGGGGCGAACGGCCGTTCGCCCCTACATTATTTTGCATTGCCAAATATTCCTCCTCCAACATGACCTTCAAATGGCTGGTAACAACAAACGCACTATTCTCATGTTCATACACAACTGCCTTATCCGGCACAACCCACACTTTATTAAATGTATTCGTTGGGATATTGGATGTCCCGTAGAGTTTCTGAGCTTTTTCTTGGACCTGATGCCAAAATTCCTCACCGAGTTGTTCTTCAGGGTACATCAGCGAAGCTGTTAATTGCTTGAGCAAATAATCCTGGGCCAACATGTCCCGGCCCATTTCGGTTTGCGATAAACCGTTAGAAACAATGCGGTCTTTTTCATAGGGCGAAAGGTTCACCCACAATTCGTTTTCAGGGACAGTTAAAGAGGCTAGAAAATACTTGATCAAACGGCTGGCTTCTTCACTTAGTTTTTCTCCGGCAAGTTTGGAATCACCGGTATCAATGATGAAATCAAAATGTAACGGATTCTCAGGATGAATTGTCAGGCCCTTGATAAAAGCGGGAATAAATCCCGGGCTGGTTGGCACCATCTGCCCCGGTAACGGCAAGCCCAATAAAGGCTGTACTGCCATTTGAGCATTAACAAATTGTGGGGGAACAACGGTATTAGTAAAAAAACAGACAAGGAGCAAACTGCAGATCAGACGGTAAAAGGAAATGAATTTAACTTGATACGTCGTAGTCTTAATCCTTTTAAAACTAGTAGGATGAATCATATATGTAAAGTATATACTATAAATATTAATTTACTAGGAAGCCCCGAGAAAACGTTTTTTTCTCCAAGAAACGCAAAAATGGTGCCCAGTGACCAGTTTCCAGTGACCAGAATCACAATTTGGAATACTGGTAACAGGCAACTGGTAACTGGCAACAAGCTTACTTTTTACTGCTGACTATTTTTTATTCTTCCCTAAGAGTTCATCGCGGTCAAAGCCGAGGCCGGCAACCGCTTTGGCAGGATCTTTGGAATACGCACGGCAGAAAGTCGCTACTTCTTTGAGGGTAGTCATGTTGCGCTTATCAAGCTCTTTTAAAAGAAATGTCCGCAGATGCCCTTCCATAATAATTTCTTTAGGGGTCAATCCGGACATTTGGGCTAACCGGTCACGATAAACGGTGCTCGGTGAAGTTTGTTTAATCGTATTGGTGTTGTAATCATATTTAAATATTTGCGACAAAAGAATTTTAACCTGCTCCATGCCGCTGGTCTCGCTGATCTCATCTACCATACGGTACAGGCGGTCTTTGACGTGGTAACGTTTCAGGACAATAAAAACATCAAAAAGGTTAATGAGCATTTCCGGAATATTCATCGGTTCATTCTGCAGGCGGATAATCGCCTCGCGCGCGGTCAATGCATGAATGGTGCCGATACAATATTTTCCGATGTTGCAGGCCGTCGCCATGTCGCGCGCTTCTTCGCCGCGCACTTCGCCGACGATAATGCGCTCCGGCCGCATGCGCAAAGAATTTTTCACCAAGTCCGCCAATGAGACATCCTCATCGCTTTCCAGGCGCGAGCAGCTGTCTTCCAAAAATGTATTTAGTTCAAGTGTATCCTCGATAACAACCATACGGTCAGAATCAGGAACAAACGGAAACAGCGCATTCAGAAGCGTTGTTTTTCCCACACCCGGCCCGCCGGCAATCATGATGTTAGCCGGGCGGATACACATCCCTTCCACATAAACCCAAAGCTGCGCCGCAACCTCATGCGTCATACTGCCCATGCGCACTAAATCCAAGATGCTGATGGGAGAAACTTTGGTTTTGGTGATAGTCAATTGCGGGCCAAAGGAAGAATACGCGATGTTAACTCTTCCTTCAAGGTTAGGCAGCTCAAGATTTATAATTTTGGCAGTTGGCCGCCGTACATCCAGGTCGACAGACTTAGATGCCTTCCGGCGGTTGGCAAACAATAAAAGTTTCTGAATAAATAAATCGAGCTCTTTGTGATGGGAAAAACGTTTGGTGGTCCGGGCAAAACCTTTTTTGGAATGATGCATGTAAATCGTATTAAGATTATTGATGATGATGTCTTCGACGTCAAAGTCACACAGAAGTTCGGTGACAATGCCATAGGAAAGAAAATCTTTGACAAACTGGATCCGCCGCTCTTTTTGAGCAAGCTCTTCTTTTTCTTTAGCGAATTCCTTTTCTTCCAAAACACGCGTCAATGCCTCGTTGACAACCTCTTCCCTTTCTTGATGTGACTGAAGGAGGTTCATCTTACCGAACAGGGCATCGACCATCCGGTATTCAAGGTTCATGTGTTTCTGTTGGCCCATTATATCCTTCGACTGCGTTACTCAGCTACATTTAAGAACTTCGCTCAGGACGATGGAGAGAAACATCCCCACCCATCGTTTACTTTAACATTCTTAAATTTGAAAGTAAAGAAAGCGTTGCAAATTATGCACTCAAAACGGTGACATGTGACAAGCGACACGTGACATGTCACGTGCTACAAATTTGTTATTTAGCGGGCAAAGTCACAACAACCGCTGCCTTTTTTAAATCCAAATATTGCTGCGCCGCGCGTTTGATATCTTCTTTAGTAACCGCATCGATATTAACGGCATATTTTTGATAATTATCGAATCCAAGCCCATAAAGTTCATCAAGGCTCGCATTAAAACTCAAACTCGCGTTAGTCTGTATACTGTTTTCAAACGTCCCCTTTAAATATGTTTTTATATCTTTTAATTCTTGATCAGACACATCTTCCACCTGAAGTTTCTTGATTTCTTTCTCGACTAGAGTTCTAACCTGCGGGACACTGTCCTTCGTGGTTAACACAAAAAAGGAAATAATTCCCGTGTCAATGCCCGGCGAAGAATTCCCGCCCAATGTATACGCCTGCCCGTGTTGCTCGCGTATTGTATTAAACAACCGGCCGCTAAACGACGATCCAAGGATAGTACTCAACACTTCAACGGAATACCGGTCACTGCTTTTAATCGTGGTCCCGTGAAAGCCAACAATCACCATGGCCTGTTTTTTATCCATCGTCAGTGTTTTTTCTCTCGGCTCTTGAATTGGTGCTTCGGTAAATGTTTTTAAAGAAACTTCCTTGGCAGTTAACGTACTAAAATTCTTTTTAACAAAATCTAAAGCTTCTTCCGGTTTAATGTCGCCGAAAATTGACAGCACGCCATTATTGGCCGATAACAAACCTTGATAATAATTCACAATGTCCTGTCGTGTCATTTTGGCAACCGATTCCAATGTCCCTTCTTCATCAAAACGAAACGGGTGCGTCAAGAAAAGAGTTTCGTGCAATCCCTGCGTCGTGACATCAAAAATGTCGTCGTGATGCTGCTGAATACTCGCCTTGACCTGTTCTTTAACTTGTGGCAATTCACTGTCCGGAAATATTGAGTTCAAAACAATATCTTTGAGAAGGCCGACGGCCGTGGCAAAATCATCCTGCAGAAATTCCATGCTGACGCCCATACTGTGCTTGCCTGAAAAAGTGTCAACGGACATGCCTAGCGATTCGCTTAACTCAGCGATTTCTTGTGCCGATTGCGTTTTTGTCCCTTTGAGCCACATCTCGGCCATTAAATTCGAAAGTCCGTTTAACCCCGCCGGGTCCTGCCGCAAACCGCCTTGCATGACAAACCGCATGGCCACAACAGGAAATGTGTGGTCTTCGCGCAAAAGCACGGTCAAATGATTGTCCAAAACAAATTTTTTAATTTCACCGGCAGCTTGTTTCACTTCGAGCGCAGGCTGACTTTGGACAGAATGCAACGGTTTCACAATAACCGTATTAAGTTTTTCCGGAACTAAATATCTCTTC
>CAZVZR010000061.1:0-13932 GCA_964630825.1 uncultured Planctomycetales bacterium | reverse complement strand
AAACTTACAATGAATTCTGGCTAAAGGCAGCGCCTCTTAACCCATTACCGATGAAAGCATTGGCCGGAATTTACGCCAACAACAAAGAACCTGAGAAAGCCCTTAACTTATATGCGGATATTCTTGCGACAAGCAATTACAAACGCGATGAAGTTTATGCCTCCATGGCGAAAGTATACTTTAATCAACGGAAATACGCTGAATCATCCTTAATTGTTCAAAAAGCCCTGCAAGCAAACTCCGAAAATGCAGAAGCATATTATATACTTGCTCATTTAGCCTACATTGCCTCCGACGACACCAAAACAGAAGAATCTTTTAAAAAAGTGCTGGCGCTAGCTCCTTTTAACATTGAAGCAGCTTTTAAACTAAGTGATTTTTATGTCGAGAAAGGGAGGATTAATGAGGCGATTGCCGTTTTACAAAAATCCTGGAATTCTAACCCTCGGGGTAAGGAACAGCAAAAAATCCTCAATAAACTACAAATTCTCAAAAAGAACATGAGAATTTCAAATTAATTTTATTTTTTTCTGCAACTTAACTTTATAGATAATAAAATCCGTATTTTTCCAAACCTCCGCTGCCGTAAACGAATCTTGCCCATGAATAAAATTCATAACACGCACATCGCCCTGAAATAAAATTAAATATGTGATGTTATATTTTTCAATTGCCGCTGGCAATAAATCCGGACGTTCTGGAGTATACCAAAACCTAACGCCTTGTCGTTTAGTCAACAGCCCTAACGCCCGGGGAAACGTAAACATAAAATGCTCATCCGGTAAGACATTTTTCTCCATCCAATTCACCAATTCAACCGTTTCAGGTTTATAAACTTGATCGTCATTAAAAGAAAAATTATTTCTTATGCTCACCGCATTAAAAATAATTAAAATAAACATTCCGGCCGCAAAAAAAATGGGCAAATTTAAATTTTTCTTAAAGAAAGCAGTGATTCGTTTTGCTATTTCAATAAAAATTACCGGTATCCACCAAATGATAGGAAGGAGGTACCTTGGGCCTTCATAAAAAGGCCAAAAGCAAAGCCCGATTATATAAATTAAAAAGAAAATATCCTCGAGTAAAAGCGTGTTCTCTTTAAATTTTAAAATAAAATGCCATACAAAGGCACCTAATAAAACAGGAGTCAAAAGTGGTACGGCCGGCATAAAGAAAGAGTAGCTGGGTGTATTCAAAAAAGTTATATTGGGCAAAAAAAAGACAATGCCTGCGGCAACATTATATGCTGCGTTTCTAACAAAAAGTTTTCCGTAATCCCATAGCCCTCTGTGCACGGAAAGTTCGTGGGCATGAGCAAAAACCGAAGTCCCAAAGCGCCTCTGAATAGCAACGAGACACAACATCGAGAAAAAAATAACAATTAACCGGCTGCTTTTATCTTTAACGTAAATTGAATAAATAAAAATGGATATAAACAATAAAAAACCTGTGTAACGGATCAAACTGGCTAAACACATGCCTAACATTGCCAATAAAAATAGTCCCCAAGATACGGGTGGTGCTTTGCCGGATAATGATTCCCTGTAAGCCCAATAAAAAAGAAAAGACAGAATAACAAAAAAAGTAAAGGGAATATCTGACAAAACACTTTGTTTAAACATAAAGAAAAACGGTGAAGTAATAAAGACCGTTGAAATAAAAAACGCCTGTATCCTATTGCCAAGACCTTTTTGAAAAAGGAAGGGAAGGGCTAAGATAGATAAATACCAGAAAACCACATTGAAAAATTTGCATAGCTTGAGATTAATGCCAGAAATTTTTATTATTAACGACAATAAAAAAGGATACCCCGGCAAGTATGTTATCCACTGGTCCAAATTTAATCGGCTGGCATAAGGAAGGTTTTGGGCTATATTCTGGGCATGAATCAGATACTGGCCGAAATCATCGCCCCAATTGTGCCCGTCTTTTAAGGTAACCGTATTGATATAAAAGAAGGCAAAAAAGATTAGAAAGAAGACTATTTCAGCAAATTTATTATTCTTTTTCATTAGTTAAGCTATAAAACTGTATAATTAATCACTATAGCAAACAATTCGGCCAGCAAAAAGGTGCTTTTTCAAATTATGACTACAACATTTAAGAATTCCCACCTTCGACAATGTGCTCTCCTGTTAGCTGGACTTCTTCTCGTTCTTTATATTTTCCTTATTTTTTGGCAGCCCTTGGAGATTGAAGATATCTGGTGGCATTTAAGTGTTGGCAGGTGGGTCTTCGAGCACCACGCCTTTCCCCACGTGGATATTTTCTCAATAGAGGAGCATGGGATTCCTTGGATTCTTACTCAGGCTACAGGCAGCCTTATCTATTACCTTTTCTATCATGCCGGCGGTGAAATTGCTTTAAAAATATTCCGTTCCGTTTTTTTTGTCATCATCTGCAACATCTATTTTATTTATTCTTCCCGCAAAATTTCTCTCGTTTGGCTTCTTATTCTCTTATATATAGCAGCTCAAGCTTTTGGTTTCCGTGCAACCTTACGGCCGGATCTATTCAATTATATCTTCATACAACTGTATATTATTGTACTACTCAATTTTCATAAGACGCATCAGGCTAAATATTTGCTTTGGATTCCGTTTCTTTCTATTTTTTGGTTTAACCTTCACCTGGGCGATTTCATTTACGGCACCATAATAATTCTCGCATTTCTCGTGTCAGAAGCAGTTTCTATATTAAACAATATATTGAGCTATAAATCACAAAAACTCCCAGAATCAAAAACTTCTCTATGGAAAAAATTTATTTTTTTAACTCTAGCATTAGCAAGCCATTTCATTGCTTTTCGGGTTAACCCTTACGGGTGGGAAGGAGCTTTATACCCGTTAAAAGCTTTCTTTGACAATGAGTTTGTCGTCAGAAAAATAATATTCAACCGTATTCTTGAACTTCAACCTCCCACCTACCTTTTGACAGGAAGAGGGCTGGTCTTCTGGGTATTTACGATTTTAGCCGTCATTTGCATTTTAAAAAATGGCAAGAACCTTCACCCGCTATCAATTTTATTTATTTTCTCATTCTTTGGCTTTATTTACGGCCGCCGGGCAAGCACCTATTTTACTTTATGTTGTCTTTACCTTATTGCAGAGACCAGTATGGCACAAAACTGGAAGGAGAAGTGGGAGCAAAGCAACCTATCTAGAAAACTGGATGCCGTTTTATCAGTGTTCTTAATCCTAATAATTCTTTTTCGCTTATATCCTTATTGCAAACAAACAGTGTTTATAAATGGCAACATCCGCCCTTATAGGCAGTTAACTGAAGACCCTTACTCCCCCCAAAAAGCGGTCGAATTTCTTAAGCTGAATCAAATCACTGGCCCTGTTTTAAATTGGCAATTATTTGGCGGCTATCTTATCTGGACGGGCTACCCGGGATTACGCCCCTTGTATGATGGGCGACAGGCAAACCTTATTTATTACGAGGATTACCTTAAACTATTTCATGACCCCTCAATTTATTGGGCAGATTTAAACAAAAAATATGGTTTCACTGTTGCTTTATTTGATATAAATTTTCATGATTGCGCAAAACTGATTGATTACCTCCAAAACCGCCCCGAATGGCGCCTAGCGTTCGTCTCCGGCTCAACTATTGTTTTTCTTAACAAAGACAAACTGCAGCTGCCGGATAATATTGAAAACAATATTCAACAATTCAAAAAAGCAACGGTTTCAAGTGACCTGCTGACACAAATGTATGAGGCTTCAATCCAGGTTGACAGCACTTCTCTGGAGGATTACTTTAAACCACCGCCGTTATACATTGAGCCATTGGAAGAGGGTGCCGCATTATACTTGATCGGCTATAAAAATGCCGGACTATTAAAAATCTTTGAAGCCGTTAAGAAAACACAAAGCTCCAAAGCACGGCAAGCTTTACGGTATGCCCTGGAAGATTACGTTAGATCGCAATGAAAATACTTTTCTGGCATACCGCATGAAAAAGGGGCTTGCAAACTCATAGCTTTACTATTACAATTCAATAGTTTAAATTACGATTTTATACAATAAATGTTCTTTAAATGGCGGGGTCCCGTAAATTAATACAAAATGGCTGACTTACGGGATACCTTGCCAATCTTTCTAATAAATTTATGATAATTGGCGGGGTAGCTCAGTTTGGTTAGCCTGCCCTGGACTGATACGTTTTAGTTCTTGAATTAGTATTTAAGAATTTCACCGGCGGGGTAGCTCAGCTGGTTAGAGCACGGAGCTCATACCTCCGGAGTCGGCGGTTCGATCCCGCCCCCCGCTACCAAAATTCAAAAACTAAAACACTAACAGTTCAGGCCAGAATTTATTAGATTAAAAATAAAATGATTTTAATTTTTAACATCCTCACATCGTTTATTTTATCATTTGCCGTTGTTACTACTCCGGGCTTTGCCCAAAACGGACTTGATGAATGGCTTGGTAAGCCGACGGAATACAACAAAGTTAGCGTTGTTGACGTAGTCAGTACAGATACAATAAAAATCGACGGCCCAAAGGGAAAAGAAAAAATTAAGCTCATCGGATTGTACTGTCCGGATACGGATAAGTATAAAAAAGAGAGGCGCAAAGATGTTGAATATGACCAGCACGGTTTTCGTATTGAAAAACCGGTCGACCCTTTGGAAAACATTAACGACAAGCCTTTAGAATTTGTCAGAGAATTACTTTTAGACAAAACCGTCCGACTTGAATTTGACGTTGACCGCAGCGAAAGCGACGGAACCACATCCGCATACGTTTTTTTAACAAAAGATGGGACCTTTGCTAATGAAGAAATCCTCCGGCAAGGGTATGCCGATTTACAAATCCGGCCGCCGAATACCAAATACGAAGACAAACTCCGCGCTGCCTACCAAGAAGCCCGCGAAGAAAAACGTGGCTTACAAAGTAATTGATTGTGAGTTTAATCCGCAAAGTCAAAGAAAACATCCTCCAACTAAACCTTATTTCCCATGGAGATACTGTGGTTGCCGGTGTTTCCGGTGGGCCTGATTCAATTGCCTTAGCCAGCGTTCTGCATCAATTACAACCTGACCTTAGAGTACATCTCGTCTTGGCACATTACAACCATGCCCTGCGTGCTGGTGCGGACGCTGACCAAAAATTTGTTGAAAAATTTTCCCAAAAACTCAATCTTCCTTGCCACATTGGCCGTTGGCGAAAAACATCCCGGCCCAGGAAAGGTTCGCTCGAAGAGCTAGCCAGGATGCAGCGCCTTAAATTTTTCAATGAAACCGCTAAGAAATATTCGGCACCGGTAGTTGCCTTGGCGCATAACCAAGATGACCTTGCTGAAACGGTTCTAATGAGGATCCTTCGCGGCAGTGGCTTGTCCGGCCTCAGAGGTATTATGCCCAAACGAAAATTTAATAAAATAGAATTTATCCGTCCATTTTTTAACGTTCCACGCACGGAAATCCTTGAATATTTAAAAAGGCAAAAACTTTCTTACCGTACCGATCCGACGAATAAACAGGAAAAATTTTTCCGCAATAAAATCCGCCTGAAATTGTTGCCACTTTTAAAAAGAAGGTACAATGCAAACATAAGGGAAGTCCTCACCAATATTTCTGAAAATGTATCGGAAGATTATGAATTTCTGGAAGATTTTTCCCAAAAGGCCTTTAACCGTATTGCTGTTTTGACTAACGATAAAAAAACAATTAAATTGCCAATGGAAAAATTTTCGCATGAGCCCGTTGCCATCAAACGAATGGTATTGCGTAAAACCATCGAAACTCTCAAAGGAAACACCCGGCGGCTAAACTTTCAGCACATGCGGGAAATTACCGAACTGATCCGTAACAAACCCCGAGGAACAATCGTTCACCTGCCACAGGGTATCCATGTGCGCAAGGATTCACATTATATTGTCGTCTATCAAAGCGTGCACCAAAAAGCTTGATTATCCAACTTATTTCGCTATAATCATATATCTTTTGAAAGTTAAATAATAATATTATGCCTGAAAACGACACAAACAAACCAGACCAGCCAAATCCTAATCTGGGTAACAACAACCTGCGTAAATCGCAACAACGCAGGCGCATGCCACCCAAAAACCAGCCTAAGCAACCCGGAGGCAACTGGTTTTTGTGGATATTCCTAGGTTTTTTTGCCTTGGTTTTGATGAGCCAATCCGTGCCCGAGCCGCAGCTCGGTGACGCAGTTTCGTTAGGTTACGGTGAATTTTACCGTGATCTCCTCAATAATCCTCAGACTAATACTATTAAAAGTGTCGACCTTACGGAAGGCCCTGAGCATATTATCAAAGGAAAGTTTGCTGACGGCCGCACATTTAAACTCCACATTCCGCAAGACGATTCGCAAATCCTGGAACTTATCCGCGAGAACGTCAAAGATTTTAACGTTGTTTCCCCGAATACCTTTTGGAGCCAGATGATCATTTCCTTCGGACCGATCTTGCTTTTGATTTTCGTGATTTGGTATTTTTCCTACCGGGGAACTCAAGTCGGCAACCGTATCTGGGCATTCGGTAAATCCCGCGCCAAGATGCCTGACAAAGACAACGCCAGAATAACGTTTAAAGACGTTGCCGGCGTTGATGAAGCCAAAGAAGAACTCCAGGAAGTCATTGAATTTTTGAAAGACCCAAAAAAATTTCAACGACTCGGTGGCAAAATCCCCAAAGGTGTTTTACTCATCGGCCCGCCGGGTACGGGAAAAACTCTTTTGGCCAAAGCCGTTGCCGGTGAAGCCGGGGTTCCGTTTTTTTCATTGAGTGGATCGGATTTCGTGGAAATGTTTGTCGGTGTCGGCGCCTCACGCGTCCGCGATTTATTTGAACAGGGAAGAAAAGCATCAAAAACTTCCGGCAAAGGGGCCATTATTTTTATCGATGAAATTGATGCCGTCGGGCGTTTACGTTTTGCGGGTATCGGTGGCGGTAACGATGAACGTGAACAAACATTGAATGCGCTTTTAGTCGAAATGGACGGGTTTACCAATCAAGGCGGATTGATCGTGGTCGCCGCAACCAACCGCCCGGATACTCTTGATCCCGCGCTCTTACGGCCGGGACGGTTTGACCGCCAGGTTGTTGTCGGACTGCCAGACATTAATGGCCGCGAGGGTATTCTCAAAGTACATTCCCAAAATCTTAAACTATCGCCGGATGTCAACCTGCGTAAGATTGCCCAACAAACTGTTTACTTTTCCGGTGCGGACTTAGCCAACGTCTGCAACGAAGCTGCGTTGCTTGCCGCGCGCCGAAATAAAGAATCCATTGGCATGGATGAATTTCATGCCGCCGTTGAACGCGTCACCATGGGCCCTGAGAAAAAAAGCCGTACAACATCAAAAAAGGAAAAAGAACTGACCGCTTACCATGAAGCCGGGCACGCGCTTTTATCGCTTTTGATTGAAGAGGTCGATACCTTTACCAAAGTTTCCATTATCCCGCGCGGCATGGCCGGCGGTTATACCTTAACGCCGCCGACGGAAGATAAACATTACTACAACAAAACAGAACTCTTGGGACAAATGACAATTCTTTTGGGGGGGTTGGTTGCCGAAGAGATTCATATCGGTGATACCTCCACCGGTGTTTCCAATGATTTGGAAAAAGTCGCCCGGATTGCCCGCAGCATGATTTGTGAATACGGTATGAATGATACACTCGGCAAACTTTCTTTTGGCCAACATGAACGCAGCCATTTCCTGGGGCGTGATTTAATGGAACACAAAGATTATTCCGAAGCCACTTCGCAAGATATCGATAAAGAAGTGCAAGCACTGGTTAAGTTTTGCTACGACCGGGCAAAAAAATTGCTTTTAGATAACCGCGACAAACTTGACAAAATTGCCATCCGTCTGATTGAAAAAGAGGTCATTGATATTGAAGAAACAAAAGAACTAGTCGGTATCCACGGCCTTAAGCCATCCGTTGCCAACAGCCCAATCACAGTGAAGGAAGAAGCGGGCAATGGCAACAAAGAGAATTCTCCGCTTTCCGAAGAAAAAAAATCATAAAAAGTACGTGTGAAAAACACATCGTTTCCAATCACTACGCGCAAACACTTTAAGATTCAAGCACGTCAATATTCACTTTGCCTGGGAGAGAGGACTTTCCTGATGGGAGTAGTCAACATGACCCCCGACTCTTTCAGCGGTGATGGTCATTGGCAAGGCACTAAGAAAAATTTATCGAAAGCCATCCGTTATGCCCAAAAACTTATTCACGATGGTGCCGATATCCTTGACATCGGTGGCGAATCATCACGCCCTGGGGCAAAACAAGTTTCCGAGAAGGAAGAACTCCGGCGTGTCATTCCACTGACAACGGCCCTGGCCAAGAAAATCAAAATCCCCATTTCGATTGATACCTACAAACCAATTGTTGCTCAACATGCGCTAGATGCCGGGGCTGCCATCGTCAATAACATTATGGGAATAAATCCCGACAAAAACCTTTTGCGTATGGCGCGCAACTACGATGCCGCCATTGTCCTTATGCATATGCGCGGAAACCCTCAAACAATGCAGAAAAATATCAAATATAACAATCTTATTAAAGATATTATTGCTGCCTTACGGAAATCTCTGGAAAATTGCTTGGAATTGGGAATTAAATCGGATAAAATTATAATTGACCCTGGAATTGGATTCGGAAAGACGGCTACGCACAACCTGGAGATTCTTAACCGTCTTGAAAAATTTAAAAATTTGCGGCGCCCGGTTTTAATCGGCACGTCGAGAAAATCATTCATTGGTAAGGTTATTAATAAAAATGTCGGTCAAAGAATGTGGGGAAGCGCCGCCAGTGTTGCAGTAAGTATCTTAAAAGGCGCCCACATCGTCCGTGTTCATGATGTTGCGGCCATGCGTGACGTGGCGGTGATGACGGATGCAATCATAAACGAAAATACCAACAAGGACTAACAGCCAGTAAATGCCTTTCTTAATCTGGAAATATCTGATTCCCACCATTGAAATAACCACGCTATGGTTTGTCTTCTACCAAATCCTAGTTTTCTTTGAAGGCACAAGGGCTTTTCAAGTATTAAAAGGGCTGTCATACCTTTTAATTGCTTTTTTGGTTTCGCAATTACTTCACTTTGAAACTTTAAATTGGCTTTTAACAAAATTCTTTGCGATCTCCATCGTCGCCTTGCTCATCATTTTTCAACAAGAATTACGCCACGGTTTAGCCCGCCTTGGCCAACGGCATCTTTTCAGCATTTCATTGGCAGAATCTGAAATCATTGACATTATTGATAAAATTACAACAGCAGTATATAAACTAGCCACTCAAAAGATTGGTTGTTTAATCGCCTTGGAGCGGGAGATCAAACTCAATACTTATATTGAAAGCGGAGTTTTACTTGAGGCAAAACTTTCAACGGAACTTTTGCAAACTATTTTTACACCTCAGTCGCCTTTGCATGACGGCGGCGTCATCACGCGCGGAGACCAAATCATCGCCTCATCGTGTTTATTCCCGCTGTCGGAAAATCCGAATTTCAGTAAAATCATCGGCACACGCCACCGCGCCGCGTTAGGACTGACCGAGCAAACCGACGCGGTCGTTGTTATGGCATCGGAGGAAACAGGGGAAGTTTCTGTTGCCGCCGATGGCCGGTTTATCCCTGTGGTCAACAAAGAACGGTTATTTAACATTTTAAAAGACCTTATGGTCCCACCCGTTAAGGAAAAAAACAATAAACGGTAAACAAAATTGAAAATGAACAAATTTTTAACCAGCCGTTTCGTACTTAAACTCTTCGCCTTAATCCTTGCGATTGCCACTTGGATTTATGTGAACCTTGAATTAAAACCTTAAACCTGGTTTCGTCAAAAAACATGCCCAAATTAGGTGTTAATATTGATCATGTCGCTACGCTGCGCCAAGCCCGTCGGGAATTTGACCCCGATCCTGTTTGGGCGGCAAAAATTTGCGAAAAAGCCGGCGCGGACAGCATCGTCGCGCATTTAAGGGAAGACCGCCGTCATATCCAGGATACAGATATTTACCGGCTCAAAAAAGCTGTTAAAACCAGGCTTAATCTGGAAATGTCGCTTAACCCGGGTGTTGTACGGATAGCCTGCCGGATTAAACCCTCTCAGGCCACGATTGTGCCTGAGCGCCGGGAAGAAATAACCACCGAAGGCGGCTTGGATGTCGCCCGCCATTTTACGCGGATAAAAAAAGCAGCCGAGCTACTTAAACGAAATGGTATTGAAGTAAGCTTATTTATTGCACCGGTAAAAAACCAAATTGATAAAACAAAACTAGCCGGGGTAGACACAATCGAATTTCATACCGGCCAATATGACCTGGCAAAAACCAGCCGGACCCGCTTAAAAGAATTAAACAGGCTCAAAACCATGACGCGTTACGCACGTATCTTAGGCATGACCGTTAATGCCGGCCACGGGCTCAAATATCATAACACCCGCGCCGTTGCTAAAATCAACGGCATGAATGAACTTAACATTGGGCATTCCATTGTTTCCCGGGCAATCTTTGTCGGCCTGGAAAAAGCGGTACGCGACATGAAAAGGATTATAAAATGATCCGCGGAATTGGGATTGATATTATTGAAATTGAACGGATAAAAAAAGCTATCGATAGGCGAGGGGAGGACTTTCTAAAACACGTCTTTACGCCGAAAGAAATTAAGTATGCCAAGAGCCGTAAGTTTCCGGTCCAGCATTTTGCCGCGCGCTTTGCCGCCAAAGAGGCCGTCTTTAAAGCCGTCGGTGATAACCCCAAAATTACGTGGCGGGATATCGAAATTTTAAATGATAAATACGGACGGCCAATATGTATTTTCAAAGACAAGAAATTTAAGAAAAAAATTCTTGTCTCATTATCCCACACCCACAACTATGCGGTTGCCAGCGCCATTATCACGTCGTAATTTAAATGTGCACAAACATACCTTCGGGCATGTCCTGATTCTTGCCGGTTCTGAACGCATGCTTGGGGCGGCGGCTTTAGCAACACTGGCCGCGTTGCGCAGCGGAGCAGGGCTAGTCAGTTTAGGGATTCCCAAAAGCCTGAATTTGATTGCGCAAAGGAAAATTACTAATGCTGTCATGACACTGCCTTTGGCCGAAACAAACCACAAAACAATTTCACTTTCGGCTTTCTCAGAAATCAAAAAAACTTATGGCCATTACACTGCCATTGTCCTGGGCCCAGGAATGGGCACGCATCCAAGCACACAAAAATTTATCCTCAAAATAATTTCTACATCACCGATACCTCTGGTCATTGATGCTTCGGCATTAAATGCCTTAGCCGACGGCAACAACCTAAAAAGAATAACAAAAACCCAGACCATAAAAATTTTGACACCACATCCCGGAGAAATGGCCGGATTAACCAAACTGCCTAAAAGTTTTATCAATAATAACCGATCCAAAGTTGCCAATGATTTGGCAAAAAAATGTGGTTGTGTGGTGGTGCTCAAAGGTCATCATACCGTTATTGCTTCGCCCGAAGGAAAAATCTACATTAATAAAACCGGCAATCCGGGAATGGCTACCGCTGGGAGCGGCGATGTTTTAAGCGGCATGATCGGGGCATTTCTTGCCCAAGGGCTTTCTGCTTTTGACGCGGCAAAATGGGGGACATACCTCCACGGCAAAGCCGGCGATTTTGCCGCCAAAGACAAAACCCGTTTAGCCATGATTGCCTCGGATATTGTCGACAATATTCCCCTCAGCATTAAAACAATGTTATAATTTAAATGTTATGCAAACTGACGCGAAACGTACAAATTTAAATCCACCTAATAACGAAAAAAAAGTACTCCTACATTCCTGCTGCGCGCCGTGCGCGGGAGAAATCATGGAAGCCATGATTGCTTCGGGAATCGAGTTAACAATATTTTTCTACAATCCCAATATCCATCCGCGCGAAGAGTATGAGATACGCAAGAATGAAAATATCCGCTTTGCGAAAAAAATGAATATTCCTTTTATTGATGCTGATTACGATCGCGATAACTGGTTTAAACGTGCCAAAGGCATGGAGTGGGAGCCGGAAAAAGGGAAACGCTGCACGATGTGCTTTGATATGCGCTTTGAACGCACCGCGTTGTATGCCGTTGAAAACGGCTTTAGCACTTTCACTAGCTCATTAGGTTTATCAAAATGGAAAGATATGGATCAAATTAATGAATCCGGAATCCGCGCTGCGAATCACTATCCAGGTTTAGTTTACTGGACATACAACTGGCGCAAAGGAGGAGGTGCCTTACGGATGTATGAAATTGCCAAGCGCGAAGAATTTTACCAACAGGAATACTGCGGCTGCGTCTATTCGCTTCGCGACACCAACCTCCGGCGCCTGCAAAACGGCCGCGAAAAAATTCAAAAAGGTGAAAATTTCTACCATTTGTAATTATTTTATTTTTCCACGCCAATGATAAAAAAGCATTACCCATTTCTTGATGGTCTACTGGCTTATGCTGTTTTATGGGTCCTCATTGCACACATTAATAAAATTTTTGATTTAAGACAACCACTGGGAAACCTCTTTAAAAGTTTTTGCAGATTTGCCTTTGAGGGCTCTTTAGGTGTAGACATTTTCTTTGTTTTAAGTGGGTTTCTTATTACTGGCATCCTTATATCGGACTTTAATGCCACAATTGATATCAAGCGATTTTATATACGCCGTTTTTTTAAGATTGTCCCTCAATACTTTCTTGCTGTTTTTGCAGCCTTTATTATATCCCGAACTCTTCCCTACACAGAAGCCAAAGGCTTACTTTGGGTAAATACTCTGCCAGACAAGACTATTATCGCTGAAGAAATAACCTATCCAAGCCACCTACCGAATGCGCATTTTATCAGCCATTTATTATTTTATCAAAATTTCACAGTTAGGGTCCCCATTTTAGCACACACATGGTCGTTAGCGGTTGAAGAACATTTTTATGCAGTTTACCCTTTACTTTTAGCATTGATTTTTTTATTTTTTAAAACACCCCGACTAAGAAAAAGAGCCCTCTTATCATCCCTTTTCATTCTAATTTTAATAAGCCACAGTGTAAGAGCTTTCTATATTTATAAATTGCATTATTTAAATGACATTAATACCTTATTTCGTTTCGACGCCTTAATATTTGGTTGTCTAATACGCCTATTAGAAAAAGACATTACTGAAATACCACTAAAACATCAGGCTTTATTGTCGCCGTGTTGTTTGTTAACTGGAATTTATATATTTAGTCAATACATTTCCATACAACACTTTTCTAATTTCTTGATTGGTAGTCCGGTATTTTATTATACGCTGAGCTACCTTGCGTCAGGGCTAGTAATAATAGCACTCTTAATGAATCAAATTGCTTGGATAGGCTATTTTTTTGAAAATAACTTTCTTTGTTGGATCGGCAAAAATTCCTACGGCCTTTATTTATGGCACTATATTCTTATTTTTCCTTTCTATAGGCTCGTAACTCATTTAGGCACTGTCTCAACGATAATTTTATACACTGTCACAACATTTCTTGTAGGAACCCTTTCAACGATGACCATTGAACGGTACTTCCTCAAGATAAGAGAGAAAGTAATTCCGTAAATACCAATATTTATTGTTAATTTCTAAAAAATATTACTATTACTATAGTCACAAAGATTATCAATGATATACTAATAAAAATATAAATCTTGATAAATTAAATAGGATAATTACAAGAACGATATGAAAGGCATCATTCTAGCTGGAGGAAGAGCTACCCGGCTGTATCCCATTACAAAAGGAGTATGTAAGCAGCTTTTGCCTGTCTACGACAAACCGATGGTCTATTATCCACTGACCACCTTGATTGAGAATGGCGTGCGCGAGTTTTGCCTGATTTCCACCCCGCATGACTTACCCAGGTTTCGTCAGTTGCTCGGGGACGGCACCGCTTGGGGCATCTCGATCGACTATCGCGAA
>CAZVZR010000060.1:0-14593 GCA_964630825.1 uncultured Planctomycetales bacterium | reverse complement strand
ATGTGATTGAGATATTGTCACAGATCTGGGATGTTGATCAAATAAACAAGATTTATGTCGAAGAACGAGGATATAGAAAGAATACTCCCGAATCTTATGTCCATCTGCTTCACGCCACTCGCATTTCCAGCCTCACTAAACTAACTGATTTAAAAGACGACCACGACGCCTACATCGGCGCGCCGGAAGAGAAAAAAGACCCACGCGATATTCCCGGCTGGCCGTCGGTTGCGGATTTAAAACGGATTTTAAAGAATGAAGATGTGCCGCTTCTCGACAATGTCAAAATCGGGGATGCAGCCTATTATCATCTTCTTAAAGATATAAAAAAGAAATACCTCCGTGAATATATAAAAAGATTGCGGCGAAAAGAAGAATTTACTTATTCAGAAATAACGCGGTTCAACAGCCATAAGCAATCCAACGCCGGGGTGCACATTTGGTCTGGTTGCATAGCAGATCTCGCTCAAAAGTTAGGCATGTCAAAACGGGCGTTAAAGGCCCAAGTAGGCATCTTATCTCGGCACAAGAATTATGTTGCGATCAGAAAGAATGCTTATTTGTATCCGAGTGTTTTACTTGAAGAAGTTTTTCATGTGTTAGAAGGTGAAGAACTAAGAGCCGATAAATTGGCACTAATGGCCAGAGAGGTCGTTAACGATCTTTTGCAATTAATGTTTGTGCCACCTAGCCGTATCGGAGAATTTGTAAGTAGCTATACGAACTGGTCAATAAAAGAGAAACAAGCCTTACAACGGCATTATTTAAAAGAAGGCAAGATTAATCCTAATTATGATTTAAGGGAAATTATAAAGAGAATTCGTCGAGATTTTATAGAAGAGCGGTCCATTAAGGTTGGCAACAAAGAGGTTAAAATTTATGCATTGTTAAAGCGTGCACAGTTTAAGAAATTTTCTTGGTGGGAAAGATTCAGATTTGAAGGTGCGTTAGCAGAATACCTGGATCTTCTTGTGCGCCGCGAGCGTTTTAGCCGTTATCAGCCATTATTCCCCCATTGGAAACAACAACCGATGAAGAACTGGGAGTCACTCCTTAAAAAGAGGTATCGAGTTTATGACCAAAACGGGCAAGAATTCGAATTTCGCCTTTATTCAAAGACTGATCCCAAAAATAAAAATATTATTTTGTATCGATTGCAAGCTTTTGAGATTAAAAAATCCGGCAAACCCCAGCAGATTGGGTATATGCATTTTTATCTATTAGTCGATGAACTTATGGCCCATATGAGCGTGGCGCAATTTAGAGAAAAGATCGGCAGTCCTCGCCCGAAACCGGGAGAAGGAAATGCCATTTACATGAAACCATTCTTTCGCCGGCATAATATCGCCGCCCTGATGATGGAATATGCGGCTCAGATTGCTTATGCCAAAGGTGCAAAGATTTTGACTGTCGATGCTATTCCGGAAGCCTGGAATTTCTATAAAAAACTTGGTTTTATCCAAAATACAAAAGAGCTTACTCAGTTTTCTTTTAAGCTAAAAAAGAAAAAAAGGGATACTAAAATATTTCCTTATTCTGTGGTGCGCTGGCCTATAAAATTGCGTTGGCCGACAATAATTAAACGGATTATCGAAAAAAGCAATCACAAGAAAGGCCATGCGGCTTATTTAGAGCGGGCGTATCCGGGAATTAAACAAAAGACTTTTGCCCGCGAGTCTTTGTCGGTTGCGGATTTGGCAAATGTTCATATGTTAAATAATCTTGATCTCCGTAGGCATATTGAAAACCCGCAATTTACATTAGCCAATTTAGAAGCTGATCCAAACTTTTTATTATGGAGAACAAAACGGTATCTTAAACAGGCGGTTAAATATGCACAAATGCAGACCCGCGCCCCGCCGATTGTCCTGGTCAAGATAACTATTGAAGGTAAAGAAGTCCTTACCTTGGTCGACGGCTTTCGCCGTTTGTTGGCGGCCAAATTAAGAGGCGAGGAGACAATTACAGCTTATGTGGCAGAAATTAGGGACAGCGCCCTATTTCCTGAAGATAGAGGAAAAAACGAAAATAGGGCGCTGTCCCTAATTTCCTCTATTGCCTCTTCATCCTTTGGCGCCCTTGTTAATTTAAAAGATGTTGTTAAGTCTCTGACGACCAATGAACAGAAAGTGGAATTAGCCAAAGAACTTAATGCCTTATATAAAAAATTGTTTCCTGATTATTGGGATTGGCGGATTAGCGATTGGTTGTCTTATTTTGAGGATGCGGGTGAGCAGGAAACATATGTTAATTTAAAAGAAGTTATTAAGTCTCTGACGACCAATGAACAGAAAGTGGAATTAGCCAAAGAACTTAATGCATTACATAAGGAATTGTATCTTGATTATTGGGATTGGCAAATTAGCGATTGGTTGTTTTATTTTGAGGATTCCGATGAGCAGGAAACGTATTTATTAATAAAAGATAAAAAATTTATAGGGCTCGCGGATTTAGAGTATTCCGGCAACCAAACAGTATCTTTGGATATTTTGGGCGTGGATAAGGATTATGCCCAAAAAGGGGCGGGGGCTTTTATCCTCGATGAAATATTAAAGATACTGGGGCAAAAGCAAGCAAGATATTTTGATATCGAGCCGATGAATCCAGACGTGCGGGATAAATTCTATTTCCCCTATTTGAAAAAATATAATTTGCCTTTTACGCTCCAAGCATTTCCTAATGAATACATTAACGAGAAGATAGTTGTGACGCTTCGCGATGCAGGCGTTCAAGAAATCAGGGCAGAAAATAATGACGAAGAAGAAGGATTGTTAAGAGAATTACAAGAATATTGTTTTAATCGATTTAATGAATATATAAAGCGAAAGGCGGGGCAGGCAGGGAATGTTAGAGGGGAAGACGAAAGTGTCGATACCATGCTTTCCAGGATACATGATACACAAGACGGTATTTTTGTTCCGAGCCCAGCTCGTTGGTTAAGAAAGTCTTCGGAAATAATCAATTTTAATCGAGGCATGCGGTTGGGGGATATTGGTAGCGGCGAAGGCGATGTTGTGTGGATGGCCCGTTTGTTGGGCTTCAATTCAGTTGGCGTGGAAAGTGATAAACGAAGTTATGAAGAAGCGATTGAGCTTCAGAAAACTTTGGCAGGAGAATCACAAAAGCTTCCCGGAAGCGCCAGTTTTATTCAGGCCAATTTCTTTGATGCCGAGAACGGCTTTAATTTAGAGGATTTCGATGTTGTTTACTATGGGCGTAATGGCAGTTCGCGAGAGTTTGAAATTAGACAGCAACTAAAGGAAGAATTAAAACCGGGCGCGTATCTGATTATCACCTTTGATTTTGAGTTTGAACAAAAACCCTTTCCTGAATTTGAATTTATTTCTCGTATTGAAGACGAAGGGATTACGATTTACCGCCAGCCGAGCACAGAAAAGGAAAATTTGTTACCGGCGGTTATTTCTAAAAACATTGTGTCTCTTCCGGAAGAAATTGATCGTTATACCCAATTAGAATTGTTATTGCAAATCATAAGAGAAATTGATCCTCGGCGGCGAGCGTTGGTCATTAATACCATTAAAGGCAGGTTCCAGCCGAGCCCCATTGAGTGGATTCTTTATGCTTTGGAGTATTTAAATGAACCGGTCGGAAAGAAATTTATCGATTTAGGCAGCGGTTACGGGATTGCCGTTTTTGTGGCCTCCATTATGGGCTATAAAGCAACGGGAATCGAGTTCGATAATATTTTAAACGGATTGAGCAAAGAGTTTAATGGATTATTTGAAGAAAAAATTAGAAATGTTCGCGGCAGCATCGATTTTAAAAATGGGGATTTTCTTGAGCAAAATTTGAGCGAGTTTGATGTTCTTTATTATGGGCGTAATGGATCTTTTGACGAGGCAGTTCTTAAGGAAAAAATTCTTCGAGAAATGAAGGAAGATGCCGTTTTAATTGTTCCCTGGTCTTATTCTCATCTGCCGGAGTTATTCCCCGAGCTTGAATTGGTTAAACGATTTAACGAAGAGCATATTAACATTTACCGCCGTAAAAGTGGGGACAAAGCCCTTCCCAAAGTAGCCGAAGAGCATAATCAGAATAAGGCGCTGTCTTTAATTCCCCTGGATAATATCAAAACCGAAGATTTGTTTTATGCCAGCTACTTTACCGGCATGGTGGGCAAGTTAAGAAATGATTTAGACCATGAAAGCTGGACCATCCGGACACGCTCCGCCATGTTTTTAGATATGATGAAAAAAGATGGTTTTATCGGGGCTGATTTCGAGATCGTAAGGAGTCAATGGCAAGAGGAAATAATAACCGGATTAGAGAGCGAAGAAGTGCGGCAAAATGAAGTTGTCCTGCACGCGGTCTTTTATCTTTTGATGAAGGAAATGATTGATGAAACCTTCGTCGACCAAAGGCTTCTTCCTTTGTTATTTGCGAAGTTTCATGTGGATAACAAAGACCAGCTCATGAAAATCCTCAATTTTTTAAAGAAATTTGGTTTTGAGGTGGACCTGGTGGCGGTAGCCATGCAGTCTTCCGGCGATATTGAACAGCAAATCAATGAATTTAAAGAACAGACCTTTTTGTCTAAGGATGGCAACGCCATTGATCTCGACCAATTCACCCAAGACGATGATCCACCGGCTTTGCGTTTATTAAGAATGCATTTTCTGGCCAATGATGGGGCGCATCTTTTTGTTGAAAATTCTGCTCCTGTGGCGGAGGTTAAGTTTCCCAATGAACCATATGTACAGCTGCGCAATCGAGTACAACAAGCATTAAATAGCGAAGAAGGGCGCAGTGAAGCGATCAGCGAGCTTTTTAAATTTATTACGCATCGTCATCGATATATTCGCCGGCTCCTCAAAGACCTTCTTCCTCAATTAGAAGATCTTATGGAAAAAACTCCCGAGCATGCCGACGTTTTGAACATCGGTGTAAATCTGGCAGTTATTTTAACGGAAGAAATTTTTATCGATGAGCCCATGCGCAAGGAAGTCGCCCGTCTTTTATTAAAGACATGGAATAAATATCCTTTGGGCTTATTTATTTCGGATTATCCGTTGGGCGGATTGCTTTATGCTATTGAAAAAAATTATGTGGATGAAATCGCAGTTAAAAAACATGTGCTTAAACCGATTTTTGAATACATGGATCCTCGGGAACGGTTTTCCGGTCACGGCTTAATTGTGAAGTTATTGGCTGCCATGAAGAAAAAGGGGTGGTTTTATGTTTTGGAGCTTAATCAAGTTCGAGCGCTTTATCAACAATTAGATGAGCATCGTCCTTTGGTCAATTTTGTGCAAGAGGATGATGCCCGTCAGTTAAAAGTGGTGTATCTCCTTAAGGCTTATAATGCGCTTGAACAAAACATTTTAGCTAAAGATGTGGTCGAAACAGGAAGAATTATCGACGCCAGTAAGAACAAGGACACTTTTACCGAATTAGTTGCGGTGATGATCAATTTTAGCCATAACCATTCCAGCGAGGCCCAGCATTATTTGGAAGGGAAGGTTGAACGCTTGATCAACCGTAATCCACCGGCAGGGAAAATGTATATCGATCTTGATTTTCGAGATACTTTCTTTATTGGGGCGACACTCGCAAGTTTCCGGGCAACCATGGTTTTGCCCATTCTGGTTGGACGGAAATTCCCGTTTATTATCCGACAAGAAGTCATGTATGAATTGGCTAGACAAGGACATATCGATTCCGCTTATGAGAATATTGGCGAGGCTTCAGTGGACATGACGTTGGAAGCCATTTCTGAGGTCTATGAAAAGATGGGGATTATAGCGCCGCAGCGATTTGCGGAACTGTTGGTCCGTAATGAGATTTCTGTTGAATTGGTTCAGGCCGAAAGAGAGGATTTAGATGAAATTGCTACCCACGGGGATTATCACTATCTTATTCAACAGCTCCAGGCCGACGAGAAATTGCGCATGGCTTATTATTTGCTTTATAATTCCCCATTTCATTACCCGGGGACACGGAATATCAGTTATGAACGGTTTAGCCAATTGATTGAAACGTCCCAAGAGAAATTGTCGTACGAAAACTTAAGTATCCTAGGTCTATTATTCAGAGGCTTGAACTATTCAGGGATTGACACGATGACGGCGGAGGTGATAGTAAGTAAATTATTGTGCGGCAAAGCCCCGTTGCCGGGCGGTTCTCCTTACCTTGATGAAAACAGGCGCTTTATTCCGCAGAAAGTTGAATTTTTAACTGAATTAAGTTCCCATGAAAGGGCCCGCCAAGGAAAAGAAAGCTTCAACTCTACGTTTGATCAAATCATGCTGATTTATAAGATCGGTTATTTTATGCGCCACATTCCCAAAGGAATCGCGCGGCGGTTTAAGCATGACCCGGCCATACAAGCCGAACTTAATGCAGAATTTGACCGTATTGTTGAACAAATGATATCAGTCTACGTGGGATTAAACGATGTCTTGAATGCGCTGCTTGAATTAAATAACCGTGTTTATCCGCCGGAAAATCGACGCCGTGATCCGCACACGGCGGCAGTTGAATCTATTAACAAAGTTATTCGGCATATTCCCTTACAGCAATATTTTATAGACGCTAACGGCTCATTGGATATTGACCTTATCGTTAGAAATATGCCGATCATTAGAAAGAAACTGCAAGAGAGAAGGAAAAGGGGAAAATTATTTGATTTTGAAAGAATCATGAATGAGGATGAAGGGCAAATGCCGCCGGGGCAAATTTTAGCCTGGTTTCTCAGTCATCTGCGGGCGAAGGAAAAAGTTCTTTTAGGTGAAAATACGTGGATCCTCCTTCTTGATCTGGAAATGCATTTAGAGAACAGCTTTGAAAATTATTTGAATGCCAATAAACCGGCAGCGGTTGCCGGTATTGCCGATATTCCCAGTGAGCTTTATGTTGATTTTATTGATAAGAGCAATTTATTTGAATTTTTCCGTTTTGCCGACGGTGCGCATTGCTGCCTGAGTTCGGATCTGACCGCTGCCGGAGATTATTTAGCAGGTGACTTGGGTTTCTACGAGAGGGAAATGCCGCGTTACTTGACGAACGCAACGACGTTTTTCTGGCAGATCACCACCCAGCCGCGCGGCGGCAAGCAGATTGGCTGGTTTCAGAATTGGATTGGTGGAAATCAAGATGGAAAAGTCTTTGTTGGATCGGAATATCTTTATTTAAACCCCAGCTATCATAACGAAGTAATTGCCAAAAGTATTTTGGCGAAGATTGAAGAAATTATTTTTTCAATGGGGATGACGATGCTGGCTCAGGCCGAGCCCAATCATTCTCCATCCAATGCGCTGCCGCCGCCTTCAAGCTATGAACAAATGCAGTTGACGATCACGAAACTCCAGAGTTTGGAAGACGGCGAGGACATGTATGAAGACGCGCCGATTGAGCGTAATGTCCCGGTAGTGCACACATTCTTTGTCCGAAAAAATCCGCGTTAATAATTCGGGTATTTAATTTCTGTGTTACAATCAATTTTAAAGATTTTCAAAATACATCGATGTCGAAAAACCGCTAATACACACTCTTAAATTACTTAAGCCTGCATGAAAACATCAAATCAAAAAGGGTTTTCGCTTTTCGAATTAATTGTGGTTATTATCATCGTTAGTGTTTTGACCGGCCTGGCGCTGCCGCGTTATTTTAATATGATCAAATCCGCCATGGCACCGGAAGCCTTGCATCAAATAAATGTTATCCGCCAAGCCGTTCTAGGCTGCTTTGCAGGCACCAACAATATGCTGAGCTGTAGAGATTTGGATCAATTGTCGATCGAAAACCCCAACAACGATCCGGCAGGTAATTTTAAGTATTATTTAAATGCTTTATTTGGTATTCAAAATGGTATTGAAAATGATCGGTTTATAATCATCGCTTTACTGGCTAAAAATAATCCGGGGGGAGAAAGTCTTATCTTTTATCAGGAAAGTCTTTCTGCGGGAGAAACTCTGCACCGCTGTGGCTTCGGCGCTTTTAAGAATATAAATAATATTACCCTGAATGATGAAGGTCTAGATTGGTGTACTGATCCTCCGTTAAATCGTGCGTATAACACTGCCCATTTCGACGTATGTGGAAAGTTTCCTCAATATTGTATTTAATCCGGATTTTGCCTGTCTGCCGACTCGTATCCAATGAAAAATTTGGGTTTAAAGAGTTTGGAACAGATCAGCAACGCAGGAATTGTTTATCCAGAAAAGATTCTGTCAATTCAATGACTGTAGGCCGGCCGTGCGGGTCCGCCCCGTTTTTAATGGGTCGAGATCTCGCACGGCAGATTATGTCCGTAGAAACTGTTTATCTAGGAAAGACTCTGTTATTTCAATGATTGTTGGCCTGCCGTGCGGACAGGTGAAGGGGTCCAAACATTTCAGCAGTTCTTTCTGCAGGAATTGCGCTTTTTGCGGATTAAGGTAATCGCCCGCCATTACCGACGAGCGGCAGGCGCGCCGCGCCAGCGTGTCGTGGTCGCATTTCGCCACAGTTTCTCCCGCCAATAAATAACGGACTGCTTTCTCAGTGTCATTAAGAAGTTGCGGGTGCGTGTGAATCGCGATCGTTTCAGAATCCCATTGTGAACTCGAAAACCCCATTTTTTCGAAATCTTCTTTCGACTCTTCCCAGGTGAGCATTTCTTGCGCCGTGGTTTTGATTAATACGGGGCTTAAAAGGTTCTGGACTTCCAGGGTATTATTTTTCATTTGGCCGATAATTTTTTCGTAGGTGACGCGTTCAGCAGCGGCGTGCTGGTCAATGACAATTAGCGAATGGTCGGACTCGAACAACAGAAATTTATTGAGGAAAGGTCCAACGTAGCGGGCACTTTCCAGTAGGGGCACGGCATGCCGTGCCCCTACGTTTTTTTCTGAAACAAAAAATTCCTGCTGCTGCGCCTCGCGGGGAAAGGCGTAGTCTTCTTGCGGCGTTTTGGACGGCTCGGCCAGGACGGAAGAATCAAAGTGTGAATCAAACCGCCCGGCGCTGGTTAACGCGCGCTCAGCGGGGTTTTTGCCGGAAAATGCCGGCTGGTAGCTCGTTGGGCTCACAACGGACTTTAAATTCCCCTGTTTCATTAGTGCCTGCTCAACGGTTACGCGTAACAGAGAACAGAGTTCATTTTCAGATTTAATTTTGACTTCGCGTTTGGTCGGGTGAATGTTCACGTCAACTTCGTCGGCCGGAATTTCAATGAACACCACAAAAAACGGGAATTCATCCGGCGCCAGGATTAACCGGTAAATTTGGTTCAGGTGGTAGAGGATGTTTTTGTTTTGCACCGGCCGGTGGTTGACAAAAATAAATTGCATGTCCCGACGGGTGCGTTTGATGTTAATGTCGCCTAAAATGAGCTGAATTTTTGCCGAAGAAGTTTGCGCGTTCGTTTCAATCAAATGATTTTTATCCAGGTGCAGGGTGTCGGAAATACGGTCTTTGAAATTTTTTGCCGGGGCCAGGTCAATTAAGTCGCGGCCTTGATGGGTTAACCGGAAACGGTGTTGGGGGTAAAGAAGGGTGTAGGGGACGAAAATATTTAAGATTTGATTTATTTCCGCCGTGTTGGCCTTGAGGAATTTCTTCCGGGCGGGTGTATTGAAAAATAGTTCATTAATTTCGATTTGAGTTCCGGACGTGGCCAAAGCGGCCGGGCGTAAATCCAGCCGTTTGCCGCCGCGCAGGTGCGTTTCCCAGGCTTCGGCTTGATTGTTTGTCTTTGTCTTGAGCGTGACGTCGGCAATCGAGGCAATGGAATACAGCGCCTCGCCGCGGAACCCCAACGACTGAATGTTGTAGAGGTCATCGGCATTGGCAATCTTGCTGGTGGCGTGGCGAAAAAAAATCTTTTCCAAATCATCTTTGCCCATCCCGCAGCCGTTGTCTTTGACAACAATGGAAGTTTTGCCGGCATCTTTGAGACTGATTTCAATCGACGTGGCCCCGGCATCCAGCGAATTCTCAACGACTTCTTTAATGACGGAGGCCGGGCGCTCAATGACTTCACCGGCGGCGATTTTGCTGATTAACTCTTCCGGTAGAACGTGGACTTTATTCATTTTCTATCTTTTCTTTTAGTTTCTGCAATTGCCCCAAAGCTTCAAGTGGCGTTAAATTGTTAATGTCCATTGCCGCAATCGTTGATTTGATTTCTTCTGAAACAGAGTTGGGCTTATTGGAGAATAAATCGATTTGGCTTTCTTGTGTAAAATTAGCGCGGAGGTTTTCTTTGATGTCGGATTTTAATTCCAGCTGGGTTAAAATTTGTTTTGCCCGGGAGATGACGGCCGGCGGAATGCCGGCTAATTTGGCGACGTAAATGCCGTAACTGTCGTCCGTGCTGCCGGGAACAATTTTGTGCAGGAACACAATCTTATCTTTCCACTCCTTGACGGCAACATTGTAGTTCTGGACACCGTTGTGTTCGTCGGCCAGCGCCGTTAATTCGTGAAAATGCGTTGCAAAAAGGGTGCGGACTTTACTTTGGGCTAGATGTTCCGCCAGCGCCCAGGCGAGGCTTAAGCCATCGTAAGTACTTGTTCCCCGGCCGATTTCATCGAGGATCAAAAGGCTGCGTTTAGATAAGTTATTGAGGATGTCGGCAGTTTCATTCATCTCCACCATAAAAGTGCTTTGGCCGCGCAGGATATCATCATGGGCACCGATGCGGGTAAAAATCTTATCGACAAATCCAATCTCCGCTGCTTGAGCCGGGATAAAACTTCCAGTTTGGGCCAAAATGGTTAAAAGGGCGGTTTGACGGATGTACGTCGACTTACCGGCCATGTTGGGCCCGGTCAAGATAATCAAATGATTTTCGTCGCAATCCAATTTGGTATCGTTGGGAATAAAACCTTCCGGGACTGTTTTTTCAACGACGGGATGGCGCCCTTCTTTAATGTGCAGGATGGAGCTGTCTGTTACGGCAGGCAAAATATAGCCTGGCCATTGAGCGATGGTGCTTAAAGAATAAATAACATCGATGGCGGCAATCGTCTCGCAGAATTGATGTAACGCGACCGAATCTTTAAGAATGGCCTGTCGGGCTTCTTGGACAATCTGATTTTCAATTTTGATGATCTCTTCCTGCGCTGTCAGGATTTTTTCTTCATAACTTTTCAGCTGCGGCGTGATAAACCGCTCGGCGTTGACCAGCGTTTGCTTGCGGATGTAATCCTCCGGGGCATTCTTAAGATGGGTATTAGTGATTTCAATGTAATAACCAAAAATTTTATTGAATCCGATTTTCAAAGAATTGATGCCGGTGCGCTTGATTTCTTCCTGCTGGAGTTTGGCGAGCCATTGGCGGCCGTTTTCCTGCAAATCGCGCAGCTCGTCTAACTTTTGATTAATTCCTTTGTTAATAACTTTTCCTTCGGAGTGTGAAAGCGGGATATCCGGATTAATTGTATTTTCAAGGTACTTTCGTAACTGGGGGATATCCTCGAGAGCAAACAAGTTATTCGTTTTGGCCAGCGGCGCTAACAAATTCTTTATAGTCGGTAAAAGAGAGAGGGTATTACGGATCGCCATGAGATCTTTGGGATGAACATAACCGCAGCTTAACCGTGAAATATTTTTTTCGATGTCAGGGATGCGGTCGAGAAGGTTTTTCAAATTTTTGGTTGTTGGCGAATCATTTTTAAGAAGGACAATCGCTTCTTGCCGTTTTTGGATTTGGCCGATATTTTTTAGCGGGTGTGTTAACCAGAAACGGAATTTGCGTTTGCCTAATGCGGTCAGCGTGTGATCCAAATGTTGAATAAGGCTGTCGAGCTCCAAGCCGCGGTGGGCAGCCGGTGAAATGTAAGCATACTCGTCGTCGCTGTAAAGGGCGATCTTGTCAATATGCTCCAGCGGCTGTTTATTCATCAGCTTTAAATATTCCAAAAGCGCGCCGCTGGTGGCAATCGCCAAGGGCGAATCGCTAATGCCAAAACCGGATAAATTATGAACGGAAAAGTGTTCACATAAAGATTTCCGGGCGAGCTCGGGATTAAAATACCAATCCGCGCATGGGCTAAGAGAAATATTTTTGAATTTAACCGCCGGGTGTTTGAAAATTTCCGTGATTTGGTCTTTTTGGCTTTCCGGGAAAAGGCATTCGTGAATCGGGAGTTTTAAGAGCAGGTCCGTGATGCGTTTGATATCCGAAGAATATTCGTTGGTTTCAATACGGCCTTGAGTTGGGTCACAAAAGGCAACTCCAAGATTTTTACCGTTAAAATGCATCGCCAAAAGATAGCGGGCGTCATGAGTATGTTCATCTAAATAGGTACCGGCGGTAATAATGCGGATAATGTCGCGTTTGACGATGCCTTTGGCCAGCGCTGGATCTTCCATTTGTTCGCAGATTGCGACTTTGTGGCCGGCTTTAATCAGTTTGGCGATGTAGTTTTCCGCGGAATGATACGGAATGCCGCACATGGGGATGCGGTTGGCAGGAGTTGTTCCCCGTGAGGTCAAAACAAGGTCTAAAACCCGTGCACCGATTTTGGCGTCTTCAAAAAACATTTCGTAGAAATCACCGAGGCGGAAGAAGACGATACACTCCGGATGTTCGGCCTTAATAGCCTTGTATTGCCTGAGCATCGGCGTTTCGGGCTCTTTGAGGCCGTTACTTGGAGGAGGAGTAGAGTTTTCCCTGTGTTTGACAGAAGAAAGTTGAGGGGATAAGCGCATCTTAAGGGGTTAAAGTTAATTCCAAGATTGAAATCGTTTGAGCCGGAACTACTCTAACATAATTAGACTAACCTGAAAACAGAATTTTCTTTTCTCCAGGGGTTAAAGAAGTCAATTTTGGGGTTAGTTTTAAAAAAAATAGAAAATGACCTTGTACCGGCTGGAGGGAGGATGTTATACTTTTCCAATAGAACGAAAATGATTCCGGTCGCTTTTATAGTGGTGACGCGGAATTTTTTTTTCCAATGGAGGTTCGACATGAAAAAAGACAATTTTGTAGGAATAGGCAGGATATTTCTTTGTTATTTGTTTGTATTTTTTATTTCGGCGGTGCATGCCCACGCGCAGAGTCCGGCGGCCGATTTTTTGGCCAGCGTAGCCGTTGAGGAGTATGAACAAGGCAAAAGAGAGGACGCTATTCATGAGTTTAGCAAAGTTTTGATGATTGATCCTCACAATGAAAAGGCCAGAGATTATTTAAAACGCATGGGGTTATTAGAAGGGCTTTATCAAGGGACAAAAACTTCAGAAACAAAGATCAGCGAGTTAGGTGAGAATGTGGTGAAGTATCAAAATCAAGTAGCCGAACTAGAAGGTCAGAAAAGGGAGTTGGGCCAAAAATTAAATAAGATACAGGCAGAAAAAGGGCATTTGAAAGTTGAGAATGCATTACTTTCGGTGGATAATCAAACGAAAGACAAGCAAGTTCAAAAGACTAAAGAACAGATAGATAGCCTTCGCGGGGAGTTGGAGAGTAGAGAAAAAGCGCAGCTTGCCTTGGCCAAAGACACAGAAAATTTGACCGCTAAACAGCGGCAGAGTTCAACTGACACTGAAGCCAAAGATTTGGAGATTCATCAATTAAATGGAAAGATAAATGAGCTTCAAAAAAGTAGCGCCAGCGAACAGGACCAGGCTAAGGAAACGGCGTTCAATACAGATTATCAAGACCAGTTGAGAAAATACAGCTTGTTAAACAAAAAATATAATGACCTTCGCGAACAACTTTTTACAAAACAAGAAGAAAATCGCCGTATGGCTGACCTGGTAGAAGATTACGTTTATGTCCGCCAGAACACTATTAATGAACTGGAAAAACAGTTTTTAGCCAAAGAAGTAAACTTAACTAATAAAGAACAGGTTTATACCGGGCGCTTGGATGAGCTTTATAAGATGTATGATAATGTCGATCAATATCAACAGTCGTTAAGCGAGCGGGAAGAAGCGATTGAAAAGAAAAACAAAGATATTCAGTCTTTGAAAGAGAAACTAGAGCAGACCCAAAAAGAACTCAAAGACTTAGAAAAGAATTTAAACAAATTGTCTGAAACTTAAATATGATATACTTATAATAGACAGTTTTCTGGGGAGGATAGTTTATGGCAAAAATTAAAATGTTAGTAAAAAAATTTGGGATGACCATTCTGGAAGTCACGGTTGTCGTCGTGATTATAGGAACAATGGCTGCCTTGGCCATCCCCCAGTTTTCGAGCCAACGTGAAATCATCAAATCCAATGAGGCAAAATTACATTTATCAGCCATTTTTGTCGCCCAGAAAGAGTATGCGCGCGATCATAACGGTGTTTTTGCTACTGGGTTACTTTCAAGTCAAACAAGCGAATTTTCCTATCAGCTACCCGCGAATGGTTTAAAGAATTATCAAGCAAGCACGGCAAGGCTGTATAATCAGCAAACTTTGAGCTGTGGGGGGAATTCGTATTCTCGTGTTGCCAGGCTTCTTTCAACGGATGGTTCTTACGAGTTAAGTGCTTTAGTTGATGGGCATATGGGTTGTTCCCCTTGTGATACTTCATTTTTCCAGAAAATAACTCCGTTTATTAATTTCTTATACCCAATCCTGTTTGTGATGTTTTTAATAGCTGTATTTGTGGCATCGGTAATTTCAAATTTATTGTATCTTTTTTTTGGTGCGCT
>CAZVZR010000059.1:0-15463 GCA_964630825.1 uncultured Planctomycetales bacterium | reverse complement strand
ATAGGTATATTCCACTTGCCCAATTTGTTCAACCATTTTCTGCTCTTTTGACTTTGTATCCTCTTCGGTTGCCTTGACGATTGTCGGGAATGACAGGCGAAATTCATACCCTTCAAATGGGATAAGTGAATAAACAAAACTGTTACGGACATCTTGTGTTACTTTTTCAAAAAATATCGCAATATCCTCTTCTTTAACCGTACTGATAGACCTTTGCCATACTTTTACCCCTTTATTAATCATCTGATAGATGGCGACACAAATGACCGACATAATAGATATAACAATAAGTAACTCGATTAATGTCATACCCAACTTATTCTTCGTGGGGGAATAAAGATTCCGTCTTGGGAAAGATAAACTCATAGGATCATTGAAAGCGGAAATAATCTAAATCAGAAATGTACGCCGTTCTGGATGACTCTCTTTCGCGCTGTTTTTCCTGCCACGTTAGGGTTAAGTCCAGCTGAAAAACGTCCGCGTAATCTTCAACTTCCTTGATGGACATTTTCTGGGTAAATTCGGTTTCCTTGGCACCCACAGCGATTTTTTCTTGGTGGTTTAAATCAAAAGGTAAAGCTTTGTAGGCACGCAATGTACGCTCGATGGAGGAAATGCGGTTATCCAGCAATAAAGAAGCGTATAAGCGGTTCGTCAGATGTTCGAGGTGGTCTAAAGAAACCAGGAAGGATTTGAGGATAACCGTGAGCCCCAAAGACAAGATGGCCAAAGTGACCATAATCTCGATAAAGGTGAAACCATCATTCCCAATTGGTAATATCGTCTTTTTCCGTTGTTTCATCTAGCCCTTTGGAGGAAAGGTCATAATCGGGACGATGCTTACCCGGCGAAACATAAACATACGCCCTGCCCCAAGGATCAATGGGATCCTTTTCTATATAAGGGCCGTTCCAATTGGGAGAAGCAGCTCCGCCGGCAGGTTTTTCTCGCAAAGATTGCAGGCCTTGGCTAGTCGTAGGGTACGCCCCATTGTCTAATTCGTATAATTTCAAAGCCGTTGCCAGGTTAGCCCCGACATCGGTTTTAGCTACCGAAATTTTTGCTTGTTCAGAGCGGCCGACAAATCTTGGCACAACCATTGCGGCCAATGCCGCAATAATAATGACAACCAACATAATCTCGATTAACGTAAATCCTTTTTTTCCAGAAGTAAATTTTAAAATATTAAACATGGATTATTGCCTCCTTATTCATACTCTTTAAATCATTGTTTCTAATATCTATATTCTACAAGCCAAATTCGTTTTGTTGAAAATATTTTAAATATTTCTCTTCCAGCTCCTCCAAAGAGTCAAACATGGTGGGATAAACTTTTTTTAATGCGTCTTCAAAACTCAAATTATCCTTCATTTCATAACACAACTCACCAAAGCGGTCTTTCCCGTATTTGGAAATCATAAAATCAATCAAAGAAACACTTTGAGCATAAAATTGAACAACCTTCTCAAAATCTACTTCACTATTAATATCCAGTGACATCAATTGGCTCAAAGGGTAATACTTATTTTGAGCAATTGCCATTTGCATATACTGGGAAGCCTTTTGCACTTTATCTTTTTCCTGCAACTGCGCTACGCCTTCATCGAACCACCGGGGAATTTTCTTCTCAAAACCGATAAAATCGTGCAAAATCAAATGGCCGATCTCATGCGGTAATACCCCTTCCATAAAATCGTCTTCCTGTTTATAAGTAACAATAACTTTTGACTTAAAAACTTCCTGATCCCTGAAAACGACCCCCTTTGTCCACGGTGGGTACCCAGTATTTTGCGCATAACTCATTTTGTCGGGGAATATAAAAATTTTAGCCCTATCTTCCCATGTCCAATAATTATTGTACCGTGCATAGCCGATATGATCGGCAACTTTGTCGTAATAATATTCGGCTTTACGTAAAACTTTTTCGATCCAGGCACTTTCCTTGCTACCTGCATAGTAAACAATAAAATGTTCGCTCTTATCTGTTTCCCAGTCTTTGTTCTGTAACTGGTACAATTGAATCGCCTGAAGAGACACAAGAAAAAATGTCTTTGCGATCAAATATGATGTCGTTACTCTAAGCGCCATTCATAGAAAACATTTAAATAACACACAGATTAATTCGACAAAACATCCAGCTCAAAAATGGGCAACAGCATCGCAAAGACAATGAACCCTATCACCAGGCCGACAGCCATTATCATCATCGGTTCAAAGAGCGTGGTCATAAGCTTTATCTTTTCATCCGTTTCCTGCTCGTAGGTGTCCGCGATATCGCTTAAAACTTCATTGAGGCTGCCAGACTCCTCGCCGACAGCTATCAAATAACCCAACAATAACGGAAGACGTGGAGAACGCTTAATACTTTCACCGAGCGACCCGCCACCGGCCAGTTCTTGTTTGCATTGAGTAAGGTCTTTCTTGATAATTTCATTGCTTAAGATTGGGATTGAAATTTCTAGCGCCCTTAAAATAGGAACGCCTCCTTTTAAAAGCAAAACCAATGTCCTAGAAAAACGGCTCAACTCTGCTTTAAGGACGATTTCCCCGAATAACGGCAAGCTTAAAAGAAAACCGCTGAGAGCGACACGGCCTTTTTCCAGCTGCCCAAACCGCTGCAACATAAAAACCAGGACTAACCCTCCAATGAGAAACCACAAACCATTTTCTTTTAAAGTGTGGCTCAAATTAAGAAGCATTGCCGTCGGCAAAGGCAGGGCATTGCCTAAATTCTTAAACAATCCGGACATTTTGGGCAATACAAAAGTGAGAATAAAATAAACCGTCAACACGCCCACACCCAGCATTAACATCGGGTAAGCTAAGGCCAAACGGATTTTAGAAAAAAGTTCTTCCTGTTTCTTTTCATAAATAGCAATATTCCCCAGCATCTCACGTAAACTCCCGCCTTCCTCACCGGCTCTAATCATGGTGATATAAAGAGGTGAGAATACTTTTGGATATTCTCCCAAACATTCCGAAAAACTACGGCCATTTTTTACGCCTAGGCCTATCTTCGCGATAATTTTCTTAAAATATTTATTTTGTGTTTGAGTTTCAAGGATACCGAGCGCCCTTAAAATAGTCACTCCTGATTTCAATAAACTCGCCAGTTGCCGGCTGAAAAGGAAAAGGTCTTTTCCTGAAATTTTTTGCGGACGGGCATCTCCATACTCTGCTTCATCTTTAACTTGAGGTTGGACAGCAACCGGCAATAAACCCAACTGATTGATCAGGTCAATAGCCTCATCCTGGGTATCGGCAGTAATTACTCCCGTCACCGTCTCTGCTGTACTTTTCTTTGCCTTATAAATAAAAGTAGCCATTTTTTCGTCCTATTTTGAAAAACTTTAAATGATCAAAGGCGTCAGACGTCTTTGAGGCTTTACTTCGAGGTTATTGACATTTGTTTTGCAGTAAAAGCTTGAAGGATAAAATATTCTGGGCCGCTTAACAGTATCTTTCAACAATCATTCTTTGGCAATGTTAACCGTTTTCTGTTGCTCCTCGAGAGATTGTTCATTGCCTTTGGGGCCGACAAATTTCGCTATCGTTGCCCGATCGGCACTCGAAATATCAAGAAAATACGTAACAATGGTATAAACGTTTTCCAAACTGTCTTCTTCGACACGGCAGACCTTGGCCAAACAAACAATATTTTTCTGACCTTCCCCCAAGCTGATTTTAACTTCCAAAATAGATCCGACGGAAATCAAGATCTTGGAAATAAGCCTTAACCCACCGGCACTTAAGTCTTCGGTCAATGAGGTATATTCCACACCTTCAGCTATCAAACCTTTGGGATTGCCCGGGTCGCGTTTTGTTAAGCGGTACCGTATTTCCACCGGCTCAAACGTCCGCGGATAAATACGGGATTCATAATCGCCACTGTGAAGCCCGGCATCTTTTTTCTTAACTTTGATAAACCGAAAACCTTTCGGTAAAAGCAGCGTCTTTTGAGTGCTTTCCCCTGTTTCTGTAAAACCAGCCGTTTCACCTAATTCATAATCATCCTTAACCGTTATGTTAAGCACCTCTTCGGGTGTCGTAAGTCCTTTGAGCACAGCCCGCCAGCCATTCTGTCGTAGCGTAACTAATCCTTCGCGCAGCGCAATTCCTTTAATATAATCCGACCGCTGTTTCTCTAAGATAGCCGCCCGGATTGTGTCATTCAGGATTAAAATTTCATATATCGCCACGCGCCCGTAAAACCCGGTATTGTTACAATAGTCGCAGCCGCTTCCTCTGTATATTTTAACTTGCTCAATGTCTTTAAGCTTTAAAGAACGGGCCATTTCTTCTTTAATCGGCAATGGTGCTTTGTCCTCTTTTTTACATTTAGGGCAAATTATCCTGACTAAACGTTGCGCCACAAAAGCCTCGACGCTGGATGCTACCAAATAAGGCTCGACACCCATATCAACCAAACGGGTAATACCGCTCGACGCATCGTTAGTGTGCAAGGTTGAAAAGACCAAGTGGCCCGTCAGCGCTGTACGGATGGCGATCTCAGCGGTTTCCAAATCACGGACTTCCCCAACCATAATGATGTCCGGGTCGTGGCGTAACAAACTGCGCAACCCCGTAGAGAAACTAAAATTCACTTTTGGATTCACCTGCACCTGCGTAATGCCTTCCATTTCATACTCAACCGGGTCTTCGATAGTAATAATTTTTCTCGTCATTGAATTTATTTCATTAAGGCAAGCATACAGTGTCGTCGTCTTTCCGCTTCCGGTGGGGCCCGTCATAAAAATAATGCCGTGCGGCTTGGTAATAAGGTAGCGGAATTGGGCGACGCTTTCGGCATCAAAACCCAATTTTTCCAAGCTAAAGAGCATTACTTTTGCCGGCAGAATCCTGAGAACCATGCTTTCTCCCCGCGGCGTCGGCATAGTGGAAACACGCAAATCTAGATGTTGATCTTTTGTTTTAACCACCGCGCTGCCGTCCTGTGGCAGGCGTTTTTCCGTAATGCTCAAATTGGCCAAAATTTTTATACGTGAGAGCATCGCCGGTAAAAAATGTTTTGCTTTGTCCGGCAAATTAGCGTCAATCAATACACCATCGATACGGTAACGAAAACGCACCTTATTGCGGTATGGCTCAATGTGTATGTCGGTTGCCCTTTTACGATAGGCTTCCAGAATAATCTGATTAACCAAATGAGAAACGGTGGGGTCTTCGGGCTGTGTTTCCAAATCTTCGACCCATTGCTCTCCTTGCTCTGCCCGAGCATCCATTTTCTGTGGATCTTTAGTCATGATCTTATCAATGGTATCGGAGGCAAAGCCGTAATATTTCTTAATTGCTTCCTGCAAATCTTTTTGCGTTGTCAAAGATACGTTGACCAAAAGCCCCAGATAGGTACGGATTTCATCTTGTGTTTTAAGATCCAACGGGGCCGCCGTCGCCACATTGATGACTTTTCCTTCCACCTTCACCGGCATAAACTGGTAATACCAAGCGATCTTAATCGGCACGCGCTCGATGACACTGGTCTCAATGGTTATATTGCTTAAGTCGATAGTTGGCAAGGATAGGGTTTGTGAGAGGGAAACGAGAATTTGCTGCTCGGTGATAATTTCGTTTTCTAACAGAAATTGCTGCAAAGATTTCCCGGCCGCATCCGCATTCATTGTGTGAATACGCAAATCGGCATCGGTTAAAACATTGTTCTTAATAAGCGCTTCGTGCAGTATTTTATCAATATTTTTCATCAATTAAATGTTGGGGACACGCCCTATCATGTAAAAATCTTCTTTCTTCAGGTGGTCGAAATCTCCGGATAAAATCCTGGCACAGCCATCCACATTGTCCGGGATGGTGACATATTCGCCTTTTTTTCCGGTAAAAACCTCGCTGACGTGAAACGGTTGGGTCATAAAATTAAGAAGTTTTTCTGCCCGCGTATATGTTTTTTGGTCATCCTTGCCCAACTCTTCAAGGCCGATAACCGCGACAATACGTTTTAAAGCATTGTGCTTATTAAAATGCTGAATGACCGATTGCGCAACATCATACTGCCTTCGCCCGACAACCGTTGGGTCAAGATTAACGCACGTGCTCTGTAAAGGGTCAATCGCCGGATACATACCGCGCTGAACCAAATCGCGGGAAAGGACAATCATCCCGTCCAAGTAAGTAAAAATCGCCACAACCGCCGGGTCAGTCATGTCATCCGCCGGCACATAGACGGCCTGCATCGCCGTAATCGAACCGCCGCCCTCAACGGAACGGATACGCTCCTGTACCGCGCTGACCTCGCTGGCTAATGTTGGCTGATATCCGGTTTCCGCGGGAACTCTTCCCAATAAAGTCGACAGTTCCTGTCCACCTTGAATATACCGATAGATATTATCCATAAACAAAAGAACGTCTTTATTTTTTGACACCAAATATTCCGCCAAGCACAAGCCTGCGTTGACAACTTCCGCACGAGCACCGGGCGGCTGATCCATTTGCCCAAAGGCCAACATAACATTCTTTAAAAGGTTGGCTTCTTTAAGTTCATAATAAAGCTCGTTTCCTTCACGAATCCGTTCGCCGATACCGGCAAAAACACAAGCACCGCCGTGAGCCTTAACAATATTATTTATAAGCTCCAAAATAATAACCGTTTTCCCGCAGCCGGCGCCTCCCAAGATACCTGTCTTGCTTCCCTTAATCAAAGGGTATAAGAGATCAAAAAATTTAACGCCCGTTTCGAGAACTTCCGGTTTTTCCCCTTTTTTATTATTCAAATTAAAACCAATCGGCTTCATCAAATACCGCGTCGGAACACGGGTGGGGCAATCGTATTCGCCGGCGTTATCCAAAGGCCGCCCGGTCGCATCCATAACGCGGCCAAAGCAGCCATCCCCCATTGGTATCGTGATGGGCTGGCCGGAATTATAAACGGTCGCATTAAGCTGCAAGTTTAAGGTGTCCATGAGCGAAACAGTCCGGATAATCTGGCTGGAAAGATGTTCCGCCGTTTGCAAAACAACCTCCTCGCCATTAACGGTAAACGCCAAAACAACATGATATAAAGAAGGGACATCCTCAATCTTTTCAAAAAAAACGTCTACCACCGGGCCCTGTACAGAAACAATTCTGCCCTTCCCTTTATAACCGCCGCGCTTGTCTAAACTTTGCTTAATCCGTTCTTCGACTGACATTGTGGGAGCGTTTGTTTTTTCCATAGGTTCCTTATTCTGTGTCATTATTTTGCCACCATCATTCTTGCAGAAAAAGTTTCCCGGAGGCTTTTATCAATATCGCCTTTTTTAGCTTTCCGGTATTTAGTTTTAACCTTCACGCGTTCTTTTTTCATTTTATCAACGCTATCGTCGAGAAAATTCGCCTGGGCCGATGCTGATGCGATAAATGTATCCATCAGAATTGAATATAAACGTGTTGTTACCCACAAGTTTGCCAACCGCCCAATAACCTCTTTGGGGTCAGACTCTTCTATGACCTTTTCAAAAGCATCTGTAAACTGGGCCTGCTTGGTAATCAAATCTTCGCAGGGAAGAAGTTTAAGCACTCTTTGCTTTTGCACATCGAAACTTTTCGGCCAAGAATACGCCACAACCACTTTACCTAGCCGATTGTTCATTATCTCATCAACAATATAATCCTTAACATGTATGGCCATTTCATACATCCCTGATTCACTGATCGGGGTAAAAACTTTCATATCCGGAGTATATTGTTTTAGCCGGTCGACCGATCTCGCGCCGATGGCAATAAATTTAAATTTGTCATGCTTTTCCATTTCTTCAACAGCCCGATTAACAATCTTATTGTTAAAAGCCCCTAAAAAGCTGCCTTCGATGGTAACAACAAGAATCCCGACGGCGGGATTTTTATTGGATGTCAAAGGGTGCTCGACCTTCGTTAAACTGATCATCCGGAAAAACTCAACAAAAGTCTCACCAAACCGGCGGAATTTATCTCTCACATTAACAAGTGTATAAAATCTATTATCCGCAATATCCTTTAGCGTCTGCAATAGATCTACCATATCTATTGCTTCTATAAGCTCGCCTTTTACTTTATTTGCTTTTCCCATAAGGTTTCGGTTGCCTTCGAATAATTATACCGCACGGGCCTCAACTTCTTCATTAATGGCTGTGGCCTTTACTCTGATTAAATTTTTTAAACTACCATCAATTGCCATACTGCCAAACTTTAGGATTGCCCCGCCACCAATGTGCGGATCGCTGAGCGTGTTAACCGTAATATTTCGCCCTAATTTCTCTTTTAATATCTGGCCCAATTTACTTTTTCGCTGCTCATCCAGCGGCTGTAACGTCAAAATATCTGCCTTAACTACTTCCGTACCAATTTTGCTGCCATCAATTTCCTTTAAACTATCAATAAAATCATCAACTAACTGAGTCGCCAACTGACCTTTTACTTTTTCATTTAAAATATTATTTAAAATATCCATGCTGCACTGGACAGTCCGCAAATCCATTTCCTTCTCAATTTCTTTTCTTATCTTATCCTTTGTACTTTGCGCTTTGGCAATAATTTCTTCGGCTTCTCCACGCGCCTTTAGAATCATTTTTTCCCTTTCAGCCTTTGACTCTTCCTCAGCATTTTGCCGCATTTTATTAGCCAAATCCTGTGCCTCCGCCTTGCGTTTTGCCAACTCTTCATCTGCTTCCTTTAATTTCTGGTTTAATTCTGTCTGCCGGGCGTTTGTCTTAGCAACTTGCTCGGTTAGCTGGTTAATCGCGCTTTCCGTATTGGAAAAGGCCGCCCAGCGGATAAACAAAATTACCACAACGAGAACAACGACCAACATAAAAAAGAACGCGAATATCATTTTTATATCCATAACCTTAGCTCCTTTTTAACCTCCAAAAAAATGGTAAAACCCGATTAATAATGTAAAAGTAATTGCTTCCAAGAAAAACAACTTTACTGAAATCCCTGTTAATATAGCCGCCGCTTTCGTCGGATAGCGGCCCAATTGATTAAGCATTTTTCTTCCCATAAAGGCCACCAATATACACGGGACAACGATGATAAAACTGTATATCACCGAGAAGGTGAAACTTTCACCCCATAAATCAAAAGGTACCATTTATTATGTTTTTCCAAAAAGTTGAAAGATAATTAAAATGGCGATTGCCGAAATGGCAATAACAAAAATTACTAAGATCGCCATCCCCCAGAATATTTTTGCTGCTGCCGACGGATTCCTTGCCAATGCCCCCAAAGCCGCATGCCCTAAAACGGCTACGGCGGTGCAGGGCCCGACTATACCAACGAGCATTATTCCGATAATAATAAATGTTTCAGCTAACATAAATTCTTATTAAACCGATGCCCCCGTTAATTACGATTCATAAACAAAAAGGCGAAAAATCAGGACAATCGTCGCAATGACAATTCCTTCAACAACAAGAAGCATGAGTACCATGCCCAAGAAAATCTTTGTCGACGCCGCCGGATTGCGCGCGGTGGCTTTCATAATCCCACGTGCCAAAATTGCGATAAAAATAGTCGGAACCGCTAAAGCGGCACCGATGGCCAAATACACGAGTGTATTTTCGATTATCATAAATTACCATTACAATTAAGCCACAACCTATTTTCCCTTCTTTACTTGCTGAGGGGGCGCTTCTTCAACCAAGATAATACATTCATTTGCAAAAAACCTTATAATCCCACCTCGGATAGGGACTTTTTCTTTCCAATCAATTATGATGTCGCTTTCTTTTAATACCCCCAAAAGAGGATAATGATACGCTAAAATTTCGTACTCACCCCTGTCACCGGTAAGAAAAACACTCTCGACTTCCCGTTCAAAAATAAGTTTATTGGGGCTAAGCACCATGCATTTAAAAATACCTTTATATTGGACCACAAATTAAAACCTCATTTAAAATTACTTCTTTGCTTGTGCTGTTTCCGCTGGCTTCTTCGACGTCGCCTCATCAAGGACATCTTTGCCAATATTAGAAACTATATCTTCTTCTTGTTTCGTTTCTTTTTCCGGCCGTTTTGCTTCAACTTCTTTAATATAGCTCTCAATAATAGCGGTCAAACCCTGTTCAATCTCATCATCTTTCTTTTTTCGCTCTCTTAAAATTTTTAAAAATGCGGGGTTGATTTTCTGTGCATAACCTAAAATCTCCTCTTGAAATGTATCAATTTCTTCCATCGCCAATTTATGAAGATATTTCTTATGAAAAGCATAAAGTATCAAAACTAACCCTTCCATCGCCATCGGGCTGTCTTTGTCCTGTTTCAGCAATTTTGTTAAAATCTCACCACTGCGCAACTGCGCGACAACATCGTCAGATTGCTGTGCACCGGAACGCAACTTTGAAAGCCTTTGCAGCTCGCGGAACTGCAAGTACTCCAAACGCAAAGATGCGGAAAGATTCTTAACAATGGGCCATTGAACTTTTGTCCCAACGCGCGATACCGACAAACCTAGATCAAGCGCGGGCTTCTGCCCCTGTCCAAACAAGCCGGCATCCAACATGATTTGTCCGTCCGTCATTGAAACTAAATTAGAAGGAACAAAGGCCGTTAAATCGCCTTCGAGGACCTCAACAATCGGCAAGAAAGTCATGGACCCGCCGCCGTGGGCTTCATCGTAATGGCAAGCCCGTTCAATCATTTTAGAATGAAGATAAAAAATATCTCCAGGATAAGAGTCGCGCCCGGGAGCACGGCCTAAAAGAAGAGAAATCTCGCGATAGGTCCAGGCATGCTTGGTAAAATCATCAAAGCCAACAAACACATGCTGTCCTTGCTGCATAAAATATTCCCCCAAAGAACAAGCAACATACGGCGCTAAATATTGCTGCCCAGGCGGAGCAGAAGAAGGCGCCGCGACAATAATCGTATACTTATACGCGTCGTGATCTGTAAATAATTGCACAACTCTCGCCAGCTGAGAACGCGCTTTCCCAATGGCACAATAAATACAAATAAGGCCAGTATTCTTTTGATTAAGGATGGTGTCCGTTATAAATGTCGTCTTACCCGTTGCTTTGTTTCCTAAAATTAACTGCCGTTGACCACGCCCAATAGGAATCATGGAATCAAGAACCTTTGTTCCTGTTTCTAATGTCAACTTTAACGGCTGGCGAACAAGTATCGGCGGAGCAATGGGAAAAATCGGAAGGTATTTATCTGGCTTAATAGCCCCAAGGCTATCAAAAGGCTCGCAGAGCGGATTGACAATTCGGCCGATAAAATTTTTTCCAACCGGGACATTAAAAGCCTCCATAGAAGCCCGGGCTTCGTCGCCTGTCTTGATTTCCGATGATTGCTTAACAATCAAAACATAAGCTTCCTGCTCATTAAAGCCGACGATAATTCCTTGAGTACCAAACCCAAAATTAATTAACTGTCCGTTGATACAATGCTGAAAGCCGCTAACAACAATAATGCATCCACGAATACTTTTAACGTACCCAACTTCGGTATAATGCAACTCAGCCACTAGGTTTTCTCCTTTTTCTTTTCTTCTTCTTTCTCTTCCTTAATCTTGACATCTTTCGATCGCTTACCCCAAATGGCAAAATGGATCATGGTAAACAACCCGACAAAAATCACTATCCCAGTAATAATCTTCCAAGCATTGTTGGGAGACGGTTTTTTGCCGAATATGGCCTCGGCAATATCGGCTATGCTCTGCAAAGATTTAATGCGCTCTAAAACATTGCGCAAACGGCTACGCTCAAGTTTTTCCCTGACCGCTATCAGCAAATTCTCTAAAGCTTCAACGTCCTTCTTGGCGATCTCAAGGCGCTTTTCGTTATCACGAAAAGTACTTATATGTTCTTTTATACCTTGTTCTTGAGCTTGCGCGGCCTCTATTTTTTCCAAATTCTTCTTGATATTGGCAACCAAGAATTTCGCGCTATCATTATATTCTGTATGCTCAAGATATTTATAAGCCTTTCTAGTCCGCTCTTTTAAATCTTCAATATTTTCCTTAGGGATACTCCAAATATCCAGTATTGATACTGTATACTTCTTGGATTCCCCGGGCTTAAGCTCTTCCTCTCTGGTAAGATATGGCTGGCCCTTTAAAACATCATAATGAAAATTAAAACCCTCAAAATTAACTAAATGTTCGGGTTTAACTTCCGTCGGTAAATAAAAATTTTGTTTAACCGTTCGTGTTTCTTTGTCGGACGGGTTTTTAAGTTCGATGACATAATTTATTAACTTACTTTCTTTAGCGGAAGGCTGCTTGGAGCGCCAGTAAGCAACTGAAACTGCATCGCTTCTAATCTCATCGAGTTCTTTTTTATAAACTCTAAAATTATCAATCCTCTTACCAATGTCCTCCGCCGACAATTTTTGCTGTTCAACAAGGTAATCCAGCCTTCCCTTAAGATATTCTTGCTTAACAACTCCTGTTTCATAATATTCCGTATCTTTAACTATATTAAGATTTTTCTCAATCTGATCTTTTATATCACCAACCGTACTGTCCTCAATTTGCCAAATGTCGCGTACACGAATTTTGAAAGTCTTTGTTTCCTTAGGCCCCAAAGAAACTGTACCATGAACAAAATAAGCACCTTCATTAACATCATAATCTAATTCTAACCCCGCCGTATCTAAAATATCTTCAGCGGTTAATTCCTGGGGTAATGAAGATTTTATATCCTTGTCTTTAGGCTGATCCGTTCCATTGACGGCAAGGAGGTTGATATAAACGTCCGCATAAACTGGGAAAGAGCATAACAACAAAATAATCAGCGACAACAAACACCAACGCCGTTTGGGCATTCGGTTGAATCGTAATGCTATCATTATTCAGCACTTTCAAAATAAGTCTTGACGGAGATTTGATCACCAACGACCGATTCACGAATAGCGGTTAAAACTGCTTCGATTTCCGTCAACCGACCATTAACTTCATCCATACCGGCACCTGGGCTCAATTTTTCCATACCAACCTCTAAACCGACAGCTTTAGCACTCTTTTTCGCCAAATCAGTTAAAATATCCAACATCTGAGTAGCCTGGTCGGATGATTCCGATTGTGTATCAGATATGTCTTGAACATTTGCCGTTAAGTCACCGATATTGTTTTTCAAGTCTCTAACAAGATCATATAACGCGGGTGTTTGCCCATTAACCCCAACTTCATCTTTAATTTCTTTAATAGTAAATAATGCTGAATCAGCGCTCTGTTTACCCTTATTTGCGTTCGATTGTATGTCATTTAATCGGCCGAAAACACTCGGGTCTGTTTTAGCATCGGTGGCTATGCCAACTAGCGTTCCCAGTTGATTAAGGCCTCCAAAAATTGTCGGATTAGACGATGTATCAGTTACCGTTCCCAAAGTCGATGCGATGTCTGTAACGGTTGTCAAAATATTTGTCACGTCGCTGCTTGAAGAAACACTCGAGACGGCGTCATTGACTGCTGCAATTTTGCCAAACAAAGTGCTGTCGGTAGCGGTATCGGTGGCCGTACCAATAAGCGTATTAACACTTTGCACAAGTGTTAATATACTGGACACATTGCTGACTAGCGTTGAAGCATTTTCAGCCAAGAATTCAATGCCATCCCAGTTAATATCCTGATTCGTCATTTTCGCCAGGTCGCTCCAGTTAACACCAGCGGTACTTAAACCTGAAACGTCTTCCCAGTTAACACCCGTCCCCGACATCTGCGCAATATTGGCCCAATTAATTCCATTATTACTCATCGAGCCAAGGTCCTGCCAATTCACACCGGTTTCGGATAAATTAGTAATCTCGGTCCAATTGACACCTGAAGAAGAAAGTTCACCAAAATTTTCCCAATTGGCTCCAGCAGTAGATAAAGCCCCGATATCATCCCAATTGATTCCCGTCGTTGCCATAACACCGATATCATCCCAATTGATCCCGGCGTTCGCCAAATTACCTATATTATCCCAATTAATCCCGGCGTTTGCCAAGTCACCAATGCCATTCCAATTGACACCGGAATCAGATAAATTATTAATTTCGTTCCAATTAATACCGGCCGTTGACAATTGCCCAATATTACTCCAATTAATTCCATTGGAACTTAAACTGCCGATATCAGTCCAATTAATTCCTGTATCACTCAACACATCTATATCACCCCAGTTTATTCCTGCTACAGACATACTTTGAATACTAGACCAATTGACACCCACGCGGCTTAAGACATCAATGTCACCCCAATTAATCCCCGTCGTGGAAATTGCCTGAATATCATCCCAATTGACACCAGCATCCGTGAGGATATCAATGTCGCTCCAATTGATTCCAACGGATGACATGCTGCCGATGTTACTCCAATTAATTCCTGTTTCTGATAAAGAACCCAAATCAGTCCAATTAATTCCCGTATTAGCTAAAACACTCATATCACTCCAGTTAACTCCCGAAGCAGATAAATCACCAATGTTAGCCCAGTTAATTCCTGTCTCACTTAATGAACCGAGATCGTTCCAATTAATTCCCGTTACTGCCATAGCGCCAATATCACTCCAATTTATGCCTGCCGCAGATAAATCACCTAAATTATCCCAATTAACTCCGGCAGCGCCTAAGGTGTTAATTTCATTCCAATTAATGCTCGCCTGGCTTAAAATTTTCAGATCGCTCCAGTTAATGCCCGCATCACTTAAAATATCAACGTCGCTCCAATTGATTCCAGCCTGGCCTAACACTTTCAAATCATTCCAGTTAATCCCGGTATCCGATAAGATGTCAATATCACTCCAATTAATACTCGCCTGGCTCAACACTTTTAAATCACTCCAATTAATTCCCGTACCCGACAAAATATCAATGTCACTCCAATTGATTCCTGTCTGGCTTAAGACCTTAATATCATTCCAATTGATGCCTGCTTGCGATAAGATATCCAAATCACCCCAATTGATATTTGCCTGGCTCAACACTTTTAAATCACCCCAATTAATTCCTGTATCAGACAAGATATCAATATCACCCCAGTTAATACTCGCCTGGCTTAAAACTTTTAAATCATTCCAATTAATTCCCGCCTGCGATAAGATATCCAAATCACCCCAATTAATCCCGGTTTGACTTATAACTTTCCAATCATCCCAGTTAATTCCCGCTTGCGATAAGATATCCAGATCACCCCAGTTAATATTTGCCTGGCTTAAAACTTTTAAATCACCCCAATTAATTCCTGTATCAGACAAGATATCAATATCACCCCAGTTAATACTCGCCTGGCTTAAGACCTTTAAATCACTCCAATTAATCCCGGCTTGCGATAAGATATCCAAATCACCCCAATTGATTCCTGTCTGGCTTAAAACCTTAATATCATTCCAGTTGATGCCCGTATCACTTAAGATATCAATGTCACCCCAATTAATGCTCGCCTGGCTTAACACCTTTAAATCACTCCAATTAATTCCGGTAGCCGACAAGATGTCAATATCACTCCAATTGATCCCGGTCTGGCTTAATACTTTCAAATCATTCCAAT
>CAZVZR010000058.1:0-15489 GCA_964630825.1 uncultured Planctomycetales bacterium | reverse complement strand
TCTTTGTAATTATATCGACGCTCCACCAACACCCCGGCTTCTTTCGTATACATCTGCAATGTCTTCGGATACCCATTCTCCTTATTATTCACCGCGACCACATATTCCGTTACCTGCCGCACATTCCCCGCTGGTACTTCCGCTGCTTTGATCTTCTCTAACCCATACTTACTAATCAACCCTTCCGCCGTTACCCCATCCGGCCGACTCGGCAACGACTTATTCGTCGCACAGCCGGTGGACATCATCAAAGCTATTAATAAAGCTACTAAAGAGATTTTCTTTCGTTCAAGTAAGCTTAGAATTCCTTTGAACATATCCGTTAAAAGCGAAACCGGCCCGAAACCAATCGCAAATCCGCCTTCGCGGCGATTATCATTTTTGAGATAACTGATCATCGGCTCAAGCGCATCTTGATCCGACGACGCGACGCCGAATTTCCCTAAGAGATACAATTGCGCGTCTTTAACGCCTTCGTTGGCGTTAAACATAACAACGCGCATCGCGTCTTCCCGCAAAGCTTCATCAGTAATATTCGAATCTAATATCAATATCGATTCTTCTAAACCGAATTCATGCGCCTGAGCCAAATGTTTGGCGCGTTCGAGTTCCATGCGGTCAACCAAATTGCGGCGTCGTTGTGTCTGCGATAAACTTTCCTTCATGCCGACGTAAACCTTCATTCCCTGGAATTGCAAGTAATCACGTTTGATTAATAATTCGATCATCTCTTCTTTCGTCATGTGAACTAACGGGCTTAGAGCTTCGACTTCTTCAACAATATCAGGATGGTTATCGATGATCTGACGGGCAATCGTTTCATCAATGTCGCTGGCGCGTCCACTGACCGCCACATTGCGTAAATCATCAAATACTTTCTTGGCTTCTTTAACGCCGAATTCGCGGCCGATAAGCCCGAAAATATAATCGCGCATAACCGGCCGGCCGTTCACTAAACCTTCCATGGCCGCGACAACATCGCGGTACACTGGACCTTCCGCGCCTTGAATGTCGGATTTATCTAACACACCGACGGCCAATTTGCCTTTGAGCGCTTGACGGATCATTTCTTTCGGGAATGGACGAAGCGTAATAATTCTTAATAACCCGACGCGGCGGCCTTCTTTGCGTAATTCATCGACGGCTAATTTGGCGATATCGCCGGTGTAACCTAAAGCGACGACCACTTCATCGGCATCATCCAAACGATATTGTTCAATATGATCATAAGAACGGCCGGTTAACTCTGCATATTCTTTCATGATCGCCGGAATGTGCTCTCTCTTTGCTTCTTGCATGGCATCTTCATGCTGGCCGCGGAATTCCATGCCGCGGTCGCGGCCGACGATCGTACCGGCAACAGCGGTCGGACGTTCTTCTCTTAATAAACCGTATTCCGGATCAAATTCGCCGACGAAACGATCCGCATCTTCATCGGTGACAAGTTTGATACCTTCTTCCGCATGACTGGTCACCCAACCATCGATCGCGACGATGACCGGTAAGCGCACTGTCTCAGCAATCTTTGTTGCCATTAATTGGAAGTCATAAACTTCTTGGACCGTACGAGCAAAGAGAATGATCCAACCTTGATCAACCGCCGCCATAATATCCGTGCGATCGGTATCCAATGCTTCAGGGAAAACGGTGCGGGAGGCGATCGTTAAGACCGTCGGGGTTCTAGAAGCCGCCGTTAAAGGCAATTGCTGGAAGGCAAAGAACAATCCATGAGATGACGTCGCGGAAACGGAACGGACACCGGCGTTTGTTGCCGCATGCATGGCTTTTAAGACGGTGTATTCACCTGACCCTGGAATGAAGATGACGGCCGGCGCGCGTAATTCGCCTTGGGCCTGCATGTTGGTGATCGTTTCAATAACTTGTGTCTGCGGTGTGATCGGGAACACTGGAACAACGGCGACCTTAATCAAACGCCAGACATGCGCAACGGCTTCCATGCCTTTTAAGACTTTGTACAAGCCGCTCATTGCTGCTTGAGCGAGCATGGTCTTGCGGGTATTTTCTTTTTGTTTCAAACGTTTGACTGCTTCGGCAACGCGTTCATCTAATTTCGCAAAATCCCAGCGCCAGAGGATTTCAGCGGCAGAATTTTGATGTTCTGCGGACGCTGTCTTGACGATGCGGATAAGTTCTTCTTTGGCGAGCTGTTTGTGTTCAACATTTTCGCTTTCCGCCAAAATCATTGCGGCAAAGAAGCGTTGGAAAGGCCGACCCTGGTCGCGACCTAACAAGAATCCGTATGCGTCTTCCATCATTGCGCTGGTCACGCCCAACTTAACTTCCGGTTTGAGTTTGGTTTCAATACGTGAACCTTCAATCTTCCCTAATAATATATTCTTGGCTTGTGTGTAACCTTCGGTGGTCGCTTTAACGTTAGCCGCAATGGTCTTTGAATTGTATTTACCTAAATGAATCAAATATTCTTGGATTTTGTTTTTGATTTCGTCCGCATCGACGTCCAAGCCATAACCCTTCAAGCTCTTAAAGAGTGTACCGACTAAAACGATGTTCACCAGCTGATCTTTCTTGACTGGTAATTCAAATTCTTTGACAATGGCGCCGGAAATCTTACCGGCATCAATCGTGACCACTTCAAAAACCTTACCTAAGAATTGCGGATATTTAACGCGTAATTCTTCCGGTGTGGATGTCGTATTGACCACCACAATGCCGCCCTTCTTTAAGCCTTGCACCATCTGCGCACCAATCGCGTTAAAGATCGTTTCATCGAGGACGACCACCACATCGCGGTCCGTGACCTCGGAACGATTGGTGATCGGTTCGCCTTGGACGCGGACATAACCCCACATCGGCGCTTTGGAGCGTTCACCGCCGTAGAACGCTGAGGCCCAGCTAAAGAGGCCCATCAAAGGTACTAACTGCGACGTTGTTTGATAGGAAGTCTGAACGCCTTGGCCGCCGCGGCCGTAGAAAATAATTTCGATCGAACTACTTCCCAAAATTTCACGGGCACGTTCGGCGCGGGCCTGACGATCAGCGTCGGCAGCTAAATGTTCTTCATCCGGAGTACCCGTCAATTCCGTTGGATCGATAACTTTGCTTTTCTTGATTTCGATTTTGGTTTCTTTGGCTTTTTGTTCGGCTTGCGCTTGACGTATTTGTTTTTGACGGCGTTTTTCGATGCGCGTTAATTGACGTTGGGTTTTCCTGGAAGTGACTTGCCCTTCTAAGAGCGTCCAATCGCTGTCAATCTTTGCTTGCTGATTAATGAAGAATTCACGATCTTTCTCGGCGTTAAGATGGGCGAACAATCTGCCGGCATTCTTATAATATTCTACAACTGGTGTAATTTTCTTGGATTGAATGGTGAGAATACCGCCGTCATATTCTACGAGCGGCCAGATACCGGTATCGACAGCCAATTTATCTTTGTCCGCACCTTTGGCTGAATCAACGCCCTGGCCTAAGTTGCAGGTGGTCGAGACACCGACGAATGAAAAACCTTTATGATTGAAAGCTCTATGCAGTTTGTGTTTGAAATCGCTGGCGTACGCGGTGGAGACGCTCGCGGCGTACACATGCGTGCCATGAGCGGCCATGATCTTGACAAAATCTTTGGGATGATTGACGTTGCCGCGGCTTTCTTTGCCCGGGCCGGTAGACGTTGTACGGGCGCCATGTGGTGTTTGCGACGTATTTTGTCCGCCGGTGTTGCCGTAAACGCCGTTATTATTAAAGAAGTAAATAACATCAAACCCGAGTCGCGCTAAATCAGAAAGCTGACCAAAGGCGATGTCGGTCCCGCCGTCACCAGCTTCAACGACAATTTTGTAACGGCTCGGATCGATTTCGCCACGCAAAACTTTGGCTTGCAAGGCAGCGGCAAGGCCCATCGTGGCGGCCGGCGCGTCGCTAAAGGCAGCCTTGAATAAACGAACGCGGTTGGCTTCTTTACCATATTGACCCGTCGAAACGGTAATACAGCTGCCGTTCATGCAAGCGATCATATCTTGTTTGATATCGGATTCACTGATCAATTTTTGGATCGTATCGAAGAAAAGGTTCGCGCCCTTTTGCATGTCGCAGCCCGGGCAAGCGCCGTGGCCACCTAAGATAACTTTATGTAACGGGGCTAAATCTTTATAACTTAAACCTTTTTCGGCTAATTTCACGTCGGTGATGAAATGTTCAAACCCGCCGGATTTGACATAGCGCGGGAAAGAAACCAAGAGGTTTCTCTTATAAAGTGTCCATTCGATAACTTTCTTCAAGCGGCTGAAACGAATTTGAACAGGACGAACGAAAGCTTCTAATTTCGATTCTTCGCTCTTGTAGAAGAGCGGATTGTTCTGCGCTAAGTTGCTTAAGACTACGTCAACTATTGGCTCTTCAGCGAATTCACCCGTCGGTGAAAGGACGCTTAAGCCGCCGGCAGCCTGTAACCAGCGGCGTAATTCTAAGTCGACCTTTGAGGTTTCGCCGGAGGCGACAACATCGATCTTAATTGCGGCATCCGTTGAACGAACGCGATCGGCGAAACTTCCGCCCATTGCGTCGGTTGCCTTCTGCCAAACCTTAACTCTTTCTTGCGGCGCAGACCATTCTAAAAGTTTAAATCCTGCTGCCAAAACTGCTTTTTGACCATCTGACCATTGATCGCTGACAAATTTTTCCAATACTACTGCAACATTAAAACCAGCCGCGCGCAATGCGTAAGCAACCGCTGCAGATTTTTTATCGAAGCCGATCACCGCTGCATTGCGTCTTTGCTGAACAATGAGCAATTGTTCTCTGGCTACAACATTAACTTGTTCATCGCGATTTACTAACAGCGCAATTTGCTCGGCCATATCGCCCTGAACTTCTAATCTTCTACCGCGCGGCGCGCGGGCGCGATGGACAATTTCTTTCTGAATTGATTTTTCCGGTAACATTTCAATAGCGCCGACCGGACAAGTATTGGCACACGAGCCGCAGCCGGTGCAATTAAACGAATCAAATCCAGTATGAGCACCCTCGCCTTTTTGATCCACGCTAAATTGAACAGCTAAGTGCGGACAGCCTTCGGCTTGTGAGCAGCGACCGCAGTTCATACAGGTTTCAAAATTGATGACCGGATGAACGTCGCGCAAATCAGCTTTAGAAATTAATTGTGAACGGCCGCCGTGCGGGACAATCGGGCCTTCCAGCATGCTTGTCGTGGTCGGAATGGAAACGGGCGAAGCATTGGTCGCGGCCTTCTGTAAATATTCGGCCAACGATTGATTGAATTCATCGATCGATAAACGGCCTTCCATGATCGGGATAACAAATTCGTGCGATTGATATTTCACGACAAACGCGAGGTAATAACGGATTAATGTATACGCATCTTCTTTGGTAACGACGAGCAGCTCGCCTTCGCGGATAACGCGTTTGATTTCAGCTTTATCACTATCCTGTGCTAAACGTGTAGAAAGTTCTTTGATCAAGCCAACCTTGCTGCGGGCGTCTAAGAGATATTCCTTGTAACCATCGCCAAAACTCTTCTCATTCGTGCCGATTTCTTTGGGTTTCGGTGTAAAGGCAACCGGTGTTTGAATCGTTTGACGGAAAATCTCTAAGCTGCGGGAAATCGCGGCGCGGTCTGTTTCTCTGGGTTTAATGGTGCCTTTAGCGTCGTCTTTCTTAAACTTAAGGTACAACATGACCGGTAAGGCAACCGGAAGTTTGATGATCGTGTTGACGACCATGCCGGTCAGCGTGAAGAGAACTTCTTTGTTGGTTAAGATCTGTTTGCCTAACTGGAATGGTGTCTTGGCAAGATTAACAACATTACGGAAAGTAACAAGTTTCGTTACTGGTTGCTCGCTTGTCCCGAGCGAAGTCGAGGGATCGCTCGTTGTTTGTGCCGGCGGGCCGCGTTTTCTGAGGACCAACATACCGGCGATGCCCAGAATAATTGCCAACACCACACCCAGGATTAAATAATAATTTCCGCTATTAATAATGTTTATTGTTTGGGCCCCAATACCTTGAGGCAAGAGCACAATACCAACAGGGACAGCAAAACGAAAGACACTCCTCATAGTCATCAATAATCCACGTCGAGTAGGCGGCAGAGGCCGTTCATCATTCCCCTCTATTTCTTTCGCAGCCTTATCCAAATCATCATTAAAGTCAACCAGGCGACGGGCATCGGCCAACCAATCCCAGAAAAGCCTTAACTCAACTAATGGACGCATATTTTGAACAATCTGATTAAATGTATTAACCGTAGCAATAAGCATCCCTAAGGTCATTCCTTTATTGCTAAAATAACCGATATGAGCAGCAGCAATATAGGGAATGATAATGAGAAGCCAACCAAATAAAGCAGTAATGCGCGCCTGAATAACACCGAAGTTCCTCAGTTTGAGCTGCAACTTGTAAACCTCTTCATAATAAGAATGAAGGATTTCTATATTTTCATCATTCTCCTCGGGAATCTTTCCTTGATTATCGATTTCCGTGCTGACTTTAACCAAGAAACTGCGGAATTCGCCTTCTTTCTGCGCCAACATTCCTGAATATCGGCTGATCTTACGGCCGATCACAAATGTAAATATTAAAAATATACCAACATACCCTAAACTGGCTTTTACCAAGAACGAAGAGACAAAGTTAAGGCTAAAAGTAAAAATAATAATGCGTATAATATAGCCAAGCATATTCTTAATAAGATCCAACGTCCGGTTGGAGAAACTGGCAACCGTATCATCAATACGTTGATCTACACCCTCACTGACATCGCTCTTTACTCTTGAACCATAGCGATTCCACTTATACATAAAGAAGCGGGCAAGTTTCGCGCGCATCTTCACGGCTTTCAGTGCTGTCCCCCATTCCAACAATTTGTTAAATAAAAGCGAGACAAATAACAATACCATGAAGACATCCTGCAGATGATCAAACGCCAGCGTGTCTTTTTTCTGGAATGCTTCTGCCAAATTACCTTCCCAGGTGATAAATAAATTGGCAATCACCGCGACCACACCGATGAGGATTAAAAGCCCCGTTAATATCCATCGGGTGTTGACAGAAATTCCTTTCTCCGCATACGCTTCCTTAAATATAATTTGAACCCCTTTGAAAATATTGCGTCTTTGCACCGGAGGTTTTTTGGGCGATGGCGAGGCAGTTTCATCTTTATTTACCGGTTGAGATTGATCAAGCGGTGCGGAGGGCATACTTCCGTCTAAAACTTTATACATAGAGTCAACGGTGCCGGTAACGGCTTGAAGATCGGCCACTCCCGGCCCTATTTCCAAAGTATATTTTAAGGAATTATTTAACATACCGATGTTCGCTATGGCCAAAAATAGCGTATCGTACTCCATGTTACTGCCAAAATAACAAGCAGTTACAATGAGATACGGCAAGATCCTGAATATTTCCTGATGAGCCGTAAGAACTACGTCGTAGAAAGTCTCTCTATTAATCAATCGACGAACGACCGTCAAGTACCGGTCAAAAGCATCCTCTACTTTTTTCACTTCAGTTTGTGGCGCCGGGCGCACCGCCGCTTTTTTACCCAAACGATTAAGCGGAGTGCGGAATTCACTTTTATGTTCACGGAGTTCAAGTTTTAAAACCGGCAAACGCTGAACAGCCCTGACTACTCTTAAAATAATCCAACCCGCAAAGAAATAAACAAATACCCATTTAAGCATGGGCACAATAACTGGCTGTTTGCTGCTTATCTCGACTTTTGCCGCAACTTCTGTTACCAAGATCCAAATAGCCATAACCCCGAAAAATACATTTTGAATAATCCCGGAAACGAAACCAAAGAAGAGGCCGACCATTGCGCCGGTATTATCCTGGATGACTTGGTCGATCTGCTTGGGATACGCACGGTGTTCGGACTTTTCCGTCGGTAATTTATTGATCTCATCTTTGGTAAGGCTCCGGCGGCCGTTAATGGAACCGGTTTCTTGTATAAAATCCTGGAAGCCGCCTAATATGATTAAAGTAGTTACGATCGGCACAAATTTCCACAATTGAACAACAAAATCCGCATATAATTTCTTTTCGTAAGACCTGGTGAACGCCTTTTGCCAAAGCTGTAAATGGTATTGCCCAAATGTAGTAAGGATAAGTACCACAACTAAGCTAAAGCCTAAGAATTTTAACGTCATGTAGAACGGCATTGGTGTCTTGGATTGTCGAATGATCCGAAGGGCCGTTGAGAAAGATCTTATCGAAACATTTAGTCTTGAATTCTTTTTATGAGAGAAATAATTGATAACATTCATCGATACCAGCATGAACAGAACACTACCAACTATACCGGCAACAATATTCAAGGATTGGCTGGTTATTAATTTGCTGGTTTTAAGGATCCCCTGAACAACGGGATTGGAGACCACCCATTCCAGAAGCGTTGAAAATGCCGTTAATACATTCGCATTGCTCAATACCAGCGCGGTGACAGCGACAACGGCGACACTGACAAGAATCATAACTACCACAAACGACGGCATCATCCGGCCTTCTTCGCGGCGGCGATCGGTTTTTGGCTCATCCATGCTGACCAATGTCGCTTCGATAATTTCTGCGGCTTTGTCGAGATCTTCTTTGGTTAAGACCGGTATCGGTGGCAAGAAGCGGACGCGGGTCGGATCGTGGCCGGCGGAGAAGCCGATCACGCCATTTTCAAACAATTTTAATAAGAAATCTTTGGTCTTCGCGGCAGAACCTTCGAACACCGTCATCGCCACCATGCCATGTAAACCATACGGGCCCTTTAAGAGATGCGGATGACGAGCTGAGATTTCTTTGAGGCGATTGCGGAAATGGCCGCTTAATTCGACGATCTTCCCGTTTTCACCTAAAAGCCCACCATTGAAGAGCGTATCCAGGACAACGTGAGAGGCAAAAATCTCATTGATTCCGGCAGAATATGTTTGACTTACCAATCCGGCTTCCGGATTAAATTCACCGCGATACAAGGTGAAACAAGCCTGTGTCATCTTGCCGACGCTGACAACATCAACATATTTATCCAAGCCAAAATGCTGGAAGGCAAATGCTTTAGTGGTACGGCCGAAGGTCTGAATCTCATCGACCCAGATGGCGATATTATTTTCTTTGAGAACATCCATGATCGCTTTGAAGAATTCGGTTGTGCCCGGTGTATAACCACCCTCGCCTTGGATAAGTTCAAAAATCATCGCGGCATGCTTGCCGGGATGCTGGGCAATTAACACTCTTAAGTCGGCAACAATTTCGTCTATTCTATCCGGATCGAATTTAAGACGATCAACGTTAACGGTCGGCGGTAACCCTTTACGGTAATCTGCATTGGCCGTGACCTGGGCCATGGCTTGTGAACGGCCGGCAAATTGTTTTTCAAAAGCAATAATGCGATCAGCAAAAATATGTTCATCCGGATTGGCTAATTTTTTCTTATCCAAATAATTTCTCTTATGGAAGGCGATCTTCATGGCATTTTCATTAGCCATAACACCGGAGGAAGAAATATACGCGTGTTTGATTCCGGCGCCATAAAGTTGCGCCTGAGCAATCATTCGCTCAATTAATTGTTTTTCTTGTTTCCCGGCTTGGAGATTACCGCGCATCGTCGGGCCGGAAAGAACTGCTTTAATACCGGCCTCAACCAAACGCGGATGGCCATAACCTAAGAAGTGAACGCCGATCTGGCCGATCAAATCCATCTTGACGCTGCCATCTTCGAGCACAATGTACGGCCCTTTACCTAAACCGGCATCTAAGAAGCGATAGAAGAATTTCGTGCCGCGGAGTTTTTCATGCTCTTCAATGAACGCATCGGCTTTGACTTTGAGTTCTGCCACGGAAGGCCGGATTCCTTGAATCGATGTTTGATAAAACTTTAATCTCCACAAGATAAGTTTCGTCGCCAAATTCACCATCACATCATCTCTAAGATATTTGGTTTTGCGATCGACGAAAGATACAACCCCTATCCCAACTAACGCAACCATGGTGATGATCAAAGCCCATTTTGAAACTAACAAGCTCAGCGGTAAAACCATAGCCAAGAAACTGAGCGTACCAAAACCTTTATTGGCCTTCTTCTTTAATTCACCAGCAAACTCGGGGAAGAGCGTGCGGAATTCGATCCAATTCAACATCACTTGTTCTAAGGTAAGCGGCTGATTGTATTTTTCTAAGGCTGACGTATAAATCGAAACGGTTTCTTCGGCAGGAACAACCGCTAAATTATGCGCTGCGTTAATGACTACATCTTTTAATTGCTCTGCCGATGGGTTCGGTTTAATCATGGTTTTTAAGGAGGTCTTCTCGATTTCTAATAATGCCGGTGCTTGCGGATGGGCATAACCAATTTCTTCCCACGGTGTGGCAATCGCTTCAGCGAAGAGTTCAGAAATTTCCTGGCTGGAAACGACGGCGCCTTCTACTAAATTACCTTCGGTGTCGTAGCGTGGAATTTCCTTAAGCATTCTTCTTAAATAATGGCTGACCGACTCTCTTCTGCCTTTAGGATGAATATCGCGTTTGAATCGTTTCATCCTCTCATCGAAACGGATATATTTATTCCTCATGTAACCTTTGGCGGAACGGAATATGTACGGGCCGGCACGGGAAAGGTCCATGTCATGTATATGTGGATTGAGCATGACCAAAAGTCCCCAGAGCAATTCTTGTCTTGATTCTTCGTCATTAACATCCGGTGCCCAAGCATTGAGTAATCCGATATAACGTTTGACCGTCGGGATTAACATTTCGATATCTAATAAGAAACGGTTGCCGCCTAAAGCTTCGTTGTGCGCGCCTAAATGATTCACATGCATGGCGTACCCACGGCCAATGACGTAAGTTCCGGTCAATCGGGCTTTGATATCGCCGCGCATCACGTAATTGACAATGCGTTCTCTATATAATTTATGTTGAGCAAAAGTGGTGTAACCACGATACGGTTCAAGCGCTAAATACTGATTGAGCTCACCAAAAGTATTTTCCAAGCCAGTTTCAATCCAAACTCTTCTTAAGGCTTCACCGAACTTGATTAAATCTTTAGCTTCGGTGGCGGCAACTAATTTTCCTGGTCTCCTGGCTTTAGCTTCTTTCTTAAATTGCGTTAATAATTTTTCGGCATGACGGTAATACGGGAATTTGAATCCATAGAACAAGCCGCTTTGCATCATAAAATTACCGTTATTTAACGCAAAATATCTAACCAACATCATCAACTGCACATACAAAACAACATCGGCTTCCAAGCCACGTAATCCAGAAGAATTTCTAATGGCGTTAACATTCTTCATAAATACTTCGTCGAGGATTTCAACCCAATCATCAGCCACATCAACTTTTTCCTTCTTCGTTGTTTGACCATTGACGCCTAAGCGTTCAATTGCTGCACCACGAGTTGCCATCCATTGACTTAAATTCCGACGGGAATATTCATACGCCACATTCAAGCCGCCCCAATGCGGTAATAATTTAACCATTTGATCGCCGTTTTCTTGAGCGACGCCTTGCGCTTGCATGGAAGTTAAATAGCTGTAACCCTTCTTGGCCATGCGGGAAACAAATTCCAAACGCAAATCACGTCCTAAGCCTGATTTCTGGAATTCTGGTAATAATCCGCGAGCGTAAATATAAATTGTGTTAGCTTTACCCAAATTGCTGTCGTATTTTCTAATCGGGGTAAAATGACCCATTACCTCTAATGGATGACCGATCACATAGCCGATCATTTTGCCTTCGTAGGTTAAGGCGAGGATTTCCGCTGACGGCAGGCTGAAATATTCTTTAAGAATTTCTTCAGAAGCTTGTAAACTCGGCGCAAACAGGATCGTTTCCATGCGTACAATGTCGGTGCGAATCGCTTCCCATTCACTTGAGCTAACCATACGATAAACCAATTTAGTTTTATCGATCGTTTGTGGCGCGATGCTTGGTGTTGACGTTTCAACCGGCTGTTCAACTGTCGCTAACCTTCTTAAAATGTGGCGCTGAACATTTAATTCGTACGTTTGATGGCGGCGTAAATCATCGACGGTCCAACGGGTAATCGTAACGGCCGCGTTTCTTAAGAGGGCTTGATGGGACATCCGGCCGAGCAATCTGAATTCATTATTAAGAGTTGTGAGCTGATCGTAACTCATCCGATCAAGCTGGTAACGATCATAAGCGGTAAGTTCGCCGTCGGCCGACAATTCATTACGAACTATAGCCGCGGCGATAATATACACTTTTTCTTCGGATAAAATTCCGGCATGCTGACGGCGCAATTCAATTTCGGTCGCCGCCTGCAATAAGGCCTGGGCTATAAATTTATTATCGAAATGTTTGTTAATTACAATGACCCAGTTCTTTAATTTATTAGAGAAGAAAGCGTACGTGCCCACATTACCCAGATCTGCATAAGCTAGATGCGCCTCAACGACGGCTTCGGTTGTATCCGGCAATCTAATGGCAGAGGCGATGGTATGGGTTCTCGTCAATTCGACGGACTTTTCAAATTCATCATGCCTCTTGTACAACTCACTTTCTTCTTCTGCACGATTACGATTGCGTAATCCGATGTACGGAACAATCACAAACGGTACCGCTGCCAGAGAAATACCGGCAAAAACAAATGCTGCCGCTGAACGACCGACAGCTTCCAATAATCCAACAATGATGACAAAATTTAAAACAACCGTTAAGAAATCAATTACCGTAAATATTACGGCGATGAACGATAATATAAACGCGCTGATTTCAACAAATTTTCTAAAGCCTTCTTTTAAACCGGCTCCGGTAAAACTGGCATCCCGCAATCTTCTCTGCGTTGAGCGAATAAGATCGATTAAGGTTTCACCTATTCCTAAGAGTAAATTAACCCCCAAAACCATCAAGACAGGGACAGCAAATCCAGGAAGTTTTATAAATCCGGCGATTGTTTCAAAAATCGACGACGGGCTAACCATAAACGGATACATCAAAGCAACCGTCAGCCAGAAAAGCATAGTTTTTACGCGGTCTTTTAATAAAAGCTTCTTAGAATCACGTTTTATTAAATTGCGTGGATTATACATTTTCCAGCGGCGCGGCGCGAATTCCGCGTCTGCGGAAGAATTCTCTTGGGCTTCTTTTATCAATCTATACCTTTGCGCAAGACGAATCGCTGCTCCGGTATAACGCCACCAAATGGCTACCACGGAAACAAATGTAACTAAAACTTTTAAAGATATTGGAGTAACTGGGACTTTGATATCCATAAGCGAAATTGTTTGCGACTGAGCAGCGCCAGCCATTAAGAATATACTGATACTTAATGCCGCTAAGGCAAGCTTACGGCGGGGATCTCTGACGGGTATATTAATTGTTTCTGTATCACCAAGAATTTCCTGTATCGCCTGTAATTTAGCCCTGGCGACTTTGTTCTTTGCCGCTAACGCTTCTAATTTTTGCCTATCATTCAAATAAGTCATGCCGGTTTCAGCAAAATCTTCAGAAAGGTCTTTCGTTGCATACTCAGTGACGTAATTGCCGCGATGGACACGAACAGACTTGATGAACTTTTCGATCTTCCCGAGCATCGCAACGCCCAAAGCCATGCCAACAACGACGATGCTCACTGCGGCGGCAAGCTTCCCACCCATTGCCGTTGAAAACATTAAATAACCAAGCCCAAAAGCAAAGATCGCAATGAACACGATATTAATTAAATACGCAATAATATTTTGATTAATGCGATGAGCACGTGTATGTTTATTCCAAATTTGTTGAACCTCCGAATTAAACTCAATGACATGGAACGTTTCATGGTCAATCGTTTCGAATAACTCTTCGTTATCCCGATTATCCATTGTAGCCAACAACATTTTCTTACCATCCAAAGTCACCTTTCCTAGTACACCGCTATATAATGTTTTTTGCAGAGAAACTGTTTCAAAATGATCGAAGTAACGCGCGGGGAACACATCCGCCAATTTTTGTAAATAATCACGAACGACTTGGACTGTCGATTTATCCTGGCCATCGATCGCGATTGTCGTAAGTGGATGTTTCTTTAAAATCGCAATGGCCGGCAGCGCGGCTTCAAGCGTACGACCGATATTTTCAATCGGAACGCTCGTCGGCGCTGACTGGGATACTGCCCAAACAATCAAAGTTAAGATACCGATGCCAATAAGAGCAATAACAATGCTGATTCCCCAGATCGAACGGCCTGCTTTATTTCTGTCGCTTGTCGCTTGTCGTTTGTCGCTCGCCTTAAGCATATTTCTTAATTTACTATCATTAAGTAATACGCTGCCGCCCCATGTCATAAGTAATCCGGCACGGGTGAAGGCGTCGCCGAAATCGGCACGGAAAATTAAATCACCTTCTTTGATTTTGTCTTGATGAATATATAAAACTGAAGTTGAACTCGCAGCGGAAGTGTTACCGAATTCTTCAATGGTCCAAAGGATTTTCTCGCGCGCGATACCAAGCTCGTCGGTAACGCTCAAGATCAATTTCTTATTCGCTTGATGGAATACGTACCATTTGATATCTTGCGGATTGGTCGTGCCGATTTGATGTAATCCGGAACGAATGAATTCATGCGCACGGTTGACCAAGAAGCGAATTGATTCATCGGCCATGACGCCGATCGCCGGGCCTTTTAAGTCAAAATAGCCGCCGTGGGTCGTGCCCATAATTTCGGCGAGCGGTTCAGTGACTTGACCTTTCTTGGGAATCTCCAGCGTGCGCACACTGCTGTCAGTCTGATTAATAATCCAATGAATGCCGTAACCCTCTTTGGCCGGAACGAGTGTCGATGCGGCCGCCATATCACCGAACAATGGCCACGCCGCTGAGTCAGGTCTCAAGAATGGGCTGTACGCTTCGCCGACGGCAACAACCGTTAATTTGGAAAGACCTTGCGCCACATGCGGGAGTTCGCTTTGAATCGCCGATAAAGTTCCGGCACAGTAAGCCTTCGAAGATTTGGTCGGATAAGATACTCCTAAAGCGAGGCCTTCGTTAACTTGGACACCAATACCTGGGGCTTTCTTATCGCCGCTATGCGTCGAAACACCGGCGATGGTAAGCCCTAAATAATGAACTAGATCATTATTAGTTAAATCCTGAACGTTGTAAGGCTTGAGGGTTTGATTGATCGCTTCACGGGCAGCAGACGCCGCCAATTTACCAATGGATTCATCGGGAGCTAACCAACGGCGGGCCTTAATACCTGTCTTAAGGCCTTCAAAGCGGACATGGTCATAATGGCGGGAGTCGTTGTATAATTCAACCGGCGGCGCGCGGCCGGCTTGCTCATATAATTCTACCGTTTTCTTGATTTCATCTCGGCGTAACGCAGCAAAAGCAACGAGTCCTTCATTAGTAATCTTTGTCGACGGTTTGCCAAGCCCAAGCCCGCCGATCGTAACATTGTTAGCGAAATCCGTCGCTAACATTTCGCCAGCAACACGGGACCAATTCTTCTTGGTTCTCTTATGTAATCTATTCCGCAAAAAGCGACGCGGTAATAGCATCATT
>CAZVZR010000057.1:0-16377 GCA_964630825.1 uncultured Planctomycetales bacterium | reverse complement strand
TTTCTGTCGACACTAATTTTTATCCATTGGGCAGTTGCACGATGAAATATAATCCCAAATTTACTGAGGCCACCGCTCGCTTAGAAGGTTTTTTTGATTTGCATCCTTTACTGCCACAATTAAAGCAAGGGGAGAAATATGTTCAAGGCGCGCTAGAGGTGCTTTACGAGATGGAGCAACTTTTTTGCGAGATGGTCGGCATGGATGCTTTCACGATGCAGCCTTTGGCCGGGGCCCACGGCGAATTAACCGGTGTCATGATCATAGCCGCTTATCACAAAGCCAAAGGAAATAAGAAAAAATATATCGTTGTTCCCGACTCGGCGCACGGAACTAATCCAGCCACCGCGGCGATTGCCGGTTATGAAATTGTATCGGTACCATCTGACAGTAGAGGTGGAATGGATATTAAGGCGCTTGAAAAAATTCTCAATGATGAAGTTGCTGGGTTAATGCTTACTTGCCCAAACACACACGGCGTTTTTGAGCCGGAGATTGATAAGATTGCCAAAATGGTGCATGATCACGGCGGGCTCATGTATTGTGACGGCGCCAATTTTAATGCGATTATGGGGCGTTGCCGGCCGGGTGATGTTGGATTTGATATTATGCATATCAATACACATAAAACATTTACGACGCCGCACGGCGGCGGAGGGCCCGGTGCTGGTCCAGTTGGGGTTAAAGAGGAATTAATCCCATATTTACCTATTTCACGGGTAATGAAACGCGATGACGGGACGTATTACTTAAATTATAATTTTCCGGAATCGATTGGGTATATCGCTTCATTTTACGGCAACTTTGCCCTTTTGGTGCGCGCCTACTCTTATATATTATTATTAGGGAAGGAAGGATTGAAGGAATCAAGCAGCCATGCAGTTCTCAATGCCAATTATATTAGAGAACGGCTCAAAAGCCGTTATGAATTGCCTTTTGACCGGGTTTGTATGCACGAATGTGTTTTTTCGGCTTCAACTCAAGCCAAGCGCGGCGTGCATGCCCTTGATATTGCCAAATTTTTGATTGATAAAGGAATCCATCCGCCTACGGTGTATTTTCCATTAACTGTCAAAGAGGCCGTGATGATTGAGCCAACAGAGACTGAATCGAAAGAAACCTTGGATCTTTTTATTGTTGCGATGATTGAAGCCGATGAGTTAAGCAAACAGGATGCCAATTTCTTCCACGATTTGCCTAAAACAACACCAGTTACTCGCCCTGATGAAGTCAAAGCCGCGACAGAATTAAATACCAACTACTTCGCATGATTTTAAAAGATGTATCGTTAAACACGCCGCAAGAAAATATTTTATATGACGAACTTTTATTGGATTTTGCTGAGGAAGGCAAAAGCGAAGAGGTTCTGCGGTTTTGGGAATCACAACAATATTTTATTGTTTTAGGGCGTATCGGCAAAGAAGAAGATGACATCAACATTGGCGCAGCTAAGAACGATCAGATCCCTATTGTGCGGCGTTCGTCCGGCGGCGGAACGGTTCTGCAGGGCCCGGGATGCTTAAACTTTTCGTTGATTCTTTCTAAGGAAAAGGATTCGGCTCTTCATGATATCAAGAAGTCTTATCAAGTGATTCTTGCCCCGATTGTTTCCGCCTTAAATAAGATCGGCATGGATGCTGTATTGATGCTCCCTTCGGATATTGCTTTGAAAGATGAGAATAAAAAAATTTCCGGCAACGCTCAGAAAAGAGGAAAGAAGTTTATTCTTCATCACGGAACGATTCTGTATGATTTTGATTTGCCTCTTATCGAAAAGTATTTACTTGTTCCGAAGGAAGTGCCGGAGTATCGTCAGAGCCGGGCGCATCTGGATTTCTTGACCAATCTTTATATTTCTCCGGAACAAATCAAGGATTCTATTCAAAAAGCCTTTTCAATTTCGCAGCAGGAAGATTTATTAAGTGCCGAAGAGCAAACTTCTCTTGAAGAACGTTTGCAAGGCCAAAATATAATTGTGAGTATTTGAAAAACCCATGTTAAAATGGATTCCTTCAATGCGCCGGATAAAAAACCCATACTGCAAATATCTTTACTTGGTTTTCGGTTCCCTTTTTTTTATGAACGCGTGCGTTACCACTACCGCCACAGTTAAGAAATCCCCCGAGGAAATATATCAAGGTTATATTAATTTTTTTGAGAAAGTCTATCAAACGATGGACAAGAATTATTATCATGAGGTGAGCCGGGAAAAGTTTGATGAGTTTATCGGTGAATTTAAGACGAAGATTTTTGACAAACTCGAAGGGGAGAAAAAATCTATCGATGATTATGTCCGCTGGCGCAGCGCTTCATTGTTAATACACAAACTTAAAGCGGGCGAAGATATTTTTTCCGAATTTTACCCTCCGGCGCCGGCGCAAAAATATCAGCAAACAGCTTTGGATGTGAGGGTGAATTTAGGTATTGAAGGCGAGAAAATCGAAAAAGGATTTGGTGTAACTCAGGTTGAGCCGCGGTCCGATGCCTATGTGAAAGGTTTGCGTATCGGCGATGTTATTCTTAACATCGATGGTAAAGATATCAAGCCATTAGAGTCGGCCGATGTTCAAAAGTTGATAAATCCTTTACAGGGACATTCAGCGCAAATTACTTTTTGGAATAGCGCCGAAAGCAAGGAGCAAAAAATAGAAGTGGTCCCAACGGAATTTTTTCGTCAATCAGTTTTTATGATGCCAATTGCTTTTCCGGGTGTGTATGGGGTTGAGATCCGGCAGTTTAACCGTAAGACGGCGGAAGATTTGCTTCGGTTCATGGATTATTTTCGTAAAAAAGGGGATATTAAAGGAATTATTATCGATTTACGCGGTAATCCCGGCGGGCCGCCTTTGGCTGCACGCGAGATTTCCGCGTTTTTTTTACCTCCCGGAGAAGACTTTGCTTATTTTCAGAAGAAAGGCGAGCCCAAAGCAATGCTTGATGTGCCGGCCATCCCACCGCAGTATCATTACGACGGGCCGTTGGCGATATTAATCAATCAAGGCAGCGGCAGTTCTTCGGAGTTATTTTCCGGTGTATTGCAGCACCGTGGGCGGGCGGTTTTAATTGGCAAGAATTCTGCCGGGCAGGTTATGTTAAAGAGTATGTTTAATTTTGATGACGGTTCGATGGTTCTGTTGGTGACTTCCAAAGGGTATTACGCCGACGGGCATGGCTTTAGTTTTACGGGCTTGGTCCCGGACCGCTATATGGAAGGCGGCAGTGATGTCGATCTGGTTAAGGAAGCGATCAAGTATTTTCTGTATGAGAATCGGACAGAACAGAAAATTAAAAATTAATTTAGATGAATATTCCAGAACAAAATGAACAACCTGCGCAGGTAACGCACCTTAAATGGCTACAGCATAGATGCCTTGTTATTATTCCTGCCCTTAATGAACAAGAAAGCATCGCGCAAACTATTAATGAGCTTAAGCGGCTAGAATTGCCTTTGACTATTCTTGTTGTCAATGATGGGTCTAAGGATCAAACTGCGCAAAAAGCAGAGAAGGCAGGGGCGGTGGTAGTATCGCTTCCGTTTAATTTAGGCATTGGTGGGGCGGTACAAACAGGATTTAAGTTTGCCGGCAAATATGGGTTTGATTTTGTGGTACGTGTTGACGGTGACGGGCAGCATGATGTCAGCTATTTAGAAAATTTGATTAAACCCGTTTTAAATAATGAGGCCGACATGACAATCGGCAGCCGGTTCATTGCCCCGTATGTCGGCTACCGTTCTTCTTTTGTCCGTCGGATTGGGATTAATTTCTTTGCGTCCTTAATCAGTTTTTTGACACGAAATAAAGTTACCGACCCAACCAGCGGTTTTTGCGCCTATAATAAGAAGATGATTAATATTTTTGCCTCGCAATATTCTCCGGACTTTCCCGAACCGGAAGCGATTGTTGTTGCCGGGCATTACGGGGCCAGGGTGAAGGAAGTTCCTGTTCAAATGCGCAAACGTTTCAAGGGAAATAGTTCGATTCGTTATTTATCCACCTTATACTACATGCTGAAAGTCACGGGAGCTATTTTGCTTGTTAAATTAAGGCAGAGAAAAAATGGTTGATTTACCTTTAAGAATTTTAATCTTATTTTTATCTTCGTTGCTTTTATTATTGGTTATCGAGCTTACCCGCAAGGAAAAGTTGACCTTTAAGTATGCCATCGGCTGGCTTTTTGTTTGTGTTTTAGCAATTCTATTAACTGTATTCGAAGCGATTTTGTCCCAAATCGCCCATGCCTTGGGTTTTCAGCTAGTAAGTAATTTTATCTTTTTTACTTTGTTGAGTGTTTTTGTATTTTTGTGTTTATTGTTAACTGTCTTTTTGTGCCAGCAAGATAAACGTAATAATCAAACTGCGCAGAAAATAGGCATGCTCGAATTTGAGCTAAAAGAGTTAAAGAATCAAAAAGGAATGAATAAGAAAGATAGTCAATGATTGCGAAAGAAGCTTTGCCGCAGGATAGGGATTGGAATCATTTCTGGGGCTTGGAGCAGACGAAACAGTTTACCGCTGTCAGTTGGTCCAAACGCCGGATCATCAAGACCGTCGAACCTTATTTGCAGCCAGGGCAAAAAGCCCTCGATGCCGGATGTGGCAGCGGTTTTTTTTCAAAATACTTTTGTGATCGGGGATTGGAAACGGTCGCCTTGGACTTTTCCGTCAAAGCGCTGGAAATAACACAGACAATGACGGATCAGCGGGCAAAGACAATTCAAGCAAACCTTGTTGAGGGCAATTTATTAACGAGAGTCGACCAGAAATTCGATGTTATTTTTACTGATGGGTTATTCGAACATTTTGATGATGTTGATCAAGATCGCATTATGAAAAATTTTCTGTCAGTGCAAGCACCGCGCGGAGTGATAATAACATTTGTCCCTAACCGTTGGTCTCCTTGGGAATTGATCCGTCCTTTTTTTATGCCCGGAATAACCGAAGAGCCGTTTACATTATCGCAACTTATCAAATTGCACCAACGTCACGGCCTATCTATTTTAGCGAAGGGCGGAGTTAACACACTTCCTTTCGCTTTTTCGCCGGATAAAATTATCGGCAATATCTTCGGCATGCTTCTTTATGTGATTGCCCAAAAAGATTCTTAAGAAATTCTATTGCTAATAATTAAGGGAACATGGGAAAGCAATTTTCTGTTACTGTCGTTGTCCCCGCCTATAATTGCGAAAACACTATTGCTGAAACGATTCAGGGAATTCTCACCCAAACATACTTACCTGAATCCATCATTATCGTTGATGACGGTTCGACGGATCAAACAGCCCGCAAGATCAAATCATTTGAAAAAATAACCTACGTTTATCAGGAAAATGCCGGGCCGGCAGCGGCGCGCAATCGTGGAGCCAAAGCAGCCACGACCGATTTAATTTTTTTTACTGATTCGGATTGTGTCCCGCAAAAAGATTGGATTGAGAAGGCTGAAAAACATTTTTCTGACGCAACGATCGCGGTTGTCATGGGCAGCTACGGAATTGTTAACAAAAACAGTATTCTGGCGAGGTGCATTCACCGCGAGATTGTGTTTCGTCATCAACATTTGATGCCCAATTACCCGAAAGCTTTCGGCAGTTACAACGTTGCTATCCGTCGGCATACTTTTGAGCTGGTAGGCGGGTTTGATCAAACGTATCGCCGGGCCAGTGGAGAAGATAATGAATTGAGTTATCGGATTTTGCAGAAAGGTTATCGAATTTTTTTCGCTAAAGAGGCCTTGGTTGATCATTATTTCCCTACGGGTGTAATGCATTATTTAAAGGAACAGTACCGGCATGGTTATTGGCGGGTCAAAATGTACAAAAGATATCCCGCGATGACTGTCGGGGATGATTATACTTTCTGGAAAGATATTGTTGAAATTCCTTTGGTGGCGGTTGTCCTTTTTTGTTTTTTTCTTTCTTGGGCACTGCCTGTTTTGTGGCGTCTTTTTTTGATCAGTAGCACTTTTGTTTGGGGAATAAATTTGTGTTTTAGTTTTTTGGCAACGAAAAGTTTTTCGGAAACAATTTTTAGCAGCGTTGTTATGACGTTACGCGCTTTTGCTAGGATGTTTGGTTTTGCCGCGGGTATGGTCGATTTTTATATACTAAAAAAACATTAAATTTTGTTGAAAGCATACCGAGTTCTGTTAGAATTTAGATTAAAGGCGTTCATCAATCCTTAAATAAATATGTGGAATACCCCAACCACGCCCGGATACTATTCGATCCTGGGTTTTGAGCGAGAGCCCTTCTCGACAAGTCCTGATCCAGTCTTTTTTTATCACACGAGAGAACATGATTTGGCGTTAACCAACTTGCTTATTGAGTTGCGTCTCAACCGCGGTTTATCGGTTATATTCGGTGATGTCGGGACGGGAAAAACCACTTTATGCCGAAAGTTACTCCACGAATTAAACAAGCGCGGCAATATTATTTTTCATATGATTTTAGACCCATCTTTTGTTAGCGAGCAGCAATTTTTGTCCTCGTTAGTTCGCAATTTTAATATTGATTTTCCGATGAATAAAGATATCAATCGCGCCGATATTATGGAGTTACGTGACACCATAGAAAAATATTTACTACAAAAAACTTTGGAAGAAAAAAGGACTCTTATTCTTATCGTCGATGAGGCACAGAAATTAAATTTAGCGACCTTGGAGACATTGCGTATACTTTTGAATTTTGAAACAAATGCGCAGAAATTAATCCAGTTGGTTTTGATGGGGCAGTTGGAATTATATTCCAAAGTTGTCCATATGCAAAATTTTATGGATCGGATCAGCTTTAAATTTACGCTAAATCCCTTGAGTGCAAAGGAAACGGAAGAGTTAATTAACTTTCGGATTCAACAGGCAGGGTATAAATTGCCCCGAAAATTATTTTTGGATGAGGCTTTGAGTGAAATTTACAACGAAACAAAAGGATATCCCAGAAAAGTTATCATGCTATGCCACAAAGTCTTGAAGGAAATGGTTATGAATAGTTTGCAAATAGCTGATCGTCAATTTGTTTCGGATGTTATTCAAAAGGACAAGCAGTGGCGCTCGGCGGTGGACAAGGAGCCTGTTTCGGACCACTTTACCCCGATAAAATAATTAAATTTGTTGTTGCATGAAGAAGTTTTTGCATTAAGATGTTTGATAAGGCGTATTTCTATAAGAATTTAATATTTTATATATATGATTGCAGCCGCAAAAAAAGAAACAGCCGAACAAAAACTTCTTAAAATGATTGAGTCTTCTGCTGAAGGCAAGGAGTCGGTTAAAACTCAGCAGAAAGTAGTGCATAAACAAAATACGTTACAACTCGTCAGGCTTATTAATAAAGTTCTTTTAGTCGGAATTGTCTTAGCTGCAGGTTTTTTTGTTAACGAAATCAACAATGGCATGGCTTTTCTTAATCAGCCTGTAAGTTTTATGTCCACTTCTACCAGCGTAACTCATCCTCTCAACGTAACTAATCAGATCCCTGTTAATCAATCGCTTTCGACATACTTAGCCCTCATGCAAACAAGAAATTTATTCCAGCCCTACACAAAGCCGGAAGGTTCGAATGTTGTGGAAGCTGCTCCATCGGACCGGAAGATTGTCCAAAAGACGGCTGGGTTGAAACTTGTTGGTGTCTCATGGTCGAACAGTGTCTCTTCCGCCTCCGTTATGTTGGAGGATACGCAAAACAACGTCACTCATTTTTTGCAAAAGGGAGAAAAAATAGGCGATATCGAAGTTAAAACAATTTATGCCGATAGTGTTAAGCTCGGCTATGAGAACGAGGAGATAACGATACGTTATGACAATACTAAAAAATAGAAAAAATAAAAGTCGACGCAGAGAACGTGTTCTCTTTATTTTATGTTTTTTGATTTCCTGTTTTGTTTGTTACAGGGTATCTGCCGAAGAAGAAGAAGGGAAGCCGATTGTTATTAACGAAAACGAAGCGTCAATAGCGGAGCGGATGGAACGTACGATTACATTGAATATCCGTGATATGAATATTGTTGATGTCATTAAATTTTTGGCAGAGCAAGGGCAGTTTAATGTGGTCATTAGCCCTACCGTTACCGGCCGCGTGACTGTTTTTCTGGATAATGTCTCCATTAAAGATTCAATGGACATTGTTGTCATTTCTAATAATCTTGCGTATAAAATCCAAGGCAATATTGTCCAGGTAATGAGTTCCAATGAATATGAATCAATGTATGGGAAACACTTTAATGATAAGACGCAAGTGGCTATTATTCATTTAAACTATTCAAAACCCAGTTATGTTTTGGCTGCCTTAGATAGCATCAAAAGTAACGTTGGTAAAATAATAATAGATGAAGATACGGGATCAGTTGTTATCATTGATACCCCTGAAGCGATTGCGTCGATGAAGGAAACAATCAGCCATATTGAAAAACCACTGGAAACTTTTGTTTATGCGCTTCAATATGCGGATGCCGAAACCGTGACGGATAAATTGCGAACACGTATTGATTCAAAGGCGGTAGGGTCTGTGTCCTCAGATCAGCGTTCTAATAAATTAATTGTACGAGCTTATCCAAATCGACGAAAAGAAATAGAGGATATTATTCGCGAGTTGGATGTTCCGACCAAAGAGGTTATGCTGAATGCCCGGATTTTGCAGGTAACATTTAAACCGGAATACGATGTCGGTATTGACTGGCAGTTAAATTTTAGAGATTCTAGTATTAAACAGCTACATAAATTAACGTTTAGCAACTTTGCCTTGGGCAAGCAGGGTCCGACTGCTAGTGGGTCGCTTGCCGCGAGTGACAATCTGGGGTCATCTTCTAATTATGGTCAAATTGCCGTCGGTAATATAGATGTAGACTCCTTTCAAACAACTATTCGTGCTTTTGAGAAAGTCAGTGACACGAAAATTTTATCCAATCCACAGTTGTTGATTACTAATAATGAGGAAGCAAAAATTCATGTCGGGGATACAATTCCCTATATTATTTCAACTACTTCAGGAACCGGCGATAACGCCATAACCAGTGAAGATGTTCGTTTTGTGGATGTTGGTTTAAAGCTCGACGTCCGACCGACTATTAATGATGATGGTTTCATTACAATACGTTTACGCCCAGAGATATCGTCTGTTTCGGCTTCGGTCTCTTCGCACGGCGGCGGGATTCCGCAGGTTAATAAGACGGAAGTGGAAACGACCGTCATGGTTAAAGATGGGCATACCATTGTGATCGGTGGGCTTAAAAAAGATGATAAAGCACACATTAAAAAAGGGCTACCTGTCCTTATGGACTTACCTTGGGTGGGGCCATTCTTTAGCCGCGCGAGCGATAACCTTACTAAGACAGAGATTGTTATTTTTATGACACCGCATGTCGTAACAGGCGTTGAAGATTATGCTGCGTTGGGGGGAACAATTAAACCGTTTAAGAAATACAGCACGGATTAAACCCAAGTTTGGTTAAAAAATAAAAATCTAAAAAAGGTGTTCTCATTATGAAACAAAATCAAGATTTTCTTTCAGTTTTCAAATGTTTTGGCGTCTTCTGCCTTATGGTTTCCGGCTTTCTTATCGTTCCTGGGAGGCTTCTGTGGGCTGATACAGGCTTGTCTGGAGGAAATCAATTAGCCCAGAGCGATATCGCCGAGAAACAAGTGGTGGAGATTAATCAAAATTTGAAAAATGTTATCGAAGAGAATCAAAAATTGTCGAATAAAACACAAGAATTAGAATCGCAAGTGACTAGCCTGCAAGAAAAAGTTTCTTCCACGGAAACACAGTATGGGCAATTAAAAAATGAGAGAGACTCCCTGGTTACCGATATAAAAAAGACTCGTGATCTTAATAGGGAATATTCACAAGAAATTCAACAGCTTAAAGATAGCGCCCAGAATTCTGAGGTGGCTGCGGTGGAGACGGTACCCTCTATGTCCAAGCCTCCTGATGAGGTTTTTCAACTTGCGTCAGTGACGGACACAGATGAAGAGGTAAAGGCGCGAGAAGAAAAAACATTGGATTTGCTTAGTAAGGTTGATGCTTTTGCCGAGCAGGATGAGCGGCTTCGTATGGATGCTGCTAAGGCGCATTACAATATGGGAAATATTTACTTTCAAAAAGGTGAATTTGAAATAGCGGCAAGGGAATATTACCAGGCAGTGACTTTGATGCCGGATGACCCCGATGCTCATTATAACCTTGCTTTTGTTAGCGGCGAATATTTGAATGATCAAAGGACTGCTTTAAAACATTACCAGATGTATTTATATCTTAGCCCGCAAGCCAAGGATGCACATTTGGTGAAAGAGAAAATTGTTAAGGCAAAATTAGCATTACAAGCAGTAGTTGATTCTCCTTTGGAGAAAAAAGAGAAATAGCCTTACGGGTTTTTGTGGCGAGTTGGTTTGTTTTGGGGAAGTTTTTAGACAAGAAGTTTTTTTATATTGTTGTGCTCTTCGTGAGCAATCACATAAATAATTTTAGGTTGGCACCAAGTTACAATTAAATTTTAAAATCCCGATAAATCTCTTGATTTGTTTCTAATGGATTTATTTTTTATAGTGAAATTTTATATTTATATATATATAATAGTAATACTTAGATATATCATCCTATTTTTTTCTAATTTATTTAATAATTTAGAAAGTGAGGCAATGAAACCCACCAAATTTGCTTTAAATTTTATTCTCTTTTTTTCATTTTGTGTTTTTGCCCCCCAGGTTGCCTTAGCAAATAATTTAAACATAACAAATGTTTCATTGAAGGACAGAACCCCTTCAAGCAATACGGTTGTTGTCAATTTTGACCTGGCATGGGAAAATTCCTGGAAGACTAAAATTAATCATGATGCGATTTGGCTCACTGTCCGCCTTTACAATCCTTCCGTTACGCCAACCGATAAAAAACTCTGCGAAATTTCTGCCAGTGGCTTAAATCCTGTCGGAAGCTCTGTCGGCTCGAATTCACATTTAGAGATTTATGTTCCCGCTGATAAAAAAGGTGCTTTTATCCGCCCGGCAGATTATGGTGTGAACGCGGCTGTTACAACAGCGAACGCCCAACTGACCATTGATTACTCAACTTGCGGGTTTACTAAAGACAGTGATGTTTACGTCAGTGTTTATGGCCTTGAAATGGTTTTAATCCCGCAGGGCGCATTCTATGTGGGAGATTACAATACGAGCACAGCGGCATTGGACGAAGGATCGGCAGATTCAGATCCGTGGTACATTTCGAGTGCTTCGGCATTATCTGTTAGCAATGTGGCATCAAATGGCTACCGCTATGTTTCAGCCGGTAACGCAGGTGAGGATCCAACAGGAGCATCTTTTACGCTTCCGGCAGATTATCCCAAGGGTTATAAAGCATTTTATGCCATGAAATATGAAATTACAGAAGGGCAGTGGGTTGAATTCATTAATTCCCTTCCAAGCAATGCGGCTAGAACGAATCATGATTTGACCGACGGTAGTCACAAAGGTACGGACACGGTTAAGTATCGTAATACGGTTTCTTGCTCAGGGGCAACGCTGACCTGCAGTTCTCAGCGCCCGGTGCGTGCGGCAAGTTATTTGACTTGGATGGACTTGCTGGCTTTTTTAGATTGGGATGCGTTACGGCCCATGACAGAATTGGAATTTGAAAAATCAGCCCGCGGGCCTTTGCTGCCTTTGGAGGGTGAGTTTGCGTGGGGGGCAACCGATATTATTGCAGCAGCTTCTTTGTCGGCTGGAAATGAAAATGGGCAAGAGTCAGTTGTCGATGCTGGTGCAAATGCGAATTTTAATAATATAACATTAACCGGAGGCGATACCGCCAATGGTTCTGATTATGCACAAGGGCCGTTGCGTTCAGGAATTTTTGCCACCAACTCATCTGACCGTGTGACGGCCGGCGCGGGTTATTACGGTATTATGGAACTTTCAGGGAATTTGCGCGAACGAGTCGTTACAATCGGTAATACTGACGGACGGTTATTTCTGGGGAAAAATGGTGATGGCGTTCTTTCAACGCTTGCCGGCTACGAAGGCAATGCCAATGAAACTGATTGGCCGGGTATTGATGCCATTGCGACTCGGGGCGTAACTGGTGCGAATGGTTCCGGATTGCGTGGCGGTGGTTGGGACGATCAGTCTTCGGGCGATCGCCTCCGAATATCCGACCGCACTGATGCAGCAAATGCATCTACGTCTGCTTTTGCAAATACCGGCGGAAGAGGAGTTAGAACTTATGATGGAAACTAATTTTAAATTTTTTCAGGGCGGCATAAAGCTTGAAATTTTCAAAACAAAAAAGGCCGCCGCATATTTCCGTTCAATTATTTTTTTGTTGATTTTGAAAGCGCTTTCATTTACGCCAACGCCAGCGTGGGCAAATAATTTGCGGATAGAAAACTTTTCTGTCGTGGGGGTTGATCAAACAGCGAATACGATTACATTTTCTTGCGATATAAGCTGGGACAACAGCTGGCACACAACAAACAATTTCGATGCCGCATGGGTTTTTCTAAAATACTCTACCGACGCGGGAATAACCTGGTCACACGCCAGTATGGATAACAGCGGGAGAAATCCGACGGGTTTTAATGCGCCAAGCAATTTTGAGATTGTTGTGCCGAGCGATGAAAAAGGTTTCTTTTTGCAACGGACTGATTTGGTTTCCGGTAACGTGAGCGCCAAAAATGTCCGCCTCGTTTGGGATTATGCTCAAGACGGCCTTTCGGATGAAACGGCAATGGCGGCGAACACGGTGAATAAAATTTTCGGCATTGAAATGGTTTATATTCCGCAAGGGGCTTTCTATGCCGGTGATGGCGCAAGTTCATCAGATTATCGTTTTAAGCAAGGGAGTTCCGATGATGAGCCGTGGTACATTCAAAGCGAAACTGCAGTGACGACAACAAATTCAGCGGCCGATGGTTATTATTATCAAAATACCGGGGCTGTTGATGAAAGTGCTTCCGGAAGTATTTTTTTAATCCCATCGTCATTCCCCAAAGGGTATCAGGCCGTTTATGCAATGAAATATGAATTAACAGAAGGGCAATGGGTTAGTTTTTTTAACACTCTTTCTAATCAAGCTAAGGCGAACAGAGATATTACAAGCTTAACGGCCGGAGGGAAAGGTTCCGATGCAGTGGTTAATCGTAATACTGTTGCTTGGGATTCTGCCAATCCCAAATCCGAAGCAACTACGTCGCGTCCCGATCGCCCGGTCAGTTATATTTCTTGGCCTGATCTGCTTGCATATGCTGATTGGGCCGGCTTACGGCCGATGACAGAATTAGAATTTGAAAAAATTGCCCGGGGAAAAGATATTGCTGAAGTTCCCAACGAACTTGCTTGGGGAACAACTTCATATAACCAAGCTGAAGCGGGTGAAATTACTCCCAACGGTGATGAAGATGGGACAGAAATAATTTCTGACAGCGCCGCTAATTTAAATCGTAATTCTTTAGGTTGGAGTTCCGGTGATGGTCGTGTTGGCGGTAGTGCCGAAGGCCAAAAAGGCCCTTTGCGTGTTGGTATTTTTGCCGAAGGTTCTTCAACCCGTGAGACAAGCGGCGCGGGTTATTATGGCAATATGGAATTATCCGGTAATTTATCTGAGATGATTGTTTCTGTTGGAAAATCTCAAGGCCGTCAGTTTTTGGGGAGTCATGGCGATGGAAAACTTTCTTCCATTGCTGGTTTTGAAGGCAATGCGACAAACTTGGATTGGCCCGGAATAAATTCCGTGGATGCCGCCAGAGGGGTTACAGGTACGGCCGGCTCGGGTACCCGTGGCGGCGATTTTCAATCTGCCAATGTCAGAAGTTTTCAAACTTCAACGAGGACATTCGCCGCAAAAGACCCAGACACAGAGGGGTATAGTCAGCGGTATGATTCATCGTTCGGGGTCTTTCAAGGCGGCCGCCTCATCAGGACGGCTCCTTAAAGACGACTTATTGAAGGGGTTGGTATTTGGAATATATTAAGAAGTGCCCACTAAGTTAATTCTTGCATGAGATTCGGTAAAAAATTAATTGTTAAAAATTATGCTTCTTTGCATGTGGCAGTCTTTGCCATTTTTATTTCTGTTTTACTGCAATTGCAATTTCCTCATTCTGTTTTTGCTCAGTACACTGGTGGTAGTTACGGTGGAGACGAGGAATCGTCTCTATCTGGTGGCGGATATGCAGGTGGTTCCTCGCAGGGTTCATCGAGTAATTCATCTTCTGCCGCAGGGTCATTGGCTCATGGTGACGCGACACATCTCGTTTTCACGGTAAGTCCCTCCACAACCCCTCACATTAATCCCTTCGAACGCCAACCGAACGTTGAAATACGAGATGCGAACAACAACTTAGTGACAAGCGACAACACGTCTAAGGTTACCCTGGCCATATTTAATAACCCCGGCAACGGTGCTTTGCAAGGAACGCCTACAGTCACTGTACACGGGGGGGTGGCAACATTTGCAGGATTGGCTGTCAACAAGGCAGCGCAATTTTACACGCTTATTGCCACTTCTCCTGGGCTAGCATCAGCAGTTTCTGAGCCTTTTGATATCCTTATCGGTACCGGCCCCAAAGCCATCGCCGTTTGGGATGATAATGCCAAGGCAGGAACATGCGCCTATCCTCCCTGCGGTGGTTATACGATTTTCACTTGGTTAGTATCTAATGACAGCCGGGTTGACCTTGGTGTCAGTGATACGAGTTCAGTTATTATTTATAAACATGACGCATCGATAGAACTTGCTTCAACCGCGCTAACAGTGGACGCCACAAATGATTGGTTTAGAAGCCCTAATGCCATGTGGTCGCCGTCGAATGAAGATGATTCCTATTTTATCGACGTCACTATCGTTAGCTTTGGAGCTCCATCCTCGACGTACAGTGCGTATTTCCCCCTGGAAACAATCAAGCCTGCTTTAAGTAAAATCGCCTCCAGTTTTAACTGGGACGACATTTTGGCGATTCGTAATAAAACAGATACCATCAACTGGGATGAAATTACGCATATTCGTGCCCACACCGATGTGATTAATTGGGATGATGTCGGTGTTATTAAAAGTGACACTGCAAGCATTCGGGGCGTTACAAATAGGCTCACTCAAGTTAACTGGGATGACTTGACGGTCTTGACTCAAACAGGCATCAATTGGAATGATATCGATGATTTAAGTAACGCCCATGTAAATTGGGATGACCTTTTTACTTTAACCCGAGCGGGTGTTAATTGGTCGGACTTGAATGTTTTGACAAAAGCGAACATCAACTGGTCTGATTTAAACACATTGACAAAAGCGTCCATTAATTGGAGCGATATTACTTCAATGGCAGCGGCGGGAGTTAACTGGGGCGATATTGCGATCATGAGCGGCGCAAAAGTGCAGTGGTCCCAAGCAATTAACTGGGATAGTTTGGCGGAGTTAACCACGGCGGGTGTTAACTGGGATGATATGCAGGTGATGACAGATGCAGGAGTCAACTGGGATGACTTAAGAGTCCTGACATACGCGGGCGTTAACTGGGAAGATATTGAATCTTGGACGGAGGCGGGGATTAACTGGAATGATTTACAGACTTTAAGCCGTGGAGGAGTTAACTGGTCCGATGTCGATATTTTAAGTGATGCGCGTGTCAATTGGGATGACTTGCAGGTTTTAAGTAAGACAGGAATCAATTGGGGTGATATCGACATCCTAACCGGCATGAGTATAAATTGGAATGATATTAAAGCTTTGACGCAAACCGGAATTAATTGGAGTGATATTGATATTTTGAGCGATGCCGGAGTCAACTGGAATGATTTGCAAATACTAACTAAGGCAGGCATTAACTGGGGCGATTTAGATATTTTAAGCGACACCGGAATTAATTGGAATGATATCAAAGTAATCAGTCAGACCGGGATCAACTGGGGCGACATCGATATTTTAAGTGATTCTGGCGTGAATTGGAACGACTTAAAAGTATTGAGTCAAGCCGGAATTAATTGGGGCGACATCGATATATTATCGGATACAGGCATCAATTGGAATGATATCAAAACATTGAGCCAGGCGAGTATCAATTGGGGTGACATTGATATCTTAAGTGATACGGGGATCAACTGGAATGATATTAAGGTAATCAGTCAGACTGGGATCAACTGGGGCGACATTGACATTCTGTCGGACACGGGGATCAACTGGAATGATATCAAAACATTGAGCCAGGCGAGTATCAATTGGGGTGATATTGATGTTTTAAGTGATACGGGGATCAATTGGAATGATTTGAAGGTCTTAAGCCAGGCTGGGATCAACTGGGGAGATATTGACATTCTGTCTGACATGGGTATCAACTGGAATGATATTAAGGTAATCAGTCAGACGGGGATCAATTGGGGTGACATTGATATTTTAAGTGATACGGG
>CAZVZR010000056.1:6909-17514 GCA_964630825.1 uncultured Planctomycetales bacterium | reverse complement strand
ATATGATTCCCCCCGCGTTGTTCATGAGCCTTCCCCTCCTTTTTTTTTGTGTGTGTGTGTGTGTGTGTGTGTGTGTGTGTGTCGATGGGGATAGTGAAATAAAAGGTTGCGCCACAATCAGAATTATTTTTTGCATCCAATCGTCCGCCATGCGCCTCAATAATGGAGCGGCTAATCGACAACCCCATGCCCAAACCATCTAACTTGCTGGTAAAAAAATGCAGGAAGAGTTTATTCATATTTTGTGCCGGAATGCCGCACCCGGAATCCTTTACCTCCACCAGAATTGTTTTGGAGTCTTTACGCGACGTGCAGACCAACATTTCACGAGAACCTTTGCTGCTCTCCATCGCATCGAAACTGTTGCTGATAAGATTCAGAAGAACCTGCTGCAGTTGTATCCGGTCACCACTGATAAGCGGAAGGTTAGCACCCAATTCGACTTTAAGGACATTGTTCCTGACAACGAGATCCGTCGCAATAAGCAAAACCGTATCGTTAATAAGAGCATTAATATCCAGGGGCTTCATTTCAGGCTCACTTTTCTTTAAAAGTACCCGCATCCGCCGGATGACCTCAGTCGCGCGCTCATCATCATTAATGATGTACTGAAGAATCTCCTTGAGTTGAGGCTCCCTGTCAGCGAGCATGCGCTGGGCAGCTTGAGCGTACGAAAGAATGGCCGTCAGAGGTTGGCTGATTTCATGGGCAAGCGAAGAGACAAACTCAGCAAGTTTTCCCACCCTTGTCACGTGCAAAATTTCTTCGCGCTGTTCTTTAATTTCTAAATCCCTTTGCCGTAACAAAGTAATGTCTGTCTGAATGCCGATATAATGGGTGACGGTTTTGTTGGCACCATACACCGGGGACAGGCGCAGTAAATTCCAGAAATTTTTTCCGTTCTTTTGAAAACTGAGCATCTCTTTATGAAAGGTTTTACCCTGGCGTATTGTGTTTTTGATTTCATCAACGATACGAGAATCGACATCTTTTTCAAAAAGCGAGAAATAGTCTTTCCCAACGACTTCCCTTTTTTGACCACCGGTCATCGACTGAAAAGATGGGTTCGCGTAGACAACAGAAAAGTTAGGCCCTTTGGCATCGATGATAAAAATCCCATCAGCCGTCGCTTCCATCGCTTTTGTGTGAATGTAAATCTGTTCTTCTGATTCTTTTTGCCTATCTGCCCCCTGCTTTAATTGCCAATCTTTTCTTCTCAACTCATCAGTCTGCCGCTGGACTTTCTCCCCCAAATGGTCACGGGATTTACCAAGGCCGTCGACCTGTCCTTGGTACCACAAACGTTCTAAATTCCACATTTTATCTTCTTTGCGCCTCTCGAAATTGCCGCGCTTTATGTTCTTCTTTTTTAAAATACTGCGGGTGCGCTTGGGTGTTGCAGTCTTATGCTTTGATTTTCTCATCGATGGCCTATTCCTAAAAAAAATTTAACTTCCGAGCTTCTCTGTCAAAAACGGCAAGATACCTTATCGGCACTACCCTAAAAAGCCAGAAATTATCTTAAGAAAACATATTTAAAACAGATAAATAGATGATAACCCTACAAATTTCAAGAAAGGAAACCAGAAATCTAGATGAAGGGTGGAAATTATCTATTTAAATAACTGAAGTAATTATACGCCTCTTGATGGTTAAATACCATGATTATTACCCCCAAGCCCTGAGGACCCGCTTTCTTAACAATCATTTTTTGCCTGTTTCACTTCGTCGTTTTTTAATTTTTGACATTTTCTGCCAATATTGCAACCCAAACAAAAATCCCTGCAATTTATCTGTCCAGACGGGCAATAATTTATTGCTAAGGACTACCGCATGTTTCCACGCCTTATGTTTACCCGTGCCGTTGGTACCTTCTAACGCTAGATTAATAAGATCAACCAGCGCCTGGCCATTAACCGGTTTCTGCAAAAACCCCACTGCCCCTGCTTGCAAAGCGCGGTCGGCGGCATTTTTCTTTCTTTCGGCAGAAATAAAAATAACCGGGCGGTTCGATCCGGAATCAATAATTCTTTTCTGTGCTTCCCATCCGTCTAATCCCTTCATGCGAATGTCGAGGACTAGACAACCAGGCTTATCCTTGGGGACGGTGTCAAAAAAATTTTCTGCAGAATTAAACGTTTTTACTTCAAACCCGAAAGTCATTAAAAGAATACTAAGTGCGCGGCATACCGATTCGTCGTCATCCACAATATAAATATTTTTATTACTTAAAGGCATTTCCCTGCTCTTTCTAATTGACCAGCTTAGCTAATAAAATCAACTGAAAATATCGATTAAGGATAACCTAATATTATTAGAAAGCAATGATACCAAGGTATAATAGGCTATTAGACGCTTGTTTTAAACCAGTGAGTTACAAGGCAGGAATTCCTAAGCCAGAAACTCTCATTTCCTGATAATCAAATCGAGCGATGGTTGAAAAAATGCCCGGTGTATGCCTACCCCTTGTTTTGCTAAAAATGATTCGTAGTAATACTCTTTTTTTGTCAACCACCGTAATTTTCTTAAAATATTTTTTTTGCGCAGGTAAATTGGAAGGCAACTGACAATATTGAGCTCTTTAACATTCTTAATCGCAATATCGAATTCATGAAAACTAACGCCCCGCCCATGCCGAAGAAAACTTAACAGTCCGTCCTCGCTATATTTAAGGTAGGAATTGCAAAATGGTTTCCGCGGGCTAAACCGCGAATACAAAAATGCGAGTTTATCAGGAATCCACATATTAAAAGGCAAATGTGCCGTATGGTCATCAAAGTACCACAAACGGTTTGGCGTTTCTATGATGCACAACAAATCACCTGCCGAGAGCATGTCCCAAGTATCTTTAAGGGCTGTAAGCCTCTCGTCATTGGTCATATGCTCCAAACAGGCAAAAAATATAATCAGGTCAAAATGTTGGCCTTTTAACAACTGGTAAACTTCCGTCGCGTTAGCTTTTAAAAATTTAACATTTAATCCATGCACTCTGCAACGATCCTGGGCAACGGCAAGGCTTTCTTCGTCAATATCGATAGCCGTAACTTTTGCTCCCTGTTCCGCCAGGGCTACAGTAGAAGAACCGGTGCCACACCCAATTTCCAGGATGCTGGCTCCCTGCAAATGCTTAGTGTCATTTAGCCATGGAATAATTGTTTGCCGGAAATCATTTAATCTTAGTTCAAGATGATTTAATAAATCATTTCTGCCTTCCTCCGAAGACAAATAGGCTTCAGGAGCAACCGCTCCTTCCCATATTGATCTTGTAAAATAATGACGTTTAAGAGACGCGATGACCTCATCAATGCCTTTAGGACCAATAATTCTAAAATTTTTAGAGATTTCCTTGGAGGCTTTGGGAGCGATAAATTGCTTAGCCAGAGTTCTAATATTTTGGGGCATTGTGCTCGTGGTAGCCATATTCACCTCCTCCAAAATTAGAAATTCTAAGATATATTTTTAACCTTTATTTACTCTCAACTTTTAATTGATTATCGACGTGATCTACTTCCACCATATTCTCAATCTGATGAAAAATATTTGCTCTTTCATTTTCACTATTAACCGTCCCTTGTAAAATTACAGATCTGTCCACAGTGGTAATTTTAACAGCGGCAACTTTTCCGGCAAGCTGAGGATTACCTGTGAGAATTTGTTGTATCTTAAGAGAGAGAGCGGCATCTGCCTGTTTCTCAAAGTTTGATTTGGAAACATAATTTACATTAATACTTTCGTGGTTGTTGTGCCCCATGATTTCTGGAGGTACATTTTCTGGAATAAATCTAATAATTCCCGCAGCATTCATACTTGAAACTGTCATGCTGTTTAATTCCATCTGCTTAGCGGTTTCTGCATCTTGTAGCGCAGAATTGAAGCCATCGGATTTATTTTGCACAATAAAAACGGCACAAAATAAAAGAACAACTGAAATTAAGATAAATATTCTTTTCATTTAACTCCTACTTTCTTTAATAAAATGCTGCCCTCTTTATTCAACGGTATGCCTGATGGAATCTGCCACATTACGCCCCGCCTCTTTTAGATCTTGCCCGGCATCTTGGAACGTCGTTTTAATATTCTCCTCTGAACTTTTAAAAAGCGGCCGGCCTCCGGCAATCGCCCAAACAAGAAAAACTACCAGCAAAAGTGTCAAAATACCCGTCGGCGCATACCCCCAGGAACGGCTGTAAGGCCAACTGGGCAAAGCCCCGGCGAGAAGAACAATAAGTACCAATAACAATATGGTTTCTGTAGTCATTTTAACTCTCCTTGTTTTTAGACGGCTCGTGTGTTGAGTAAAGTAAATTCATAATCTTATTTTAGGCAGGAATCCAAAATGAATCAATTGTACCGGGGTATAACCCCACCGAATAAGCAGTCCTGGATTTTCAAATTATTCTTCCGGTAACACAGCGAAATCAAAAGCTTTGTATTTTAGTCCCCTCTCAACATAGTTGAGCCTCCCGCGCACGACCCTATCATCATGGCTCATTAAAAACTGCTCCATTTGTTCGATGATGAGGGCGCGGGTAACATCGCTCCCGACCGCTTGGATACTTTTGAATTCCTTGTCGTGTTTTAGAAAGATCGCGGTGGCTTCTTCGAGGCGTGATTGTTCAGTGACCATAAATACCTGTCGGATATTTTTTGATTCAATAATCGCAGCCGTATTTTCAGCATTTTGTCCTGTCGTTTGAGACTTATCCTCCAAGATGATCCTCGAAGGATCAACTCCCCTTGACCAGGCGATTAACCCCATCATTTTAGCTTCGGGTGTAGGGCCCTTGGTTGCCCCTCCGGACATGATCAAAATAGCTTCAGGGAACTTTTTAGCCAGTTCGACGCCTTTAAGTACTCGATAGTCCATATCCACCGTGGGCGTTGTTTCATCTAACGATCTGTCGCCAAGTACAATGATCGCTGTTTTAGTATTATCTTTTAGCTCCTGAGGGTCTAAAAATTTAACTTCTCCTATCAAGCTATCAGATAGGGCATGACGTAACGGATATTTTTCATTTTGTATATTTGAACTATTTGAAATAATTTTTGCATATGGCGACTCGCTTTTTGATTTCTCGAGCCAAGCTTCTTTTGTAACCGCGCGAAAATGACGGCCAGCTAAAATAACGCATAAGACTGCCAATAAGCTTGCAATAAAAAGGATCATCTTTTTCGATGTAAATAATTCCATTCTTAGTGAATTCTTCATTAGAATCTCCACTCAACAGTAAATAAGAACAACAAAAATAAAGGTAGTACTAAATCCCGAATTTATTATTTACCCAATGTCCGTGCCCGATTATTTCAGATCTCAACTTACCCCTGCTTCTTTGAGCCACCGGCCCTTGGGACAGATTTAGATCCTTTGTTCGATTGTTTCCTAAGTTTGTTCAATTCTGTATAAAGCAGGTCTTTGAGAACAAGTTTCTTTCCATCAGGAAGAATAACGTAATAACTTTTTTTCGTGTGGTTGGAAAAACTTGCCACTTTCTCAATAAAATCTTCGGTGGTGTGAATTTTATTCTTAAATTGGTTCAATTTATATTTTAAAAGTTTAGCAGCATCCTTGCCGCTGGCTTTTTGGCCGTTTCTTTCAAATGAAAGCGAAGAAGTTTCAACTAGATTAAGAAGGTAATTAATTTCATTTGATTTCTTATCTGGGTCCTTGAGATATTTTTGATAAACAGCTTTATCCGAAGTTTTTTCGCTCAAAAACGGTTTCTGGCCCTGAGAATATCCCAACGAGGCAAAGATTAATAAGGAAGATACGATAACCGCCGTAATCTTTCTTTTCTTAATTTCAAACCAGAATAAATTTATAATCTTAGCTTCTTGGTCTTGCATGTGATCGCCCCTTAATTTGATGCCACAAAATATAACATGAAACTACAATATAAAATATTTTAGAGAGGGACTCAAAATTAATCAATTGTACTGAGGTATATTACGGAGGTTTAACTATCTAGAATTCTGCGGCCTCTGGCGAAAGAAGGATTGAGCTCTCAATGGAATTCCCAGCAGGTTTGGCCTTTATTCTTTTTATGCAGTTGTTAATTTTCTTATGAATTGCCTAACCTTGTAAAGCATCTTAACAATGATGTCTTTGTATGAGTCTTCATTCCGTTGAACAACCGTATAGTTTTTGTTATGATTAACAACTTTTTGAGCTATGGCCCATCCCTGTTCTTTGAACATCAATAAATTTGAGTAATTAGGGTGCTGTTTAACCAACAACTCAAAGATTTCTCTCACATGAGGAGTTTGCCGCTCATCTTCCGATAGAGAGTGATGGGTTATGCCGTCCGTCGCTTTCCGTTTTTCGTCAGCCTTCGCATATGTCCAATTGTAATCGTCAAAGATAATCCATCCGTTTTTTTTCAATAGCTTATCGACATAGAAAAATGCCGCGCCATCAATCGTCCAGTTTTTAGGCCCATCAATAATACACAGATCATAGATTTCGTTACAGTGATCATTCTCTGTGTTTTTAAGGATCTCATCGTGCAAGAACCAGGTATAACCTGTTTGCATACGTACGACCTGGGCATATTTTGAAAGGCCGGTCGTTCGCAGCTGTTCTTCCGCAGAAGGATTGTACACGTCCATGGGCTCAATCAAATCTACGGCCGTAATTAAACCTTCTCTCAACTCATCCAAGGCCGCTGCCATATAACATGTAGCGGTCCCGTGGGCGATACCCAGCTCAAGAATTCTTTTTAATTTCTCCCTGCAAATGAGATTGTAAAGAAACTCGGCATTTTCTGTCGAAATAAAAGGAACCTTGCCAACGATTGATTTTATTTTCTGAAATTTCATTTTTTCTAGAACTTATGAAGGTTTAACCTTTTTAATTTCATAAGCCGTTACTTAGCTGTCGAACTTCATTAAGGCATGTAAGGTAAATCCCAATTACGTTTAACTACCCTACTACCCGCCATTATTCTTCATCTTCTTCTTGAGAAAAATCTGGCAAAAGAGCCGGAACTTTCCCACGTAGAAAGTCATCTTTCTCTTCATAAAAATCTCGCCATCTTTGGCCGCCTTTTAATCCACTGTAAAATATTTTTCCTGCCTCGGTAAAGTTATAACCCTCTTGCTCTTCTTGATTTTTCATTCAACCCTCCTTTTGTTACTAAAAGATCTAAAATACTCGCCGGATTTTATTTTCAATAACAGTTTCTAAAATATTCCAGCGGTCTTTCTCTCCGCGCACCATCGCTTCGGCAAAATGCCAAGCCTGGGCGGAATTGATATGGCCGGGCATCGGCGCTTCGTAAGGGTCGATCAAAGCTTCAATCACGGCGGGGCCGGGCGTATTAAGCGCCTCACGTATGACCATCTCGGCCTGCGTTGGATCATCGAGAGTAAAACCGGCAACCCCGCAGGAACGCGCGAACATCGCAAAATCAATAGGATGAAGTTCCAACCCGTATTCGGGATTGCCTTCAAAAACGATCTGCTCCCACTTGATCATACCAAACGTATTATTTTTAAAAATGATGACTTTAACGGGAAGATCATATTTAGCTATAGTAGCTAACTCGCACATCAGCATCGAAAAGCCTCCGTCCCCGCACAAGCAGATGATCTGACGGCCCGGATTAGCCATCGCTGCTCCGACGGCATAAGGCAAACCGTTAGCCATGCTCGACAGGTTACCAGAGACGGAAAATTGCATATCCCCGCGAATCAAAATATGACGCGCAGCCCACGTAGTCACTACCCCCGTATCCACGCATATAATGCAATTGTCATCGATAAGAGAGCTTAGCTGATAAGCAACCACTTGTGGTTTGAGCGGTTTGTCATGGCGCGTACCTTCTGCATGCAAAAGGTCATTCCATTCTCTCATTCGTTGTCGGGATCTTTCCAGAAAATCTTTATTTTGTTGTTGTTCCAGTAATAAAAGCAACGCCCGTAATGTTTCCCGGCAATCTCCGGTCAAGCCGACTTCTACTTTATTACGCAGGCCAATACGGGCCGAGTCAATATCGATTTGTACCGTCCGGACACTTTGTGTAGGATAGAATTCCATATAAGGGAAACTAGTCCCGGCCATGATCAGTGTATCGCATTCCTGCATCGCATCCTGAGAAGGTGCCGTACCAAGAAGGCCAAGGCCTCCGGTCGTATAAGGGCTGTCGTCGGGAACAACGGCTTTACCTAAAAGCGCTTTAATGATTACTCCCTGGGTCATGGCCGCCAGTTCCAAAATTTCCGCGCGCGCGTCTAAAGCGCCGCGGCCGGCTAAAATGACCACTTTTTTCCCTCCATTGATGAGCGCAGCGGCTTTTATCAATTCAGCCTGTGAAGGCACGGGCCTGGACAGCTTATAAATATCAGCGCTGTGCGCAGGGACATTGGCGACAGAGCGCTGTCCGTCCATTTCCCAGTGCTGAATATCTTTGGGGATATTGATGTGAGCAACCGTACGCTGGCTTAGAGCAGTTTTGATGGCTTCATCAACCACATTATGCACATGTGACGGGCCCATGATCCGCTGATTGTACGCGGCCACATCCATAAATAATTTATCAAGATCCAGGTCTTGTTTATAATGCGTACCGATCAGATCATGATACGTATGCCCGGTGATGGCCAAGACAGGCTGGCCGTCAAATTTGGCGTCGTAAAGCCCGTTGAGCAAGTGCACCCCACCCGGGCCGGATGTCGCCAAGCACACTCCCAAACGCCCGGAATATTTAGCATACGCGCAAGCCGCAAAGGCAGCGGCTTCTTCATGGCGTACCTGCACCACTTTAATTTTATTTTCATTGATGCGCAAAACTTCATAAATACCATTAATCCCGTCTCCAGGAAGACTGAAAATTGTATCCACGCCCCATAGTATCAGGCGTTCTATCAATAATTCCGCTACCGTTTTCTTCGACATAAGTTCTCCCTTAGACGGCAAATTCCTTTTTCTACTCTTTTTACTATTTATTATCCGATTTACCATTGACGACCGAGTTAAGCACCTTCTGGATTCCACAAAATTTAACCCACGTTTCTTCTCTTAATAAATAGAACAGGATACTTATCGCCACCGCGAATTCAATTCCCCCCAAGACCAAAGCCGCGATAAATTTCACTTGATAACTCCACAACGAATAAGTGAAAAGCGCGGTGTGAATTAGAAACAATCCGCTTCCCAAAAGAACAAAGGAAAACAGCAAGAACAAAATACCCAATAAAATAATTCTTACTTTTTTAACTCCAGCGACATAAACTTGAGCGGCCTTGATTTTCATCAAGGAAGACCTTCCCTTATATCTGCGTGCGATATCGAGAAAAAACAAAGGGGAAACAATTTTACGAATTAATGTTAACGGTGACATATCCCTTCCGGTTTAAAAATTATTTACGTTTTGCACCCATTAAATATCCCAAAAGAAGAGAAAATGCCGTTGCCCCGGCGATGTATGACCACGGATCTTTATGCACCCGTTTATCGGCCTCAATGGCAACCTTTCTTATTTTCTTTTTACCATCGACAAAAGCATCTTTAGTCAAGTGCTTTGCCTTGTCGAAAATTTGCTTACTTTGTTCAGTGCCGGAAATCATCGCCTGTTTGATATGGGAATACTTATCGGCGAACAATCCTTTTAATTCATCTTTTTTATCTTTGGCAGCCTCATTGAGCACTCCGAGGGCTTCCGCGATCTTGACTCTGTTTCTTTTAGGTTCAATTTCTGTTCTTAACATGTTGGCCTCCTCTGGTTAACTTTGTCTTTAATTATGATGCTGTCTGTAAAACACTTTCCTTCTTGAATGACTTCAGTCAAGAATGAGAATTAAATTCATAATGCTATTTTAGGGAGGATAAAAAGATAATCAATTGTACCGTGGTATAAGCCCCACAGAAACCAAAGACTCTGTAAGGTTGTCGAGGAGGGATATTTTATTTCAAAAATATTATTTCTTGCTCGCAAGAAGCCTGCGCATTGATTTCAATTCCCGCCGGCGTTTGGCATCCAGCCTTGGGTAAGACATTTTTAAATCCTTAAGAGTATTAACAACAATTTGAGAAATGATCAACCGCGCATTTTCTTTATCATCGGCAGGGACAACATGCCACGGCGCAATACCGGTACTCGTTGCGCCCAAGCAAGCCTCGTACGCCTTTATATAATGTTTCCAGAATTTCCTCTCTTTGATATCCGCGGCGCTAAATTTCCAATTCTTCTCCGGGTCATCAATGCGTTCGAGAAAACGTTTGCGTTGTTCTTTCTTTGAAAGATGCAGAAAGAACTTGATAATTCTAGTCCCGTTATAAAATAAGTGTTTTTCGAAATCTTTAATAGAACGATAGCGCTGCTGCCAAATAGTTTTTTTACTGTCCAGGCCATCCGGAATCTCCTGCGCACGAAGGATCTCCGGGTGGACACGGACAATTAACACTTCTTCATAATAGGAACGATTAAAGATACCGATCCGCCCACGCTCAGGCAGATTGCGAGTAGTCCGCCATAAAAAATCATGCTCCAGGTCTTCGGCACTGGGGTGTTTAAAACTGAAAACTTGGCAGCCCTGGGGATTGACGCCGGACATCACATGTTTGATGGCGCCGTCTTTTCCGGCAGCATCCATTGCCTGAAAAATAAG
>CAZVZR010000056.1:0-6809 GCA_964630825.1 uncultured Planctomycetales bacterium | reverse complement strand
TATACTGAATTATGATTGATATATCCAAAGTGACCGATTACTTATACGTCGGCTCCAGAGTCGGGAAGGAACATGTAGATGAATTGAAGGTGCTCAATTTTAATCTGATTATTTCCATGATCGGACAAATGCCGCCTGATGAAATCTACACCCTTCCTCCGTTTAAAACATTATGGATTAAAACCTATGATACATTTTTTACTCCGATTTCGATTAAGAAATTGCTTATGGGAGTTGAAGCGGCCTTGCCTATTATTCAGAACAAAGGCAAGGTTTTAGTTTTTTGCCTGCAAGGCAGGCACCGAAGCATTACGATGGCCGCCGCCATCCTTATCGGCATGGGACATACCAGCGAAGAGGCCATCAATTTATTGACCACTGCGCGTAAGGTAGCTGATCCAAGAAGATGGTATATCCGAATTCAAATCAAAGCCTTTGAAAAATACTGGAGGAAAAAATGATCACTATGGAAAAAGGAATAAAGAATATTCACATCATTATTAATCCCGGCTCCGGAAAAGGAGAATCTCTCTTATCTATCATCAATACGTCCATGAAAGAAGCTGACATTAAGTGGGAAGCATCTATTACCCACAAAGCGGGCGACGCGATCCAGTTTGCAAAGGATGCCGTCAAAAAAGGGGTCGATGCCGTCGCTGTGTACGGCGGGGACGGCACGCTGATGGAAGTCGTTAGCGGCCTTATTGGATCGGAAATTCCTTTGATCGTTCTGCCCGGAGGGTCAGCCAACGTCATGGCCAAGGAACTTGGCATCCCCCAAGATCTTAAAGAAGCCTGCGCACTCATGAGTCAAGGCCCGTTAGAAATGAAAACCATTGATGTGGGGCAGTTTAGTAACCGTTATTTTATTGTAGGAATAAGCATCGGTTTTGGAGCAGATTTGGTTAAGGGGGCGGACCGTGAGACTAAAAATAAATTCGGTATCTTGGCCTATTTTTTTGCGGCGGCCGCAGCTTTAAAGAGAATCAAACTCGTCCGCTACTATCTCAAGATCGACGGGAAAGAATACGAAGTCAAAGGTCTGACCTGTATGATTTCGAATGCGGGAAATCTCGGGTTTACCAAAATATCTTTGGATAAGCATATAGATGTCAGCGATGGTTTATTGGATGTTGTGATCGTGCGAAAGGCAAATTTAAGCTTCTTTAAGCTTATTGTCATCACCTTGATTAAACGAGAAAGGCCGGATAACTTTGAATTAGTGGCGCATTGGCAAGGTAAAGAGATCAGTGTTTCCTCAAGCCGCAAACAAGTCGTTCAATGTGATGGCGAGGTAATAGACAAATTTCCTCTTTATATCAAGGTCATTCCCGCCGCGGTCCGTGTTTTGGTTCCTGCCCCCAAGAAAGAAGATAAAGCCATTGAATAAACGCCTCTTAGCTTTTTATGCCTTAGTTGCGATTAGTGTTATTGGATTGACTTTCTTTGTCCAGAATTATCCAATATCCTTCCTGGATATCTACGTGACCCATGAAATTCAGGGTATCAAAATGGGACAATTCCCATTCGCGATGACATTCATCAGTATTTTTGGCAATTCTGTCGTTACTCCTATGTCCGTCATTTTTACTTCGCTATTCTTCTTTATAACCTATAACCGACGAGAATCCTACTTTACTCTCGCCACAATTCTCCCCGACCTATTTAATATTTTGGTTAAAATATTGATCCATCGCCCCCGGCCGACATTGGAAAATGCCAAAATATTATTAACATTTACCCAATCCGGTTACCCCAGCGGCCATGTGGTTCATTACGTTGTATTTTTTGGTTTTCTTTTAACGGTGATGATCGTGCGGAAAAATATTTCTTTATTTTGGAGAATTTTTGTCGGCACCTTTTCCGCCTTCTTAATCCTCACTGTTTCAATTTCCCGAATTTATCTCGGCGCCCATTGGGTCACGGATGTGCTGGGAGGGTATTTATTTGGCATTATTTATCTTGGGATCATCTTGAAATTTTATTTAAGCAGGTGAGGTTTTAAAAACCCAAAACTTCTTGCAAACAAAGCTCAGTGCTGCTGTTAATAGCGAAGCAATGGCAACTGCTAAAAAAACAGCTTTTGGCCACACGTGAAGAATAGTCTGATTTGTTATAACATTACATACAAATAACACCATATCGAGAATGCAATAACGGCCAGCCTCAGGAGCTGCTGCCTGTTTTCGTTTACGTTTAAATATCCAATATTTATTGAATACATACCCGACGCCATTAGCGATGATGTAAGAAATTGCTTTAGAAATAATATTGGGCAGGAAGCGAATTAAAAGAAAATAAATCCCAAAATCTGCTGCGCCAATAAAAGGCGTTACGGTTAAGTATCGGATTATTTCTTTCTTTGTTTTCATATCAATTATTACAAATACCCTTCCTTTAAAGAGGGCGCTCCTTTTAAATACCGCAGAATAACAACCGCAAGCATCATAAACCCAATTATATACGCCGCCAGGAAATCTGTGGCCCAATGTGTATTAAGATAAATCCGCGCAACAGCAACACCCAAGATCAAAAAAACGCACAGCAGGCCAACACCCCATCGTAATATCATATTGATGCGAGAATTAACCAGCATGGCAACCAGAACAAACCCAAAGAACACCACATAATGGACACCGTGCCCACTCGGAAAACTTGCCTGTTGAAATTTTTCGTACATTTCAACCTCCCCAGGTCGATGCCGGTTGATGATTAATTTCAGGGCAATATTAATGATATCTGCAATAAACACACTTAAAGTAAACCATGCCTCTCTTTTATAAGAAGCGACAAAAAATAAAAACGAAGCACAAAAGACCGACACAATCATCCAGTAAGACTTACCCCACCAGCTAATAAATCCCATAAGGTCCGTGAAGAATTTTCCTCTGTCTTTACCAATTAAAGCTGCCATATCAGCATCAAACGTTGGCCAAGAAAAATATACAAATAGCGAAAAAAGGATGAGGGAAACGACTCCTCCTATATAAAACTTAACAATCGTTTTATGATCAGAACAGATTTGTTTAATTGATTTCATATTAACATTATTCTTCTTTAATAGCTTCATGGCCTTTTGATACGGGTTGCATTTTATCAAGTATCTGATACAAAACCCCTCCCGCGATATCAAGCATAGGAAATATATGTTTGCGTGCGGAAATTGTTATTTCAGTTTCATTGTCAGCTTTCTTCCTAAGCTGAAGCGCTACCATCGATCCATTAATATCGGCTTTGATCGCCCCATTGGGCGCATCTTCTTTAGTAACCGTTCCCATGCGCTTGATGACCTCAAGGCTTACATCATATACATGTTCAAAACTTACATAAATGATTTGCTGCACACTATCTTTCCCTATAAATGTTGCCGCTATGGCAACCGGCAGCGACGCCACGCCCGCCAACATAGCAACCTTGTAGATCGCGGCTTCTTTGATCGCTGCAGTCTTCATAGTCTCCGCAAGTACAAGTAAGGTCAATTGTTGGACCGTGGAAATATTTTTATAGCTAATGGGCTTATTAATATCATAAACCCGCACATGGGGCTCCGTACCGGATGTGTAGTCCTTGTAAACAATCTTGCCGATGTTTAAAGTAAGGAGGTCGATTTGCATAGGGACAGGTTGTTCCGATATTTTTAATGAATCCACGTTGAGCTTACCTTCTTTATTCTTGGTAACCCCCATCTCTTTTAATTCAATATCCACAAGCAAGAAGTGACGTTTCTTTTTTAATAAGGTCGTAGGATCATATATAACGTTGATTGTAGGGCAGAACAAAAGGGTGCCTTCTGGGAAGCCGCTGGGGTTGTACATTTTAAATCCAGATATATGGACAGATGAGTTTATAATACTCGATGAAAATCCGTCCATGTGTACCCGCGCTCCGGTGATCTTAGAAGCAGCCACTGTTATCATGGATTTAATAACTTGGTCCTTGATAATCTCGATACCCACTAAGCAAAAAACAACGATTCCCAGTACTATAAAAAACTTTTTCATTGGCATCTTCCTCTTCCAACGGTTGGATGGTCAGCTGTGCGACGGACTAATATTGAATATCCTCAGCTGGCTTATTTATTTACCTGTGCCCCCGTTACCGCTCCACCGGTTGCTCCTAACGCACCGCCGATCAAAGCGCCTTCTGCACCCTCGCCGCTCTGATTGCCAATAATACCTCCCGCGGTTGCCCCAAGAACACCACCGATAGCAGCCCCTTCACCTATTCTTGTCCTATTGGTCGAACAACCACAGACAGCGACTACAAATACTGAAATAATGAATAAATAACAATTCCTTCTCATACCAAACCTCCTATTAGAAAAATATGTGTTCAATAAAGTTTAATGAGGAATAACTTAATCTTGCTATTTTATTCTAGGGAAGGAACCAAACTGAATCAATTGTACCGTGGTATAACCCCCTATAGAAATCGGAGGCAACGAAAAAATCAATTGTACCAAAGGATACTAGGCGTAAATGTCGAATACATATCGCAAATCGAAAAGGTCCGAAAATTGACCTTTTTTGATTTGTCTTTGGTTCCCTTCTCGGTTAATATAAATAGTATTACTTAATACGGAAAAATGAAAAATTTCATCATTCATACTCGCAAATATTTCCTCCGCGGATTACTGGCCATTATCCCTCTGGTTTTATGTTATTTTGCTACCAAGCTTCTTTACATCTTGATTGATAGAAAATTTATGCGTTTTCTGGATAAATTTGTTGATATCCATCAAATCCCCGGATTGGGTATTATTCTACTTTTAGTCTGCCTTTATTTTATCGGGGTAATTGCCAGCAACATCGTCGGCCGTCAATTTCTTGGCCTCATCGAAGGAATCAGCACACGGATTCCCCTTATCAATACCATTTATAGCGTTGGCAAGCAACTATCCCAGGGCATTTCGGAGGTTGATTCAGAAAAGAAAGCTTTTAAAAAAGCTGTCCTGGTCAAACTCAACAATGATGGGCTGCTAGCGCCATTTTTTGTGGTCAATTCATTGATCGACCGGAAAACCAATGAGGAAATTTTATTGGGTATTATCCCGGGAGCACCAACACCGGCTCACGGTTACCTTTTTGCAGTTAATCCTTCGCAAACGGTTGACCCAAAATGGACGGTTGAAGAGTGCTTAAAAACCGTTGTTTCCGTTGGGATTGTTACCCCGAAGGAAATTAAGAGCTAGATCCTGTTTAAAAAAATATGCCTTCTTTTTTCTTTTACTTCTTTGCGGCGATCATGATCTTGGCAAGCATTGCCGTTATCCTGGCCCGCAACCCTCTGTATAACGTATTGTCCTTGGTCGTTGTCATTTTTTCTTTATCTTCCCTCTTTATCCTTTTAGAAGCCTATTTTGTCGGCATCATCCTTCTGTTAGTCTACGCAGGGGCGGTCCTTGTCTTTTTCCTTTTCGTGGTGATGTGCTTAAACCTTAATTCGACGGCGATCACATCGGTCCAACAAAGCCGCTTTCGCTTATTGGGAATTTTAGTGGCGTTTTTGTTTTTATCCGTAACATTTATTGCCTTAAAAAGTTTTATCGCTGCCCAAGCACTCGAGCCATCTTCCATCCGCGGGACGATTGAAACCATCGGCCAGATCCTTTTTACAGAATATCTTCTGCCGTTTGAATTAACGTCGTTTCTATTGTTGATTGCTATTTTCGGCATTGTCTCATTAGCCCAAGGGGCGTTAAGCACCGGCAAGGAAGAAATAAATCAATGATCAACCTTGAACATTATCTTTTCTTAAGTGGCCTGGTATTTTCCGTCGGTATTATCGGTGTCACGACCAGCCGTAACGTGCTCAAAATACTTCTTTCGCTGGAACTTCTCTTAGCGGCCTCAAACCTTTCTTTCGTTGCGTTTTCTAAATTTAATGGCGATTACGCTGGCCAATTGATCGTCTTTTTTGTCATCCTCGTTGCCGCCGCCGAAGTGGCCATCGGGCTGGCAATTATTGTACTGATGTACCGGCATTTTGCCACGATCCAAGCCGATGAATTAAAGGACATGAAATGGTAAATCCTCTTTTGGTCTGGATAGCTTACTTCGCGCCTTTGGCCGCTTGCGTCCTCATTACCTTTTTATTTTTACGCTCCAAAACATTGAGTTCTTTAACGGCTATCACTGGCATATTAACCTCTTTTGTGTGTACGCTTTTAGTCGCGGCGCAAATATTCCAGTCTCACCCGGCGGTTGAATTCCAACAATCCTTAACCTGGATTAAGTTTGATTCGTTAACTATTGATTTCGGTTTTCTGGTCAACCCGCTGGCGATCATGATGATGCTCGTCGTCACCGGCGTTGGCAGCGCCATCTTTATTTATTCCAGCGGTTACATGGCCGAAGACCCTAGCATGCCGCGGTTCTTCGCTTTCTTAAGTTTGTTCGCCTTTTCGATGATTGGCATTGTCCTCGCCAATAATTTTATTCAGCTTTTTATTTTCTGGGAGCTCGTGGGTTTAAGTTCCTATCTTTTGATCGGTTTCTGGTATGAAAAAAATTCCGCCGCGGACGCGGGCGTCAAAGCATTTATGGTCAACCGTTTTGCCGATTTCGGATTTTTATGCGGGATACTTTTGTTGTGGAGCCTCTCCGACATTGGCAAGGGCAGAAGTTTTCTTTTGACAGATTTGGCCCAAGCTGTTTCCCACATCGACCCACACTTGCTGACGATAACAGCGCTCTTACTTTTCTGCGGCGTCGTCGGAAAATCCGCCCAGGTCCCTTTGCACGTTTGGCTGCCTGATGCGATGGAAGGCCCGACGCCGGTGAGCGCCCTCATTCACGCCGCCACGATGG
>CAZVZR010000055.1:0-17762 GCA_964630825.1 uncultured Planctomycetales bacterium | reverse complement strand
GTGATGATTCCTCTTGCCTGCGCGTCCCAATACGGCGCCCCCAAACCGGCAAAGGCCGGAACAAAATACACACCGTTAGTATCCTTCAATCCTTTGATCATCTTTTCAGAATCACTAGAAACTTTAATAATCTGCAGTTGGTCTCTAAGCCACTGCACCACTGCCCCAGCGATAAAGATGGCCCCTTCCAACGCATAAACCGGTTTCCCTTGATCGTCACTGGCCAGCGTTGTGAGCAATCCTTTGCGGGAATAAACCAATTTGTTTCCGGTGTTGCACATAATAAAACACCCCGTCCCGTAAGTATTCTTGACCGTCCCTGGTTCATAACAACCTTGGCCGTACAACGCGGCTTGTTGATCACCCAAATCCGCCGTAATCGGAATCCCTGCAGGTAAACCCGCCGCCCCACGCACCGTGTGCCCAAAAATCGATCCGGAATTTTGTACTTTAGGTAAAATATTTGCTGGGATATTTAAAATTTCTAATAACTGCTTATCCCAGGACTTGGTGCGGATATTGAAAATCAATGTCCGTGAAGCATTGGTCATGTCGGTTACGTGTGCTGCCCCACCGGTTAATTTCCAGATTAACCAGCTGTCAATCGTTCCAAAACAAACCCGTCCACGCTTCGCTTCACCGCGCAGCCCTTGGACATTGTCCAAAAGCCATTTGATCTTCGTTCCGGAAAAATACGGGTCAACAACCAATCCGGTCTTTTTCTTAAATACGTCGCTGTATTTTTCTAATTTTTTGCAAATATCCGCTGTCCGTCGGCATTGCCAAACAATGGCCCGTGTTTTTGGTTTCGAAGTTTTACGGTCCCACAAAACCGTTGTTTCACGTTGATTGGTTATGCCGATGGCAGCAATCTGTTGCGGGGCGATCTTGGATTTACGCAAAGCTCCTTTAACAACATCTTCGATCGACCGCCAAATCTCCTCGGCATCATGTTCAACCCAGCCGGGCTTGGGAAAATATTGCGTAAATTCTTTATAATCGCTGGCAATAATTTGCCCGTGATTATCAAACAAAAAAGCTCTTGACCCGGTTGTCCCTTGATCAAGAGCTAAGATGTACTCTTTTTTCATATCACCCATCCGCGATCGTGCTAAGTGGGAGAGTTGCAAAAATATTACTGCGTTTTTGTTGCTGTCGGTTGAGTAAGCCCCTGCACTATAGCTACAGACTTTTTGAACATATCCTCATTTTTCGTAGCTGCATACAATTCAGCGCTTTTTTTGGCTGATTCAAGTGCTTCCGGCTTCTTATTGTCCATGGCCTCAGCTAAGGCAAGAAAATAATACGCATCGGCATTTTGCGGCGCCACTTTAACCGCTGCGCTGAAAGTATCGACGGCCCGGGTTGCTTGCTGCAAGTGCAAATAAACCTGCCCGAGCGTCAAATAATTTTCAACATTGCGCGGATCCTGGCGGATGGCCAAATCGAAACTTTGGATGGACCGCACAATATCTTTTTGTTTTAAATAATTTATCCCTTCACTGGCGTAATCATGTTTTTCCTGAACGCCGCGGAATTTGTTTTCCGAACTTTCATTGCGCCCGCAACCAGCAACAAGCAAGACACTCAAAAATAAAATTATTTGTTTCTTCATTGCAACCTCCAGTTATCTCTTTATTGTTAATATATTATTTTTGTGCCATCAAATATTGATGCACGCCCTTAGCTGCTTCTCTGCCTTCATGAATTGCCCACACAACCAATGATTGCCCGCGCGTCATATCTCCGGCGGTAAAAACTCCCGGAACCGTGGTCATTTTATTTTTATCTGCTTTGACATTGCTGCGCTGATCTAACTCCACGCCGAATTCTTCGAGCATTCCTTTTTTTACCGGGCCTAAAAACCCCATAGCGAGCAAAACCAAATCAGCATTTATTTCAAAATCTGAGCCCGGGATTTCCTTCATTGGCCTGCGGCCCGTATCCTGGTCTTTCTCCCCAAATTCCAAACGAACCGCATGAAGTTTTTTAACCTGGCCTTCTTTGTCGCCGATAAATTTTTTTGTCATTATCGCGTATTTTCGGTCTACACCTTCCTCGTGCGAGGTAGATTTGCGTTCAATCAAAGCCCAATTCGGCCAAGGATTATCCAGGTCGCGTTCCTTGGGCGGCTGCGCCAGAAGTTCCAAATTTGTTACCGACAAGGCGCCCTGACGATTCGCGGTACCAATACAATCTGATCCCGTATCCCCGCCGCCAATAACAATAACATGCTTGCCTTGAGCGGTTATCTTTTCTGCCGGAGAAATTTTTTGCCCCAGGCAAATTCGGTTTTGCTGCGGCAAATATTCCATGGCAAAATAAATTCCTTTTAAATTCCGGCCGTCCACCGGTAAATCCCTCGACTGTTCCGCCCCGCCGCATAAAACAACCGCATCATAATTTTCTGTCAATGTTTTCGCCGCAATGTCCACGCCGATATGGACTTTGGTTTTAAATTTTACTCCTTCTTGTTCCATACGTTTAAGCCTTCGCTCAACAACCCGCTTTTCCATTTTAAATTCAGGGATTCCCAAAGTCAAAAGCCCGCCCAAAAATTCATTCTTTTCATACACCGTCACCTGATGGCCCATCTTATTGAGCTGGTCAGCGCACGCCAACCCCGATGGGCCGGAGCCCACCACTGCCACTTTTCGGCGGGTACGGATCTTCGGCGGCATTGGCTTAAGCCAGCCTTCTTCATAAGCCCGCTCAACAATAGAAACTTCAATATTTTTTATGGTAACCGCCGGTTGGTTAATAGCTAAAACGCAGGAATTTTCACACGGCGCCGGGCAAACGCGGCCAGTAAATTCCGGGAAATTATTTGTTTTCTGCAGCCGTTCAATGGCGAGCTTCCACTCATTGCGAAAAACCAAATCGTTCCAATCAGGGATAATGTTACCGATGGGGCAGCCACTTTGGCAGAAAGGAACACCGCAATCCATGCAGCGCGCGCCCTGCTCGCGGATTTTTTCCTCAGGCATTTTTTTATAAAATTCTTTCCAATGCCCGATACGCGATTTGGCAGGTTCTTTTTCAAAGTCCTTGCGCTCAAACTTCATAAAACCGGTTACATCACCCATCTTATCCTCTTAGTGATTAAGCTTTTGAAGCTAATTGCTTCGCCGAAGGCGCAGCCTTTACGGGCTGTTCTGTTTTCTTCGCCGTTTCCCCTTCAAGCACCCGACGGTAATCGCGCGGGTATACCTTAACAAACTGGGAAAGTGATTCTTTCCAGTTATCCAAAATTTTCTTTGCCACCGTGCTTTGGGTATAATCATAGTGCTTTTGAATCAGCGCTTTTAATTCTTTAATATCTGCGTCGCGCTCGACGGCAAAAAGATCTACCATGCCCATATTGCATTTTCCGGCGAAGTCACCTTTGGCATCGCGCACATACGCAATCCCGCCGCTCATGCCGGCGGCAAAATTGCGCCCCGTCGGCCCTAAAACAACAACTCGCCCGCCGGTCATATATTCACAGCCATGGTCGCCGACACCTTCAACGACGGCAGAAGAGCCGCTGTTACGCACCGCAAAACGTTCGCCGGCTAGACCGCGGAAATACGCTTCACCGCAAATTGCGCCATATAAAACAACATTGCCGATTAAAATATTTTCTTCAGGCACAAAGGTTGCTTCGCGCGGAGGATAAACAATAATCTTTCCGCCGGAAAGCCCCTTGCCGACATAATCATTAGCATCCCCTTCAAGAACAAATTTAATTCCGTGCGCTAAAAATGCCCCAAGGCTTTGCCCGGCTGAGCCTTTAAATTTAATTTCAATGGTATCTTCCGGCAAGCCGGCTAATCCGTATTTCCTGGCAATCTCGCTGCTTAAAATCGTTCCGACGGTCCGGTTAATATTTTTAATTTGTGCTTCAAATTTTACCGGCGTTTTATTCTCGATAGCATCTTTGCATTTCCCCAAGATCAAGGTATTATCCAAAGCTTTTTCTAATCCATGATCTTGTTTGCCCACATGATGAATCGCCACATAATCGGGCACATCTGGTTTATGCAAAATCCGGCTTAAATCCAGGCCTTTGGCTTTCCAATGATTCACCGCTTCGTTGACTTCTAATAAATCCACCCGGCCGATGAGATCATCAAACTTTTGAAATCCCAACTGGGCCATGATTTCGCGGACTTCTTCAGCGATAAACATAAAAAAGTTAACCACATGCTCCGGCCGGCCGGCAAATTTTTTACGCAGATCCTTATCCTGTGTCGCAATACCGACGGAACACGTATTCAAATGGCATTTGCGCAGCAAAATGCAACCTAACGAAACAAGTGCCGTCGTGGCGAACCCAAATTCATCGGCACCCAACATTCCGGCAATAACCACGTCACGCCCGGTTTTAAGCTGCCCGTCGGTCTGCACACGAATCCGGCCGCGCAAATCATTCATTACCAAAACTTGCTGAGTTTCGGCAATGCCTAATTCCATCGGCAAGCCCGCGTGTTTAATGGACGTCTGTGGTGAAGCGCCCGTGCCGCCTTCGAAACCGCTCACTAACACATGATCGGATTTTCCTTTGGAAACACCGGCGGCAACTGTCCCGACACCGATTTCCGAAACTAATTTGACGCTCACATCCCCACGGGGATTAGCGTTTTTTAAATCATGGATTAACTGAGCCAAATCTTCGATCGAATAAATATCATGATGCGGCGGCGGCGAAATCAAGCCGACACCTGGTGTTGTATGACGTGTTTTGGCAATCTCCGGGCTAACTTTATGCCCCGGCAGCTGCCCGCCTTCGCCGGGCTTAGCGCCCTGCGCCATTTTTATCTGCATCTGATCCGAGTTAACTAAATATTCTATCGTGACGCCAAAGCGCCCCTGAGCAACTTGTTTGATGCGGCTGCGTCGCCAATCTCCGTTGGGATCTTTCTGATAACGGTCCGCATCTTCGCCGCCTTCGCCCGTATTAGAGAAACCGCCCAAACGGTTCATCGCGATCGCGAGTGTCTCATGCGCTTCTTTCGAAATTGACCCATAACTCATTGCACCAGTGGCAAAACGTTTGACAATGGCGCTTGCCGGCTCAACCTCTTCAATCGGAATTGGCGTGCCGGTTTTAAAACTAAGCAAACCGCGGATCGTCGCTAAATTCGTTTCCCGGTCATTAATCACCTTCGCATATTGTTTATAAAGTTTATAATCACTTGTTCTAACCGCGTGCTGAATCATGGCGATTGTTTTAGGGTTTAACTGATGGTGTTCCCCATCTTTACGCCAGGCGTAATCGCCGCCAACATCAAGCATCTCGTCATAAATATTGTAATCGGGATAGGCATAACGGTGCCGACGGATCATCTCCTCGGCAACGGTATCGATCTCGATCCCGCCGATACGTGACGGTGTTGCGGTAAAATATTTCTCAACCAATTTATCTCCCAATCCCACTGCTTCAAAAATCTGCGCACCGCAGTAAGACTGAATCGTCGAGATCCCCATTTTTGAGATAACCTTGAAAAGCCCCTTGCGCGTTGCTTTCAAAAAGTTTTTAGTGTCTTCTTTGTAAATTTTTTCTTGTTCTTTATCTTTATACCCAGCTTTTTGAATTTCATCTTCGATGATTTCAAAAACCATATAAGGGTTAATCGCGTTGGCGCCGTAACCGATCAATACCGCGAAATGATGCATTTCCCGCGCCTCACCGGTTTCGACGATTAAACTGACTTTGGTGCGTGTTCCCTGGCGGATCAAATGGTGATGCAACCCCGAACAGGCGAGTAAAGCCGGCATGGGAACATCTTTCTTGCTTACATCTTTATCGGATAAAATAAAAAGCGTGCAACCGTCTTTGATGGCTTCGTCCGCTTCTTTAAACAATCTTTCCATTTTTTTTTCTAAATCCGCTTGCCCGCCTTCTTTGCTAAATACCGTCGGAAGCGTCCGTGATTTTAAACCATCGAGTTTTAGCTGACGAATTTTTTCCAATTCTTCATTAGTTAAAATAGGCCGGGAAATCCGTAAACGGCGGCAATGTTCGGGTTTTTCATCCAATAAATTCTTTTCCCCACCAAGCATAAAATTTTCCGCCATAATAACTTCCTCGCGGATAGCGTCGACAGGAGGATTGGTAACCTGGGCAAAAAGCTGTTTGAAATAGCTGTATAACAACTGCGGCCGCTGTGACAAAACCGCCAAAGGCGTATCCGTCCCCATTGAACCCGTGGCTTCTTCACCGCTGGTGATCATCGGCTGCAAAAGAAGTTTAATATCTTCCATGGTATAACCAAAAGCCCGCTGGCGTTCAAGAAGAGTTTTCTTATTTAACCCGTGAACTTTCTTCGGCGACGGTAAATCCGCCAGGTCAACAACATTTTCTTTGAGCCATTGTCCGTATGGTTTTCGGCTCGCGTATTCGGTTTTTAATTCCGTGTCGTCAATGATGCGGCCTTTTTGCGTATCCACTAAAAACATTTTTCCCGGCTGCAAACGGCCTTTGGAAACAATATTTTGCGGCGCAATATCCAAAACTCCAGCCTCTGAAGCCATAATAACCTGTTCGTCTTTGGTAACCCAATAACGCGAAGGGCGTAAACCATTTCTGTCTAAGACCGCGCCGACGTAACGCCCGTCGGAAAACGCGATCGAGGCCGGACCATCCCACGGTTCCATCAAACACGAATGGTATTCATAAAACGCCTTTTTATCTTCCGGCATGCTCTCATGCTGCTGCCACGCTTCGGGAATCATCATCATGACTGCATGCGGCAAAGACCGTCCGGACAAAACAAGCATCTCTAAAACATTATCAAATGTGGCAGTATCGCTGCCGTGCGGGACAACAATCGGCAGGATCTTGGGAATATCATCCCCGAAAGCTTTTGAAATAAACTGTTTCTCGCGCGCGTGCATCCAGTTAATATTGCCGCGTAGCGTATTAATTTCTCCGTTATGCGCGACCAGGCGGTATGGATGCGCCAGCGCCCAAGACGGAAACGTATTGGTACTGTAACGCGAATGCACCAGCGCGATAGCAGAGGTCATGGCGGGGTCAGCTAAATCCGGAAAGAATCTATCAACCTGTTCCGCCATTAACTGGCCTTTATAAACAAATGTTTTGGTAGAAAGGCTGCAAACATAATAATAATTTCGCTGGCTCAACGTTGAGGACTGAACCGTGTTATAAAGCCGTTTGCGAATAACATAAAGCTTGTGTTCAAAATGCTCGGGAAGAGTATTTTTCCCGCGGCCGATAAATAATTGCCGGAATTCCGGCTCGACGGACCGTGCGACTTTACCGATTTTGGTGCTGTCGTGCGGAACTTCTCTCCAGCCTAAAAATACCTGCTCCTCTTCATGAACAATATGCTCAAGCCACTCTTCGGTTACATTACGTTCCTGAAGATTGGGTGGTAAAAACACAAGTCCAGCACCGTAATCGCCCAAAGGCGGCAAGGTGATATGCTTCTTTTTTAATTCTTTACGGAAAAATTCATCCGGCATCTGCATCAAAATCCCGGCCCCGTCGCCGGTTTCCGGGTCACAGCCGCAGGCGCCGCGATGGCTTAAATTTTCCAGAATTTTTACGCCGTTACGGATGATATCGTGGGATTTTTTGCCTTTAATATTAACAATAAACCCGACGCCGCAGCTGTCGTGTTCGAAAGCCGGGTCGTATAAACCTTGCTTGGGGGGATAATGGAGATTACTCATTTTTAAACCGGGTTAGATCGATATTGAGTTTCTTTATTTTGGACCTTAACGTATTACGGTTAACGCCTAAAATGCGGGCAGCAAAAATCTGGTTACCACCGGTGCGTTCTAAAGCTTTCTGTATCAAGATTTTTTCCGTATCATCAATAACCAAACGGTAAATCTGCCCTTTGGTGGGCGTCAAAAAAGCTTCGTCTATTCTTTTTTGTATGTCTGGAATGTTCATAGTAAATCTCGAAACTTTGTTATTCTATCGTTTTTTTTAAATAATTCAACTCTAAATTTACAAGTAAGATAATACTAATATTAGTACTTTTAGAGCGGGTGGCCAGGAACGGGGCGCCACATCGGCGCGCAGGAAACGAGCACCGATGGGGCTGTTCCTGGACAGGACCCGTGCTTTGCTAGTCGTATTCCTTATACTTATTTGTAATTGGCAACCGCCAATCCTTCCCAAACGCCCGGTGCGTGATTTTTATGCCCGGTGGCGCCTGCCGTCTTTTGTATTCATTTTGATCAACCAAATTGATTACCTTTTTCACCAAAGCTTCACTGTTTTTCCGTTTCATTTGGTCAAACGAATGATGCGCCTCCACATATTCTTTGAGCATCGAATCCAGCGTATTGTAAGGCGGCAAACTGTCCTGGTCTTTTTGGTTAGGCCGCAGTTCCGCCGTCGGTGCGCGTTTAATGACGCTTTGCGGAATCACATTGCCCTGTTGTTTATTAACCAGCTTGGCTAACTCATAAACTTGCGTCTTTAAAACATCTTTGATAACCGCAAAACCGCCCGACATATCGCCGTAAAGCGTGCAATACCCGACCGCGACTTCACTTTTATTGCCCGTGGTCAAAACTAACCAGCCAAATTTATTGGAGAGCGCCATCAAAAGCGTTCCGCGGGTCCGCGCCTGAATATTTTCTTCAGCAATGTTGGGCTTTGTGCGCGCGAATTCTTTGGACAAAGCACCTAAAAATGCCTTAAACGCCCCTTCGATAGGAATTTCAATGCACTTAATGCCTAATTTTCGGGCAAAGGCCTTGGCATCGTTGAATGTTCCCTTAGATGTAAACCGCGACGGCATGGTGACACCAATCACATTATCTTTACCAATAGCATCAACAGCAATCGCTGCAACCAACGAAGAGTCGATCCCACCGCTTAAACCGATCACGGCTTTCTTAAAACCGTTTTTACCCATATAATCCCGCGTCCCAACAACGAGCGCCTTATAAATCCGCTCAAGTTTGTTTAATGGCATGGTAAAGCTTGTACCAGCTAAGTATTCAGCCTGCTTCTTGCCGGTTAAATTTAAATCCGTAACAACCAAATCTTCTTCTAACTGCTTACCTAACCCGATAATTTTCCCTTTTGGGTTTATTACAAAACTTCCGCCGTCGAAAACGAGCTCATCTTGGCCACCGACAACGTTAGCGTAGCAGATAAAACTTTTAACCTCTTTCGCACGGGCAGTAAGAAGTTTTTGCCGGCGTTCAAACTTATCAATATCATACGGCGACGACGAAATATTCACCAAAACTTGCGCGCCCAGCTGATGCTGTTTTTTATACGCCGCGCCGTCAACCCAAATATCCTCACAAATGTTTACCCCGACGCGCACACCAGCCACAGTAAAGATTCTATTCTTCGTTCCCGGCGTAAAATATCTTTTCTCGTCAAACACACCATAATTAGGAAGCTCTTGCTTGTAATAAACGCCTTGCAAACGGCCGTTGTCGATAACTGCGGCGGCATTATAAAGCCGTTTATTTTTATCCATATCTACGAAACCAATAACGGCAGCAATGCCTTTTGTTTCCTTAATTAAACCCTGAAGTGCCTTGATGTTATCGCGGACAAAATGCTCTTTAAGAAGCAAATCTTCCGGCGGGTAGCCGGTAATAATAAGCTCCGGAAACACAACCATGTCCGTCCCCACGCCCTTGGCGTTACGAATGTATTCGACAATTTTCGCCCGGTTCCCCTTTAGGTCACCGACGATTGGATTAATTTGTGCTAAGGCAATTCTAAACAAAACACTCTCCCCTCGATTCAATCCAATTATTCAATTACCTCACCATAAGTTAAATCCTCGCACATCGCCGTGTTACCAACATTGCTAAAAGTACCCATCCCGCATTTTTGAATCCCCCCATTCTGATTAAATGAGTAATTTATCGCCACCCGGCCGCCTGACACAGATTGCCCCCCGCATGCTCCCCCATTTGTTAGTTCTTGCGAAAAATCTTTGGTTTCAGCAATAAGAGTATACCCATCAGATCCTCCAAACCCAATCTCATCATATGTAATCTTATAAATAAATTGGCTACTCGCCGGCGGGCTATCCATGCCAATCTCACCATAAGAATCACATTCTTTAAATGTTGCAATCTCCAAAGCCCGCGTTAGGCCTCCGTAACGATCAAGGCACCCCGCGATATGTTTATTAATGGCCGAAATCTGAGTGAAAGCCTCAACCGATGCTACAGAATAAATCATCTTTAAAAATCTTGGAACAGCCAGCGACGCGAGAACACCCATTACAACAATAACGATAATCAGCTCCAACAGGGTAAAAGCATGTTTTTTCATAGTAATGACAAGTTAAGTTATATTGAAATTTATTGCAAACATTTTTTAAGAATATTTATCCACCTCGCCTGTTGTTTTTTGCCTATTTTTTAGGCACAGTTGATTAAAAAATTTTTATACCCGTACGGAGCGGCGAGAGATGATGGTTTCGAAATTTTTATAAACAATTTCGGCTTGGGCTTTAAAGGCGCGTTGCTTTTCATTAAAAATATTAATCATATCCTGTGCTTGTTTTTGTTTTGTCGGGTCACTGCTTTTAAGGTATGCTTTGCACCAATCTTCGATAATCCGGCCGGTTACCTCGACGTGAAACTGAATACCGTACGCATTCTTTCCTACTTTAAACGCTTGATGCGGGCAGCCTTGCGCCGTCGCTAAAAGCGTACCGCCTGGAGGGATTTCCCACATATCCTCGTGCCAATGAAAAACATCGAACGGTCCTTTTAAACTGGCAAATAATAAATCCTTTTGCGTTTCTTTTTTAAAATCGATCGTAAACCAACCCACCTCTTTAACCGGCGACTTGACCACTTTTGCGCCGCAGGCTTTCGCCAAAAGCTGTGAACCCAAACAAATCCCCAAATACGGAATTTCTCGTTTCAAAATCTCTTTGATAAACTCATTTTCCTTTTTTAGAAACGGATATTTATCTTCTTCATAGACATTCATCGGCCCACCGAGGCAGACGACCGCTTCAAGGTCAGAAAAATTGTCTGGCAACGCCTCACCCTTGCCCAGATCAACCGTTTCTAAATCGTAGCATTGATTATCGAGGTAGGTCTCAATTGTCCCCGGACCTTCAATATCGATATGTTTGATGAATAAGATCATATAAAAAAGTAGGGGTACGGCATGCCGTACCCCTACGCATTATTTCTAATTTATTTGTTCAATTTAATATATGAACAACATCTCCGCGTATGAAGGAAGCGGCCATTTTTCTTTCGGAACAAGCGCTTCTAAAGCGTCGACGGATTCTCGTAATTTTTCCATCGCGTCTTTGGTTTTAAGCGGCGTGTTCTTGGCAGAAGCGGCTTTCTCAACTTTATCGGCACCGGCAACGGCTTCATCTAAAAGTTCAGAAACCTTGGCCAATATCTGCCTTGGGCCTGTCGCTTTCGTCTTACCAATACTTTCCACGGCCTTGATGGTTTCGGCCAACTCTTCCTGATACCCGAGGGCGGCAGGAATAAATAATGTTCGGGCCATATCGACCATCAAATCAGCTTCATATTTTACGATAGTCTCGAATGATTCTATATAAACATCATAACGAGATTTGAGTTCTACTTTATTTAAAACTTTATGCTTCTCAAAAAGCGCCTGCACCTTAGGATCTTTCATGGTTGTTAAAGCTTCGGGTGTCGTCGTCAGATTAGGCAGCCCGCGCTTCTTGGCTTCGGCAACCCATGCTTCGGTGTAATTGTCGCCGTTGAAAATAACGCGCTTGTGCTTCTTGATGATGCTCTGCAGAAGGCTTTGCACCGCTTTGTTAATGTCTTTCTTGGCCTTCTTGGCGGCTTCGAGTTCGTCGCAGATTTGGTCAAACGCCTCGGCAACGATGGTGTTAAGGACAACATTCGGGCCGGACAAGCTCATCCCTGCACCGACGGCGCGAAATTCAAATTTCGAACCGGTAAAAGCAAACGGTGAGGTTCTGTTTCTGTCAGAGGCGTGGCGCGGAAGGACCGGCAAAGAATCAACACCGACTTCCAAGGAACCACCCTGCTTAGAACTCTTTGCTTTAGCCCCTTTTTCAATCTGTTCAATAATATCGGTTAATTGCTCGCCCAGATAAATCGAAATAATCGCAGGCGGAGCTTCGTGTGAACCTAAACGATGATCATTGCCAGCTGTTGCCACAGAAGCGCGCAAAACAGCAGCATATTCATCAACGGCTTTGATAACCGCGCATAGCACGACGAGAAATCTCTCGTTTTCATGCGGATTATCGCCCGGTGAAAGCCAATTCTTGCCATCGGGGCCAGTGATTGACCAGTTGTTATGTTTCCCTGAACCATTGACGTTGGCAAACGGTTTTTCATGCAACAAACAAGCTAAACCATTTTTCTCGGCCATTTTTTGCATCACTTCCATGCAAAGCATATTATGGTCGACGGCAATATTCTGGTTTTCAAAAATCGGAGCAACTTCAAACTGGGCCGGGGCAACTTCGTTGTGGCGAGTTGTAACCGGTGCGCCTAATCTCCACATCTCACGGTCCAAGTCTTCCATAAACGCCATAACACGCGTACGGATGGCACCAAAATAATGATCCGCCATCTGCTGATGCTTGGAAGGCTCTTTGCCGAAAAGTGTGCGCCCTGTTTGAATTAAATCAGTTCTTTGTAAAAAGTATTTTCTATCAATCAAAAAGTATTCTTGCTCTCCGCCCAATGTTGAATAAGCACGTTGCTTGATAGGAAGATCGAGCAATTTAGCCAATCTTTCAGCTTGAATCGCCAATGCTTTCATCGAACGCAAAAGCGGTGTCTTTTTGTCTAATGCTTCGCCGTTCCAACCCACGAAATAGGTCGGAATGCACAGTGTGGAAGCCCTGGGGCCTTCCTTAATAAAAGCCGGTGACGAAGGATCCCAGCCGGTATATCCGCGAGCCTCGAACGTCGGGCGAAGTCCGCCTGACGGAAAACTTGAAGCATCCGGTTCGCCTTGAATCAATTTTTCGCCGGAAAAAGTGGCAATCGCGCCGCCTTCACCATCAGGCTGAATAAACGAATCATGTTTTTCAGCGGTGATGCCGGTTAAGGGCTGGAACCAATGTGTAAAGTGGGTGGCTCCTTTGGAAATCGCCCATTTCTTCATCGCTTCGGCGACTTCATCAGCGATTGCCGGGTCTAATTTAGTGCCTTCTTGAATCGTTTTGCTTAAAGAGCTATACGCTTTTTCGGAAAGGCAGCTACGCATAGTTTTAAGATTAAATACATTCTGGCCGTACAACTCTGAAATTGATCCCATTTCTTTAATCTCCGTCGTTATCGCGTTTAACACGCTTTCTCTTTTCGTTGATGCTTGCGGGTTTGTTTTCCCGCCGTTTCCTCTTACTTGAATTGTCATTTTTAATTCCCCCTTTTATTCTTTCTGATCAAAAGATTATCTTAAAATAAAAAGCCCTCCCTCAAAAGCTTCCTTTGCCTTTGTGAGAGGACTTCGTTGCCCTGCTCCAAACAAATATTTCCATCATGCAAATTTCCTTGAAAGTAAAAAAGAATGCTTGAGTATACTCACGGCTCAAAATAATGTCAAGATTTTTTTAGGAGCCAAATTTACTGATAATACTGTAGTTGCGCATATTTAATGAGGAAGCCGGGATGCCTTTTTTCAAAGGCATCCCGGTTTACAAACATGCTTAACCTATGGCTTCGGAACCTTCTTCGCCAGTGCGGATGCGGATACAACGGTGAAGATCAATAACGAAGATTTTACCATCACCAATATTGCCGGTGCGAGCGCCACGGATGATCGCCTTGATGGTGCGATCGACGAAGTTCTCGTTAACGGCTATTTCAATCTGAACTTTTCTTAATAAATTGCCGGTTTCCTTAATACCTCGGTAAAACTCGGCAATCCCTTTTTGCTTCCCATGGCCCAAAACGGGGCTCACGGTAATTAAGTTTACTTCTTCTTTATATAACTCCTTTTTAACTTCCTCAATTTTGTGCGGCTGAATTACTGCAATAATAAGTTTCATTTATGATCTCCTTGAAGTGTTAATGGTGCTTACTCGAGTACGGTATAAGCTTCTTCTCTGTGCTGTGTAAGATCCAGGCCCATGCTCTCATCCTGTTGTGTGACCCGAATACCGACAAGGGCGTCCACAATCTTAAAAAGAATCCAGGTAACAACGCCACTGTAGATAAAAGTAACTAAAACGGCTTTAATTTGTATGATAACCTGCGCCGGATTTCCGAAAAAGAAACCATCCGCACCGGCCGAGTTAACAACTTTGGTGGCAAATAAACCTGTGGCAATGGCTCCCCATGCCCCACCTATACCATGGACACCAAAAGCATCCAAAGAATCATCATACCCGAATTTCGGCTTAATGACACCGCAGAAAATAAAACAAATCGGGCTAACCAAAAGGCCTAAAATAATGGCTCCGGTAGGATCCACAAACCCTGAAGCAGGTGTGATGGCGACTAATCCTGCGACCGCCCCGGTGACTGTTCCCAAAATTGTCGGCTTGCCGTTAACTTTCCACTCTGTCAAGGCCCAGCTTAAACCTGCTGCCGCTGTCGCCAAGTGAGTAACCACAAAGGCATTGGAGGCCAAAGCGCCCGCTGCCAAAGCACTGCCGGCATTAAATCCAAACCAGCCGAACCATAATAATGCAGCTCCTAAGACAGTAAAAGGCAAATTATGAATCGTCGTCGGTTTATTATCATATCCGGCACGCTTGCCGATAAGTAAAGCAGTAACTAAAGCAGCTATCCCGGCATTGATGTGAACAACGGTACCTCCGGCAAAATCCAACGCGCCCCAATTTCTCACCAACCCGCCAACAGCCCAAACCATATGACAAATCGGGTCATAAACAAAAGTTGCCCAAAGGATTGAAAATATTAAAAAGCCGGTAAACTTCATTCTCTCCGCAAATGCCCCGATAATAAGCGCCGGGGTAATAACGGCAAACATCATCTGAAAAATCATAAACGCCGAGTGCGGAATCGTTGCGGCATAATCAGGATTAGGTGCCGCTCCGACATTGTGCAATCCTGCCCAGCTTAACCCGCCGATAAATGCATTCCCGGGGCCAAAAGCAAGGCTATAGCCGAATAAAGCCCATTGAAGGCTTATAACGCATAAGATTGTCATACATTGCATTAAAATACTTAAAACATTCTTACGTCTGACTAACCCGCCGTAAAAAAACGCCAACCCGGGGGTCATCAACATAACCAGCGCTGCCGAAGCTAATACCCACGCTGTATCGCCAGTATTAATTGCATCCATCTTGAATCCTCCTTCTTTTGTTTAAACTGTTTAACTTCTTCCCAGGTCCTGAATTAAAGACCTGAACCCCAAAATAAAACCGATACAACACAACACCACACTACTCACGAAAAACAATGCCGAACTCACATACACAAAATCCAACAATACCCTTCCTAGCATTTGTAACATTGAGGTTCTCCTGTTTATTTGTATCCCTCCGGACGCTCCAAGAAGGACCTCAATGCCCTGCCGTTATTAAACCAACACCAAAATAAAAAATCCCCGCCTTCAAATCAATTATGATTTTAAAAACGAGGACTTCGGTGTCCGGGAGAATAAAGGGCAATAAAAAATCCGACGCCACTTTGTCAATTTCGTTGTGGTAACGTCGGACTGCTTCGCCCTATATTTGTTAAACCCGCATCGGTTTAACGTCTAACGGTGAAAAGTATATACGCCACTTTTAATTTTGTCAAGGGGCTTTTTTAAAATACCCTGTTTTTTTAATTTTACTTTTTGCGTTCTTTCTGCAGATCATCCATTAAAACAATCGACTCCGCAATTTCTTTCATTGATTTGCAGGTATCCATGCTTTTTTTATTAATCAAACGGTATGCAGACTCTTCGCTTAAATTATTAAGGCGCATCAAAATGCCTTTGGCCCGCTCAATAAGCTTTCTTGTTTCCAAAGCTTCTTTCGCCCGCAGTGCTTCGTCCATCAATTTCGTGTTTTCCACCGCTACCGCCGCCTGATTGCCCACCATTTGTAAAACATCGATTTCTTCTTTGGTAAATTCATGCGGATCCTTGGTATAAACATTCACCACGCCAATGGCTTTGTCTTTAACAATCATCGGGACCGCCAGCATCGAAGTGAGATTTTCTTTAACAGCCAGATCACGGTATTTATATTTTGTCTCATGACGCACATCGTAAATCGCGATCGGTTTCTTAATCTGAACGACCTGGCCACTTAAACTGTCATCGACACGCAAATTGGGCTTTTTTATATATTCCTCGCTTAAACTTTGAGTCGCCTTGATCACCAATTCTTTTCCTTTGGCATCCAAAAGCATAATGGAACATATTTTCGAATTAAGCATCTCGGCGGTCACCACCACAATAAGATTGAGAATTTCATCCAAATAACCCTGAGAGGTGATTGAATGGCTTACTTTTACCAAACTGTCAAATTGAAGGGCCTTCTTTTTTGTTTCATCATAAAGTTTGGCATTATCAATGGTCCCGCTGATTTGCTTGGCAATAAGCGAAATCAGGCCGATTGTTTCATCCGTATACTCATGGCTGCGGCGGTGCTGCATATTAATAACACCGACAGTATCTTTATTGCGGACTATCGGGACAGAAAGAAAGGCTTCGTACCTGTCTTCAGGCAGGACATCAAAAGTTTTAAAACGTTTATCCTGATACGCATTTTTACTGATAGCGACGGGACGGCTTTCTTGGGCGACCCAGCCGGTAATCCCTTCCCCGACCTTTAGAGTTACGCTCCCAAGCTCTTTTTGATGAGGAGTTTTGGAGGCCATCAGGACCAAATTTTTTTCTGTATTATCCAAAAGATATATAAATACCGAATCCGCCTTTGTAAATTCCGTGACAATTTTCACGACTTCCCCAAGGACCAAATTCAAATCCGGCTCGGAGTTAGTAATTTCAACAATGCTTCTTAATGCCCGAAGCTCTTGCGCCGGGCTGATATGCAATTTTTTACTTTCTTTTAGCTTAGCTGACATGTGACAAACCTTTTAAATTGATACTGAAATCTTCAATAGTTTATTAATATTTAAAGCCGTTTGCAAGGAGAATATTAAGGGAGAGCAAAAATATTTGTTAAGAAAACGCTTTCTCTATTTTACTCCCTCCTCAAAAAAATAACCTGCGCTGCTTTGCAAAACCCCTAAACAGCGGGTATACTTTATATTAAGGTAAAAGAGGTGTTTGTTATGAACAAAATAAGAAATATCAAAGGTTTTACTTTAATAGAGGTCATGCTCGTCATTACCATTATGACAATTGTAACAAGCTTTGCTCTGTTAAAATACAACAAAGCAGTCCTCAACAATCAAAGGCGTATAGCCGCCATAAACCTCAAATCCATTTATTTGGCCGATAGAGTTTTCTTTGCTAAGTACGGCCATCATTTTAACACTGGTGGCTTCAGCAGCTATACATTAAACAACCCCGACCCTACACTTAATATTAATAAAAAGTTAGGGCTTAACATTCAACCCTTAGGCACCTCTGCCCCAGTTGAGGGTCAATTTAATGATATTGCGTGTCCGCCACAGGGGCTATTTCCTACAAAATATACCTGTACTGCTTCTTTTAAAGATTCACCCTCAACAGCCTGCTTTATAACAGAAGATTTCCCTCATACACCACTATTGGGCATTGGATGTCCTGGTTAAACCCAAATTTTGCATTGGATACGATGTACCGTCGGTACTCCCGAAACAAAATGATGCATGCAAAAGGTGGGTTTAACCCCGATCCCCTGCAATCTGAAAGATTG
>CAZVZR010000054.1:5747-17909 GCA_964630825.1 uncultured Planctomycetales bacterium | reverse complement strand
GTGATCTCTTCGCGTTCAGTGACATCGATAATGGATGTCCGGCAAGAAACCATGTCTTTCCCAACCACAATGCTTTCTAGCTGAGCGGTGAATTCGCTATTATCTTTTCTCTTAATTTTGACGATAGAACTTACCGGCCCGCGGGTTTCAAAAACCTTATTTAAATGCTGATAAAAAAGATTTTTATCAACACCGTTACTAAAAAAACTGCTAAAAACTTTTTTAACAAGGCTTGTCCTGACCTGGCCTAGCTGAGTGCATGCCGTCAGGTTGGCTTCGAGGAGCCGGCCCTGCCGGTCTAAGGTTAAATAACCTACCGGCGCAAACTCATAAAGGTTAACATATTTGGCCTGGGATTCTTCCAGGTTAAGATACGCCTTGTTGAGTTCATCATTTTGCATTTCCAGTTCCGCATGATAAATCCCCAAATCCTGCAACAGTTTTTTTCTTTCAAAGCTAGACATCTTCTCTATCTTCAAGGCATTAGCATTAATCCATTTTGCCGCTTTATTGCGCAATTCCTCTATTTTTTTAAAATCCTTTATCTTGTCGATGTTCACTTGGCCCTCCTTACGATTGCTTCTCCAGCACCACCGCGACACAATCACTCCACAAATAAAAAGCATGGCGCAAAACCCGGTTTTGGTTTATTTTTTTATCCGCATATTGAAAATCACTGAGCTCTAAAGACAGCCTGTTTTTAACAATATCCATAAAATTTTGTGGCTCAGCTGTTTCATATAGATTCGGGAAACACTCAAACATCGTTTTGCCGACTAACTTTTGCATATCGGTACCGATGATTTTACTAGCAGCTTCATTGGCCAGAATCAGCCGAAATGATTTAATGTTCTGCGGCTCTTCCAGCCGCCAAATAAGCATGCCTAAATGAATCGTTTTAAAAATCTTTTCACATAGAGAAGCTTCCTCTTTTATTTTATCCTGCGCCGTGGTGGTTATGTCGCGCTCGATGCACACCACGCCGCTTATTTGGCCTTTTAAATTGACATCCCTCGTTGCTACCGTTAACACCTCCAGAATTTGTCCGTCTTTTGACCGGCGCTTTGAGGTGAAAGAAAGCCCTTGGGCCTTCTTTTTAAGTTTCTGGCCAATTTCCGAGAATTTAAGCTTAGTGGAAGGATGCTCAATTTGCGCAATATTCATTGCCAGGGCTTCTTCTTTGGAATATCCATATAAGTCCATTGCCCCTTTGTTCCAATCGATAATTTTTCCATCTACTCCCAAAAATATGACCGCATCGCTGGTATTATTTATTATCTTGGCCAAACGTTCCCGGACAATTTCTGCATCCTTAATATAAGTGATATCTATAAATGTCAAGACTACGCCGGCAATCACGTTATTTAAAGACCGGTAGGGCAAAATCCGCGCGCCAAACCAGGCGCCATCGGTCGTCTGGATTTGAAACTCTTTCATTTGCAGCGTCTCCAGGACTTGCTTGCAATCAGCGAAGATTTTTTTATAATCCATCAGCGGATTGAGGTCGCTGATCAAACGCCCGATATCGCCATCGATTAAATGGAAAATTCGACTGGCCGCCGGAGTAAAAAGCTTGATACGCATTTCCGTATCCAGGAAAATCGTCCCCACCGCTGTGGTGGACAACAGATTTTCAAAATCTTCCTTAGCCCGTATTAACTCTTCAATTTTCAAATTGAGTTCCGAATTGATCGTTGCCAGCTCTTCATTGCCTGATTGCAATTCCTCCCGGGAACTCTCCAGCTCTTCATTGGTGCTCTGCAATTCCTCATTGGCACTCTGGAGCTCCTCATTGGCTGATTTGAGTTCCTCTCGGGAAGTTTCCAATTCTTCGACGGTGCTTTGCAAATATATCTTTTGGGCTTGCAATTCCTGCTCCAGGGCTAAGATGCGCGGATCCGTTTTAGTGGAAAAATGAACCTTCTCTATCTGCTTTTGCGAAGGTTGTTGGATCGCAAATGATACCATGAGCAAATCTTCCTTCTGCCCCGCCACCACAACCCGTTTGACGTGAACACGGATATTTAACTCATGGCTGCCCCTTTTACAATAGATCTCTTTACTTAAAACCGGTTCTTTGGCTTTATATATTTGGCGCAGCATGTTACTGACCTCATAATGCAGGTCACTGCGGATTATTTTTAAGAAATTAAGGCTCGGCTTGCCGGTGGGCAAAGAGAAAAAAAGATCCGTGTCGCCGTGAAAATAAAGGACATTGTAGTCCTTGTCAAGGAAAACACAGGCGGGGGCATATTGCTCAAGAATAAGCTTTTCGGCTAATTGGCGGACCTGCTCATTATTCATCCGGTGGATTTCCTCCGGAATAACATCTTTCACTGACAGCGGGCCCAAGCTAGACAAAGGGCTAAAAGTAAATTTTTCATATTCTCCCTCGTTCACATACGCTTTACGCCGGAAAATCTTCGCCTTCCCATCGATGACTTCAAAAAGCTCGTGCAGTTCCCCGACCGATTCCGAATTGCCCAGAAACAAAAATCCGTTATCTTTCAAATTGAAATGAAAATTATAGAAAATCCTGTTCTGCATTTCTTTTTCCAAATAAATCAAAATATTCCGGCAGCTGATCAAATCTAAACGGGTAAAAGAAGGGTCGCTCACGATATTTTGGACCGCAAAGACGACCATCTGGCGGATATTGGGGATGACCCGGTACGCATTTTTTTCTTTAATAAAAAAATTCTCGAGCCTTTCCGGCGATACCTCGCCTTTGATTGTCTCCGGGTAGACAGCCCGGCGGGCATAATCGATCGATTGGGCATCGATATCGGTAGCAAAAATTTGAACGTTAAAATATTTTTTAAAATCCTGGCTGGCCTCACTAAAAACCATGGCCAGCGAATAAGCCTCTTCACCCGTCCCGCAGCCAGGGACCCAAATACGAACCGGCGCATTTTCTTTGGCATCTTTTAACAGATTATAGACCACTTCTTTCTTTAAAGCTTCAAAGGCACTTTTGTCTCTAAAAAAGTTCGTGATCCGGATGCAGAGGTCGCGGGCTAAGAACTCTTTTTCATTATCATCCTTCTCAAGGAAGTGGATGTACTCTTTGATATCGCTGAGCTGTTGGAGGGCCATCCGCCGTTGGATCCGGCGGAAAATGGTGGCTTTTTTGTAATTGGAAAAGTCATGCCCTGTGGCACTGCGAATGGCGCGGAATATTTTACTAAGGTCGGAATCCATCACCTCCGGCCCCGTGGAACTATAGCCTACCTTTAAATAAGGATGTTTCTCGATGACCATGAGTTCCTGGCCTACTTTTTCGACGGGAAGAATTAAATCAACCATCCCCGTTTCGACAGCACTGGTGGGCATGCTGGCATGGCGCGCCTGCGCTTCATCCTGGACGACCGTAATGCCCCCGTGGCCCTTGATGGCCTTCAGGCCCTGTGTCCCATCGCTGCCGGTCCCGGAAAGGATAATACAGATGGCCCGCTCGCCTTGATCTTGAGCCAGTGATTCAAAAAACAAATCAATGGGTAATTTATGGTCCTGGGTATTATCCATCTCTGTGAGATGAAGGATCCTGTTTTGGATAGCCACGTTTTTGCCGGGCACATTAAGATAGATGGCCCCGGGCTCAACTTTCATCCCGTCTTTGATAAAGCAAACTTTCAATTTCGAGAATCTTTCGAAAATTTCATCCATGTGGCTCTGGACCTTGGTGGACAAGTGCTGGATAACTACAAAAGCAAAATTATTAGGGACATCGGGCAGGTGGGTGAATAACCCTTCTAAAGCCTCCAGGCCTCCGGCGGACGCCCCGATGCCCACAATGACCGGGGGAATATAAGGCTTCCTTTGCAACCTGTTATTATTTTTCTTTTTGGTGGTGGGTTTCTTTTTCTGGGCAGGCATACGCATTATCCTTAAGGGGCATGCGCCCCAATTTAACCTCCCGTGGAATCCGATAGGATTCCCGGGACTAAATCCCGAACAATCTTTTAAATTGTTCGGGGCACCTTTTGCATGCATCATTTTTTTTAGGAGTACTAACGGTAGTTCGTATCCGATGCAAAATTTGGGTTTAAAGATAATTCTTAATGGCCGTTAACAAGAATGCCCCATCGAGAGTTTTCAGGCAATACTCATCCGCTCCCACTTGCTTGGCCTTTTCGGCATTAATCGAATCCAAAACGCCGGTCATCAGAATGACTTTGATGTTGTCGCCTTTCATTTCCCTGATTCTCTGACAGGTCTCAAATCCATCCCAATGCGGCATGACGGTATCGACGATCACAATATCCGGCGATTCGTCGTGGACGATTTGAATCCCTTCCTTGCCTAACTGCGCCAGGATAATCTCGCAACCAAGGTTAGCCCCCTCCAACAAATCCCTGATTAAAATCTTGTCTTCGCTGTTATCATCAACGATCAGTATTTTCTTCTTCATTCACCCTTACCTTTCTTCGCTAAATTTTCATCCACTTGCCATTTTCAATGGCAACCAAAACCTTTATTTTATACTAAACAAAAAATCAAATTAGGCAAGAAAAAAATAACAGAAAAAGAAAAAAAACAAGTTTTGAGAAAAGTTAGGAAGGAAACCTCGGCGGTGAGAAAAAATTAGGGCAGGATTTCCCCACGCCGATTTCCTCGCCCGGAAATGTAAAACATTTCTGGGCATTTAGAAAAATCGGCTGGGGTCCTGTTTTCCTTATCTTAATTCAGCGAAATTTTGTTTAAAAAATTTCGCTGTGTTGTAGGAAAAACAGGAGAACCTGTTCGAATCAAATCTCACCCAAAACAATAACCCCGCCAATCTTAAGTAATAAAACTTAAGAAAGGCGGGGTAAAAGTTGCGGGGGTGAGATTTGAACTCACGGCCTTTAGGTTATGAGCCTAACGAGCTACCAGCCTGCTCCACCCCGCGCTTAATCTAAATTTTCACTTGTCGTAACCGCGGTACTTCCTCGCTCTCGCTCGGTCGCCGCGACTGAGCGTTTCCTTAAACTGCCAGGAAAACTAAATCTTCTTCGAGAAAAACGCGAAGGAGTCCCGAACAACGTGAGGGACGCTTAATCTAAATTTTCACTTCCAAGACCAATTACTCATTAACAACTGGGCTGACCTTAGTAATTACTCTGATCCACGCCAAAGCCGGCCACTGTCCTGCCAGTTCCATCCGCCGGTTTCAGGCGAAAAATCACTTCGCCTTTACGGGCCACACCCATTTTCTCGCGCGCCACTTTCTCTAAATAAACCGGGTCCTCTTCCAACCGGCGCTTTTCTTCAATCAAATCCTTATTGTTGGTAATGAGCTGCTTGATCTTTCCCTCGTACTGACGGTTCGTATTCTTAAGTTCCCAAATTTTTTTTAATGAGGGCACGAAAATAAGCAACAGAACAACAACAGTAATGACCGCCTTAATGCTTTTATCCATCTAGCCCTAATCCTTAAAGGGAATTAATATATTTTTCCCCACAAGGATCCCGCGTAAGTCGCCTTGCTGCCGAGTTCTTCTTCAATCCGCAAAAGTTCGTTGTACTTGCACAACCGGTCGGTGCGCGACAACGACCCGGTTTTAATCTGCCCGACGCCAGTGGCTACCGCCAAATGGGCAATGGTCGTGTCCTCGGTCTCTCCCGAACGGTGCGAAATAATCGACGTGTATTTATTTTTCTTCGCCAGATTAATGGCATCGAGCGTTTCCGACAAACTGCCAATCTGGTTAACTTTAATCAAAATCGAATTAGCAGCCTTCTCATCAATCCCTTTTTGCAAACGCTTGACATTGGTGACAAAAAAATCATCGCCGACGAGCTGAACGCCGCTGCCGATTTTCTTCGTCATCTTTTTCCAGCCGTCCCAATCGTTTTCATCCAGGCCGTCTTCGATGGAAATGAGCGGGCTATTTTTAAGCATCGCCGCGTACGCGTCAATCAATTGGTCCGTGGTTAAACTTTTGCCGTTGTAATTGTATTTGCCGTCTTTATAAAATTCCGAGCTCGCCGCATCCAGCGCAATAAAGACATCCTTATCCGGTTTGTACCCGGCTTGTTTAACGGCTTCCAAAATAACGCTGATCCCTTCCTCGTTACTCTTTAAATTCGGCGCAAACCCGCCCTCATCCCCGACGGATGTCGCCAGACCCCGGTCGTGCAAAATATTTTTTAAGTTATGAAACACTTCGGTGGCCATACGCATCGCTTCGGAGAATGTCGGCGCGCCTAACGGCGCAATCATGAATTCCTGGACATCCAAATTATTATCCGCATGCGCCCCGCCGTTAATGATATTCATCAAAGGCACCGGCAGAATTTTGGCATCATCGCCGCCGAGGTATTTGTATAAAGGTTTCTTTTGTTCTAATGCATCTGCCTTGGCAACGGCCATCGAAACACCCAAAATCGCGTTAGCGCCCAAACGTTTTTTATTTTCTGTTCCATCTAAACTAATCGTAATTTTATCAATCGCGCGAAAGTCAGACTCTTTGCCGATGATCGCTTTGGCAATAAGGGTATTCACATTATCAACGGCCTTCGTGACACCTTTGCCCATGTAACGGGTTTTGTCGCCGTCTCTTAATTCAATCGCTTCGTGTTCGCCGGTGGAAGCGCCGGAAGGAACGGCGGCCCGGCCCATGACGCCGGAATTAAGGGTAACATCGACTTCAACGGTAGGATTACCGCGGGAATCAATTATCTGACGAGCTTTGACTCTTTCGATCTTTGACATTTGAATTCTCCTCCTGAAAACAATGGTTAAAACTAACACACTTTAATTTTAAAGTCAATATATTTATCCCCCCGCCCGACCAAATCTTTTATTATTAAGGTAAATAAAATTAAGTTATGATATACTTTTATTAATTAATACCTCAACCCCAATGCCTGTATAACAAAGACAAATGAAAAAAATTATCCTATTTTTCAAACTTTATTGGCTGCAAGTTATTATCACCCTGATTGGCTTAAGCCTTCTTTTAAGCGGCTTCCTTTATACTAAATATACTCTCGGCAATTATCTGCAACTGGAAGATTTCACCCGTCGGCAAATCTCCGGCATGATGGCTGTCTATATGCCGATGATGTTCTTCGCCCAACTTCTCATTATCCCGTTATATTTTGCCATGTATTTTTATATGATGCGCGGCGGCGGGATGGGCAATCTCGGCAACGAAAAGGCCATGGCGGCCAGCGCCAACGTCAAATGGAGCGAAGTCATTGGGATGAAAGACGCCAAGCGCGAGGCCATGGAACTGGTGAAACTTCTCAAAGACCGCTCGATGGTCAAAGCCATCGGCGGCAAAATTATTAAAGGAACAATGATGATTGGCCCGCCGGGCTGCGGCAAAACATATTTAGCCAAAGCCATTGCCACTGAATGCGGATTGCCGATGCTCTCAGCAGTGGGCAGCGAATTTGTCGGAATATTTATTGGTGTAGGTTCGGCCCGCATGCGAACCCTTTTTAAACAAGCCCGTGCCGTCGCCAGCCTTAACGGCGGCTGCGTTATTTTTATCGATGAGGTTGATTCATTCGCCCGCCCGCGGCAGGCTGACCGCGGCTTCGGCGGCACCACCGACCACAATGCAACCGTCAACCAATTCTTAACCGAACTTGACGGCCTTCGTCAGGCGGAAAATAACATCGTCGTCATTGCCGCAACCAACGTCCCGGAAGATGAACTTGATCCGGCCATCATGCGCGCCGGGCGGTTTGAGCGCAAAATCCATATCACGCTGCCAAATTTAGAAGAGCGTGAAGAGCTTTTCAAATTTTACCTCTCCCGCGTCAATGCCGAAAAATCAATTAATCCCCAACTGCTGGCCAGAAAGGCCCTTTACTTTTCTCCGTCAGACATTGACGCAATGGTCAGGGAATCCGGCTTGATTGCTCTGCGCCAAGCGCGCACCAACATCACCGGTAAAGATTTATCCGATGCCTACGACCGCGTTTCATTCGGCTTAAAATCCAATATTACGTTAACCAAAGAAGAAAAAATCTGGACGGCCTATCATGAAGCCGGACACGCCTTGATTGCTTATTTAGAGCATCCGACGAATGACGTTATCAAAGCTTCCATTGTCCCGCACAAAGGCAATCTCGGGTTTATTTCCCAACGGCCCGTCGAAGAAATGCATTCCGCCAACAAAGACCATCTTTTAGCCAACATCAAAGTCAGCGTCGCCAGCTACGTTGCCGAACAAATGACTTTCGGAAAAACTTCTAGCGGCGTCGGCGGCGGGCGCGGCAGCGACTTTGATACGGCGATGCGCATCGCCCAGATGATGGTCTGGCGCTGCGGCATGGGAAAATCAGGATTAATCGGCGACTTCTACGCCATGACAGACGCAGCCGGCCATCCGCTTATTTCTGAAAAAACAAAAGAAACTTTAGATGAAGATGTTCAACATATTCTGCAAACATGCCTCAAAGAAGTAGAACAAACACTTTCCCGTAACAAAGACCTTTTGGAAGAATTCTCCCAAAACCTCATCAAAAAAGAAGAACTAGAATACGACGAAATCGTCGCCATCTTCGATAAATACGGCCTGAAGTCCGCCTCCCGCAGTACACCAGAAACCAAACAGATTAACGCGAGGCCATAATGCGCCGACGGGATCATTGCGTTTTAACGTACACTGTTTTATTCCTTGTTTTCTTTTCAGGCTGTACCAAGCCCATTGAAAAGAAAACCATTCCCGTCAGTGAAGCCCAGGCAAAATTTCTAAAACTATGTTCTGCTGAGCTCCACCTCACCGTAGAAACAAAACAATTTCAGGATTCTTTCTGGGTTTATGTGCCGCTCAACGAACGGATTTTCGACCTTAAGGCAACGGAAAAAAATCCGCCCGAGGCTACTGAGGCAAAAGAGAAACAAAACATCTACTTTCTCGACGTAAAATTTAAAGATAAAAATTTCACCGTTGATTACGATATCGGATTAAACAAAAGTTATCCCACCGATCTCGGTTACGGTTACACTTACCCGGAAAAATTCCGTGCCACCCAACAGAATATTCTCAGTGCCATCCAGCGCAGTTTCGCCGAGGCTCAAAAAGCGCCAGAGTTTTTCGTCGTCATTTTTGCCGATATTGAAAAGGGGATTGAAATGCGCAATATCGTCTATCTTCAGGATTTATTGCGTGTCTTTGTGGACCAAGGTTTTCAGGAAGAATTTCTACGGCGCAGCGTTTCCATCGCGCCGCACGGCGGGAAAGATATTATTGATGATAAGCAGGGAAACCACGTTGATTATCATGATGTAACTTGGACAGAATTTATTGCCGAGCAAATCAAATACCGCACCCAGTTTAAATATAGCAAAAGCGCCTTCGCTCCGAGCGACAACGCCGTTAGTGAATTAACCACGCAAATCAAAGAGACGCTCAAGTCCTACGATTTTCACGATTTCAGCGGTGTTATTCTTCACAATCTGGCCTCGGAAACTCAAACAACCCTCTCTTCGTCAGAGTTAAAATAACTTAACTCTTTATCCGGTATCCCGTCTTGAATATCCAATGGACCAAGGTTAAACAGGCTAGAAGAAAGACAAAGATCATGAGTAAACTTAAAGACAGCCCAACATCCGATGATTCATAAAAACTCCAGCGAAAGCCGCTGACTAAATACACCACCGGATTGGCCATTGAAACCTTTTGCCAAAACGATGGCAACATGCTGATTGAATAAAAACTCCCACCCAGGAACGTAAGCGGCGTGATAATTAAGATGGGAATGATCTGTAATTTTTCAAATCCGTCCGCCCAGATGCCGATAATAAAACCAAATAAGCTGAAAGTCACTGAGGTCAATACCAAAAAGTAGAACATCACTATCGGATGCCTGACTTCCAGCGGGACAAAAAAACCAGCCGTTGCCAGAATCAGAACCCCAAGGATAATTGATTTGGTGGCTGCCGCCCCCACAAAGCCCAAAAGAATTTCAATATAAGAAATCGGCGCGGAAAGGATTTCATAAATAGTACCAGTAAAGCGAGGAAAATAAATACCGAACGACGCGTTGGAAATGCTTTCGGTCAAGACCGCCAACATGATCAGCCCCGGCACGATGAATGAGCCGTAACTGATCCCGTCGATCTGGGTGATGCGCGAACCGATCGCCGAGCCAAAGACCACAAAATATAAACTCGTCGAAATAACCGGCGAAGCGATACTCTGCCCGACCGTGCGAAACCAGCGGTGCATCTCAAATTTATAGATCGCGTAAACGGCGTACCAATTCATTATTGTTTCACCAGCTGAATAAATATTTCTTCCAATGAGCTTTGGTTGGTATGCATGTCTTTGTAAGTGATTCCGGCTCGTGACAATCCGGCCATAAGCTCAAAAACACCATTATCGTCTTTGTTGGCTTCATAGGTGTAAACCAATTGTGTACCGTCAGCGTTCAAGCTCAGCTGACAGGACGACAATTGGGCGGGAATTTCAACAAGGCGATCTTTAAGCTCCAAAATCAATTGTTTGCGGCCCAACTTTTTCATCAAATCCATTTTGTTTTCCGTGACAATGATTTCACCGTTATTAATGACCCCGATCCGGTCGGCCATCTCTTCGGCTTCCTCGATGTAATGCGTAGTCAGGATAATCGTCACCCCGGTTTTTTGTAAATGCCGGACCTGGTCCCACATGTCTTTTCTTAAATTCACATCAACACCGGCGGAGGGCTCGTCTAGAAATAACACCTTGGGCTCGTGCGACAAGGCCTTGGCGATCATGACCCGGCGTTTCATCCCGCCGGAAAGCGTCCGGATCGTATTTTTTTTCTTGTCCCACAAAGAAAGCTGCTTGAGCGTTTGTTCGATAAATACCGGGTCAGGCGGCTTGCCGAACAACCCGCGGCTTAAACTAACCGTGTCCCAAACGGTTTCAAAAGCATCGGTGGCCAATTCCTGGGGAACAAGTCCGATCAGAGAACGGGTATAACGAAAATCTTTGATAACATTGTGGCCGTCGACGAGTATTTCGCCTTGGGTAGGATTAACGATCCCGCAAATCGTGTTGATGAGCGTGGTCTTGCCCGCACCGTTGGGCCCCAGGAGGGCAAAAATTTCTCCGGTGCGTATTTCAAGGTTAATATTTTTTAGCGCATGAAAGCCCCCGCCTAGGCGGGGCAGGCCGCCCGCGTAAATTTTATTTAAATTCTGAATGGAAACAATCGTGGCCATTTAAGGTGTTTCTGTCGGGACAATGTTCAATTTAAACTGATCTTCACCACGAATAACAGTCAACGTCAAAGACCGGCCCAATGGCCAGGGCGCCAAAAACTGATGCAAATCATCGACGTTATTTATCACCTTTTTATCAGCGGCAACAATCAGATCGGATTCGCGCAGGCCGCCTTTGTGGGCAGGCCCGCCTTTTTCCACCATTTCAATATATAAAGCTGATTCATTCAAGAGATTATAAAGACGGCTGACCCTGATACTTAGAGGCGCAGGCCGGCCGGCAATGCCTAAATATCCCCGTTTCACCCGACCGTGCTGCAAAATTTGCGACACCACCCATTTAGCCGTATTGGCGGGAATGGCAAAATTTAATCCCTGGGCCATATGAATCATGGCGACGTTAATACCGATCACATTACCTTTGGAATCGACTAATGGTCCTCCAGAATTTCCCGGATTAAGCGGGGCGGTGTGTTGAATAATATTGTCAATCAGGCGTCCTTGCGGGCTCCTTAAATTTCGGCCAGTAGAACTGACGACACCGGTGGAAACTGTAGATTGAAATCCCAACGGATTACCGATAGCAATTGCCAGCTGGCCAACCTTCAACGAACCGGAATCACCGATTTCGGCAAAGGGAAGATGATTTTCGTGGATGCGGACGACGGCCAGATCCGTGGCCGGGTCATCGCCGACCAACTCTCCGGCAAAAGCTTTATTATTATTAAGGACAACGGAAAACCGGACGGCATCATGGACCACGTGACTGTTGGTGAGAATATATCCATCCGGGGTAAACAGTACGCCGGAGCCGGCTCCGCCTTGCTCCATACCGTATTCCTGAATCCGCCAGCCGATGTTGATACTGACAACCGCCGGGCCAATCTTATCCACCACGTTTACCACCGCCTGGGAATAAGCATCCAGGAGATTGATATCGTCCTTGAGTACTGAATTTTTAAGCACCGCGTCTTTTGTATTGTTTATCTTTGAATTATGATTCTCATCAG
>CAZVZR010000054.1:0-5647 GCA_964630825.1 uncultured Planctomycetales bacterium | reverse complement strand
TTTTTGCCGAACATGCTCCACGTCACCACAGTTTGATCGCCCTCAGTTATAAAAATAAACTCCGCCGTATTGGTAGCGGCAAAGGGTTTGATGAATTCAAGTTTGATTCTAATCAACTCATTGGGACGGCTCTCAATAATCGTATTACTTCCCTCGCCGATTTGGTTGTTGCCGGCCCATCTCAAGATGGCGCCAGTTCCTGCCGGCGGACCTTCAAAGGAATTCTTGGCCGCTGGATCAAGTTTCGCCCAAGGCGACCACGCCTCCCAGTTATGAAAGTCGTTCACTTGCGCAAACACCACTGACGCCGGGGTTGCTATAGTGGCTGTCCGCGAAATGCGAAAATCAGATGGTTGTATGGCAACAACGACAACTAATATAACGATGATCGCGGCAAGAGCTATAAGAATTTTTTTAATCATTTTATTTTCTCCTTTTGCTCATTGCGGGTCCGGATCACTGAGAGCAGCACAAACCAAAGTCAGGACCAAATACTGCCAATTGGCGATCACATCGGGTTTCATCAAAATGGTTTGTCCGATGGTTAGAAGAAACATGAGAAATGCCGTCAGCGTCCACGCTTTACGCGGTTTCTTGCCGGAAAGAATAAATACCGCCAAAACCGGCTCGGCGATCATAATTAACCAGGCGAGAAAAACATTTAAAACATGCGGCGACCAGGTTTTATCAAAATCCGCCGTAATAAAACCGACAAACTTATTGGGCCCCATCATGATCCACTTCACTAAACCGGCGTAAAGCAACCACAACCCAAAAAACAACCTCATCCCACAGAGAAAAAATTTACGCGTGTCATAACTGGAACATTTCATTTTAATTTCTCCTTTTTATGGTTCATTACGCTGACGGACACCTTTACTTAAAGTGTCCGTCACCTTTATTTAGATTTAACGGATTTGGCGGTTGATTTCTCCAGGAATGGTTTTAAAGATTTATCGAGAATAGAAGTCCACCCTTGAGCAAAATTTTCTTTAGCCAAATCGGGATTACTTTTAGGGAATGTCTCCAGCCCTTCATGCGTCAGTTTGAGTTTTGTTTTATTCCCTTCAACAGCCAACTCAAAGGTGACAAAGGAATTCCCTTGGTATCCATCGTATCGCCAGCTATAAGTAATTTTTCTGCCGATGACTACTTCCGTAATTTTACAGAGATGAAGGTATTTCTTCTCATCCTTACCAGCTGAAAACTGAAACTCAAACCCCTCTTGGGGTTTAAATTCCGGAAGATCAAAATACCATTTTTTCATTTGATCTTTGTCGGTAATCGCTTGCCAAACTTTGTCAATGGGCGCATTGATAGTACGCTCAATGGCAAAAGGTTCGCTTTTCAAATAATCCGTGAGTTGATCCAACGTCCCCGTCCAGCCCTGTTTCATTCCGTCCATTCCATCTTCAAAAGCTTTACGTTCCTCTTCGGTCGGGTTTAGCGGCGTCCATTCAATGTTTAGTGTTGTCTTGCCTTTATTTTCCGTGAAGGTAAACGTCGAAAGCATTTCCAGCGGCCAGTTTTGGTGCATCGGATGGCGCGTGAGCCGGCCTTTTTCATCGGAAAATGAATTAACAAAAACAATCTGATCTGGTTCCCTGATTTCCCGATAAAAAAACTTGCCCCACATATCCTTGCCTTCGGGAGAACGTAGGCAATAATGATAACTGCCGCGGGGACGAAAATCCATCTTGGCCACTTGCACCGTAAAACCTTTCGGCCCCCACCAGTGTTTCATACGTTCTGGATCGGTGAGTGCTTTCCACACCAACTCGCGCGGTGCTTCAAAAACGCGTGAAATAATAAATACCTGTTCTTCAGTTTGTGTAGTCGAATTATTTTTCTTGGCGGTCATATCAGCACCTCCTTTTTTAAAACCATGCACTCTGATTTATTGATATTTCTTTCCCCGTTATCAATATCTCACTTTTTTATATATTTTCAATATATTGTTTTTTATGGCACACAAAAAACTGGAAACAATGATTCGTCCATTGTATTTTAAATAAATTATAACAATGAAGAATTAAAGGAAGGTTAAAATAAGATTAAACAAAATGCTTCCACGGCACAGCCATGCCGGCTTTGATCATTTTGCCGTTGAGCCAAAGGCCGTGAGAGGCAACTTGCTGCGGGTCAGTTTCGTTGGGCAGGATAAAAACATCAACTAAGTAGCGGTCGTATTTGTCACTTTTATGAGTCTTAACAATAATAAATTCCAGGCCGGTGAGTTCTTTTTCCATCCAGATTTTAGCTTTTCGGCCGGGGACCGTGCTCATCTCGGGTGCGTCGATGCCGCGCAAACGCAGGCGCTGCTCGGTGCGGATGCCGAATCCCTGGTCAATAAGGACAAGCAACGTATCTCCATCAATAACACGGATTAATTTTGCTTTAAAAGTATAAAGTTCATCTACTTTAACTCTGGCGGCAACTTGCAAGCGATAACTATTCTCGAACTTCATGGAAGTATAAATCCGTTTATTATGCAATTGTGCGGCGCAAGCCGGCGCCTCAATGCGGTTGGCAAAGCCGCAATCAACCAACCACGAAGATTCATCCCTGACTAATCCGTAAGTATAAAGTATCCCCCGTTGCGGTTCGGTTAATACATACAATCCCCTTTCTTCTCCTGATAACGCAAATGATGGAGAAAGTTCAGTCCTTAATGCCTGTGTCGACATGTTTTCTTGGTAAATCCGCTTTATCCAGTGTTTACGCTCTTTTAGGTCAGAAACGGTAAGAAGGTATCGATAATGCGACCACTGTAATTTACCGTCGGGTTTAAGATTGGGGAAATAGCGGTAAAACTGTTCGTAAAGTTTGAGCGTGCGGGCACTCAATTCCAAATCTTTTTCTAACCGATTATAAAATTGCCATATCTTGCCGTTTCCTGTTACCTGGTTTTGCAAGTATTCATGGATACACCGGCCGATCATCCAATACCGCAGGACTTTTTCTCTTTCAATGAGCCGGGTAATTTCTTTGAGGCCTTCTTGCAACTCCTTGCGGATATCGATGAGAAGTTTATGGTAGCCAGTTATGCTTAACGGTGTATTTTTTGTGGCAGGAATATTGATCATATGTTCTCCGTCTTACTTTTCCAGATCGATAAACTTATATCGTCGAAGAAAGCTCTCTATTCCCTCCATATATTTCTTTTCCGATACTAAAAAACCGTCATTATGATCCCCGCGTATTTCTAAAAACTCCTTGGGGTCTTTAGCCTTGTTGTATAGTTTCACTCCCAAATAATATGGGATGATACTATCATCTCGACTATGAATAAATAATTTAGGACAAGTAACATCTGGTATTCTCTTATATGAATTCATTGATGAATAAACTAAGAAAGGTGGCAAGAATGGAAGTATTTTTCGTGCCATATCGGCAGAAGACGTTAAGGTTGAATCGAGGATGAGTGCGCCGGCATTTCTTAGCTGCGCCACTTTAACAGCAGGGACACCGCCAACGCTCTCTCCATATATAACAGTTTGTTCGGCCCGAATGATATTTATTTTTATTAGAAAATCGTATACCTTTAAAGCATCGTTTTGAATATTCGTGGATGTCGCCCACCCATTGCTCTTGCCGAAACCACGGTAATCAACGATCACGATATTAAGGCCCAATCTGCTAAACATATCAATTTTTGTTAATCGATCGCTGTTGTTCCCGGCATTGCCATGAAAAAATAGCATTGTAGATTTTGCCTTCGGAGAATTGATTACCCAGGCACTTAATTGAACTTTCTTACCTACCGGGATCAACAATTCTTCATAGCGGAGGCCCAGATCGGCAGGCGTATATTTCAATTCCTTAGTGGGCTGATACACAGCCACCTCCTGAAGTATACCAATCAAAATTGCTGCAATTATGCTTACACTAATGATGATTCTAAGTATTCTCTTTATCATTTATTTATTCTCATCAATTCTTACTGTATGCTAACGGCTTTTAATAAATTAAGTGCTAAGTTATATACTTCTTGTTTAAATAAAATGCTAAATACCCTACGCCTATTAAAGCAAAGCCTACGAAAATAAGCGACAACGCCCAGCCAAAGCCGGACGTAAAATACTCGTTAGTAATTTTTAATATATAAAACATCAAGTACATTGTCCCGAAGACCAAAAATGACCTCACCTTCATATACACGCTCAAGAAAATAACGCCAAAAGCTAACCCCGGGAAAAGCAATTCCCAGAAAACATTCTGGTTGGGCGAATATCCGCCCAGGCAAAGAGCTGCCGTCAAAAACGAAACTACGCCAAAACCATAAAGCCAGGGTGACAAACCTTTCTTATCTGTATCTGTGAAGGAAAACCCCAGAAACAAATAAGAAAGGCCGGCGATGAGCCAACGGTATTTAATAAAATCCCAATTGGAAAAAGGCCTCCCTCCCATTAGAAAAGTGGTAAAACTAAAAAACAGCCACGTTCCGAAAATGACCATAAAGACAACAAAGACATTTCTTTTATCAAGAAGATAGGAACCCACCTGAACAGCCAACAATACAGCTGCTATCGCACTGTGTATGCCCGCGGTGTTTTTATCAACACCGGCTATGTCCAGGGTGATAAAAATTCCTAACGGAGCGACTAAGGCCGACAAAAAATGAAAAGCATCGGAAACCTTATTTAAATCTTTAGATTGCCCAACGAGCGTAGCGGCAATATACATCGCCACCGATGAGCCTAGTGTGGCCATAATTTTTGTCGCATCATTAAGGCTTCCCCAATTGGTTCCCACAAAAATACAGATCCCCAAAAAGACAATCGCCCCGCCAATATAATAAAGAATATTGGAAATACGTGACTGCCTGTTTAGGGATTCTTGAGTGCCTCCTTTGACAGTATTTCGGTAAACATCCAGCAATTCTTCCTTCGTTAACTGTCCTTCTTGAATTAAAGACTGAATATTTTCTAGTGTTGTTTTCTTATCCATTTCTATTCCTCCTTAGATGTTGCTTGCATGACTTACTGTTGAGATTTTATCCAGCCCAAAAATTCAAAAGAATAACAATAGTCCTTAACAGAGGTTAAATTTAATTTACGACTGAAAGCCCCTTTCTTGAGGTACTTATTGCTTCCGTTATATGAATCGTAAAAAAAGAAAAAATCTCCCTCGGAATTCCCCGAAACCACTTGAAATCCATCCGGAGAAATATTCTGATTATTCAAAACCAAACCTTGTGCTTCTCCCAAAGAGATTTCTCGTGTTGAATCTTTAATAACGTCATAATAAAAAAGTTTTGGCTCGTTAACATATCGTTGGGCATTGTTATTTTCAGGAAGTTTTATCTCATTCTCTATAACCTTCCCCTCGTGCACCGTATATCTATACCGGTTATAATAATCTCCGCCCATGCTGTAAATAAAATTGGTTTGCGGCGGATGGACAAAAAATGAAGGTAAATAGATACTGACGGCAATGAACCCAATCATTAGGACAGGGATTGATAAACCAACTATTAAAGTTATATTTTTCTTTTGCTTCATCTTGGCCTCCTTGAATTTTTTATGAACTTTAACTGCTTTTTTCGATAATATTGAATAAAAATAGCTCCCATTCCTAAAAAACAAATTGCCTTCCACAAAAACAACCACCACGATTCCCACCAAGCACCGGTATGAATTTCAAT
>CAZVZR010000053.1:0-18131 GCA_964630825.1 uncultured Planctomycetales bacterium | reverse complement strand
CGATATATCCGGCGTTACCGCATACGAATTATCAATACGATGCGGTTGGCCGATTGGTTAAAACAATCAATCCCGATGGAACATATTCGACGGCTTCTTATGATGACTGGACCATAACGTCAATTGATGAAAACGGACACAAACAAGAATCTGTTTTCGACGCGTACGGTCGGCTCATTGAGAAAAGGGAATTCAAAGGTGCTGACGGTAGGGGAGCACCGATTTATCCGGCCACAGCGTTTACGCTTTACGCCACGACACAATACAAATATGACTCCGAAGGGAATTTAACACAAACCATCGATGCCAACGGTAATACGACAACAATGACGTACGATAACCTGGGCCGCAAAATTGCGATGGATGATCCTGATATGGGCTATTGGACGTATAAATATGATCTAAACGGCAACTTGATTGAACAGACCGACGCGAAAGGAAAGACGATTTATTTTACGTATGACTCTTTAAACCGATTGACCAATAAATCTGATCATGCCAATTTGAATGTCAATTACACCTATGATGATCCGGCGGTTAATTTTTCCAAGGGCCGTTTGACGCAGGCTGAATACGGCGCGACCGCCAATACAAAATTTATTTATGACGAGCTTGGCCGCGAGACGCAATCAAGCAAACAGGTCGGTTCTGCGATTTTCAATGTTCAGCGCGCTTATGATGCACTAGACCGATTGAAAAATATAACCTATCCCGACAACGGGAAGGTTTTCTATCAATACAATTCTGCCGGGCAGATTACAGGCGTGTCGAATGATGCATCCCTGTTGCCCGGGGGAGGGCAGTAAAGATGAGAAATAAGAAATATTTTTTTAACAGAATACTTTTGTCAATGGCGGTTGTGTGTAGCTGGTCGGCTATATTGAACAGCCATAACGCTTTTGCCCAAACATATAGTCTGAAATTGAGTTACTCATCAAACCGGTCGAATCCAGTTTCTCTAACTAATCAAAAAGTTGCCGGGAATATTTACGTGTTTACCAGCCCGGACACAAATGTAAAGCAGGTAAAGTTTTATATTAATAAACCTGCTGGCAGTGGAACTCCATATATGACAGAGAATTTGTTGCCATTTGATTTGGCAGGGACAGCAACAAACGGGACGGCGAACGCATATGACAGCCATAAACTTCCCGAAGGGTCAAGTTCGATTTCAGCAATTATAACCTTAAAAGACAGTACAACAGTATCGTTACAATCTTTTTTTACTGTTGATAATGTCCCGGATACTCAGTGCGGAAACGGAATTGTGGAAGCCGGAGAAGAATGTGAAGGTTCAACGACACAGGCATGTACGATCAATGGCTATAGCGGGCTTAAAACATGCAGTAGTTGCCATTATGGGTCATGCGTGGCAACACAATATTGCGGTGACGGGATAAAGAATGGAATGGAAGGTTGCGACGACGGAAATACGGCCAATGGGGACGGGTGCTCATCGACTTGCACGGTTGAGACACCACCGATCTCATATAACCTGATGTTAAGCTCTTCAGCAAACCGGTCAAATCCTGTGTTGTTATCCAACAAGACAGTGGCCGGGAATATTTATGTTTATACCAGTCCGGATACGAATGTTAAACAGGTAAGTTTTTATATTAATAAACCCGCTGGCAGCGGAACACCCGATAAGATAGAAGGCTTGCCGCCGTTTGATCTAGCGGGGACAGCCACTATGGAACAGCCAATCCGTTTAATAGTGCGAGTCTTTCGGAAGGCGCAAATACCATCGCCGCCATCATTACCTTTACTAATTATTCTACCGTGACGATCGAAGCATCATTTACGGTAAATAATGTGCCGGATGCGCCAGCAGCGATGTTGTTTATCCGCGATATTCAGTATAGCCCTTCGGGACAAGTTACACGTGCAGTTTATGGTAACGGCGACGTGGAGGTTTACACATATAATCCTTTAAATTTACGTTTGACCCGAAAGGTAACCACCAATGCATTGGGTCAATCTCTGCAGGATTTTGAATACATCTATGACAACACAGGCAACATTGTCCAAATCATTGATCACGTGCATTCCGCGAATCAGAATTTTCAATACGACGAACTATCCCGGCTAACGCGCGCCGAAGGGACGGATGCGCTGGGCTACGGAGTGAAAAATTTTAGTTTCGATGAAATTGGAAATTTAATTGCGAAGGATGGAAAATTTTATTATTATGACAACACAGGTAATGCTGGCCCGCATGCCGTAACTGGTTTAAGCGACGGGACGACGTTCACCTATGACGCCAACGGCAACTTGGCCTCGAAGTCTGAGGCAGGCTCTTTGACAGAATATAGTTATGATATAGAGAACCGGCTGACGCAGGTGAAGAAAAATGCGGCGGTCATCGCGACGTATCAATACGACGGCGACGGTGGGAGAACCAAGAAGACTGCGGTTAACCCAACAACCCAACAAACTCAAACAACGACGTATGTCGGCTCGTTGTATGAAGAGATTGACGGCCAAAAGATTGCGTATGTGATGCTGGGCAACATGGTCGTCGGCTCGTTGCGCGACGGCAAGATGCTCTATTATCATACTGATCATTTAGGATCGACTAATGTAGTGACGGACGCGCAGGGTGCGGTGAAGGAGTTAACCGAATACCAGCCCTTCGGCACCGAAGGCCGGCATGAAAAATACGGGACAAGCGACGAGGTCGCGCTTTATTATTTTACCGGCAAGCCCAAAGACGATGAGACTGGGCTGTATTATTATGGCGCTAGATATTACAATCCGTCGTTAGGGAGATTCATAACGCCGGATACGATTATTGAAGATCCGGCTAACCCACAGTCATTAAATCGGTACAGTTATGTTCTCAACAATCCCATAAATAGGATTGATCCCACTGGTCATTGGTCATGGAAAAAATTCTGGAATAGTTTTGCCGGCGCAGTAGTTGGTGCAGTTGTAACTGTGGCTACCGGTGGGCTTGGCACGCCGCTAGCTTTTGCATTAGGTGGAATGACAGGTGGTGCCATCACTGGAGGGTTAGAAGGTGGATGGAAAGGTGCTCTAATGGGTGGATTGATGGGTGGAGCGTTAGGAGGTGGTGTCGGGTTAGGTGTTTCAGCATGGGGATCGGGTTTTGGTTATGCTGCTCTTGCAGCCGGTGGAGGATATGCTATTGGGACAGGGCATGCAGATAGTTTTGTTGGGGGATTGGCGGGAGGGGTTTTGGGTGGATCTATGGCTGATGGATATCTGTCTGCCAAAAATGACGGGTTAAGCGAACGAGGCCCAACTGAGGGAATAAGGGCTTGGGTTTCAGCAGACGATAATGAAAATTGGGCTTTCCTGGGTATAAATACAACTGATAAGGGAGCTCAAGCATTTGCAAATGAAAATCAAATGACTGTAATTTATTCGAAATCCCATGGGTTACTCAGTGATTTATTCAGAGCAGGATTTAAAAAATTAGGTGTGAGTGGTCCCTATGCAAGACAATCAGCCAATTATTTGAATGTTGCGGAAGGAAAATTTATATTGCCCTACAGCGAAGGAACTTTGAATTTAGGCTCTGGAATTAAATTAGCTGCAGCGAACGGGATAAAATTCCAAAACTTAGAAATTAAGTGGATTGGCCCTGTTATTTCCAGGTCGACCGCGATGAGTTTATCAAATTCAATAAGAGCCCAATCTTCATATTATCTTAATTTTGGGGACCCAGTCGGAGCTCTCACAACAATGAATCCAGTAAGAATGGGAATTTATGGGGGAGTTGGACTGGCAACGTTTGCTATTTTTCATGGGGAAAATTATTATGTACAATAAGAGCATTAGAGATAATGTGCATTTAAGTATTTTTTTGTTTTTGTGTTTAACCATCTTTGGATGTGCAGCTAGTTCGGCAGATTTAAATAAGATGGCTCAAGATGCTTTTAAAGTAAAAAAAGAATTGAATTTACAGGCATCTTCTCTTGATTTAGAGTTCATCGGTGCTGATAGAGATAGGATTCGCTCTGCTTTGGGAGAGCCAAGGAAAATATTACATGAGCCATCTCCGTATTCTTTGGATCGTAATTGTCGGGGGAGTCATTGTGAAGGAGGAGTTTCTGATGAAATATGGTTTTATGAGTTTAAGAGGGAGTTTTCAAGCGGGTGGGAAGCCTATTCTGTATATGTATATTTTAAAGAAGGAAAAGTAGTTAGAATTCGGTAGTTATTCGCTTAATAGAATAAATGAGGTCAGTCCTTCGCCGGCGCGGTCGAAGTAGAAAAAGAATAGATTTACAACTTAAATAATTTCAACAAGTTTTCTAAAGCGTCGTTGCGAAGGATGTGAGAAGAGATTAGTAACGGGCGACAGATTCCTATTATTTGAATATAATGACTAAGGCTTCTTTAGGTAAGGTTCCGCTGGAGCGCGCGCTGTCAAAACTGGGATTGTTTTCCCGCAGCCAAACCAGAAAATTGATCTTAGACGGGCGCCTGAAGGTCAACAATAAAACTATCCGCGATCCGCAGCATTTGGTCACGCCGGAAAAAGAGAAGTTCATTCTTGATGGAAAATCTTTAGAGCGAGTCAGCTGGCAGGCCATCATGCTCAATAAGCCCAAGGGTGTTGTCACGACGCGCGCCGACGAGCACGGCCGTAAAACGGTCTTTGATTTGCTTCCGGGGGAATTAAAACAGCTACATCCCGTCGGCCGCCTGGATATGGCGTCAACGGGCGTGTTGCTACTTACCAATGATACCAAACTTTCCGCCTATTTGACTGATCCGGTTAACGCCATTACCCGTACTTATGTGGTGACGGTTGAAGGGAAGGTAACAGCCGCAGAGGTCAGCAAAGCCGAACGGGGCATTCTCGACGCCGGAGAATTATTAAAGCCTTCCAAGATTTCTTTGCGTAAGGCGAGCAATCGAGAATCGCACTTGACCGTGGAGTTGACTGAAGGAAAAAATCGTGAGATCCGCCGGCTGTTTAAAGCCCTTGGACATGAAGTGACAAAGCTCAAACGCATTGCCTTCGGCCCACTTCAACTGGGAGAATTAAAATTAGGGGAATTCCGGTACCTTAGACGGGAAGATTTGAAATTTAGTAAAATAAATCCCTTAGAAGAATCTCTAATGTTATAATTGTGCCTTGTGAGTCAGGAAAATCTAAACATAAATTGCAATATTTGCGATCAAAACTCGGGTAAAGAGCTTCACGTTATCCGTAACTTCCGTATTGTCCGTTGTCCGCACTGCGGCCTTATTTATATGAACCCGCGACCGGTATGGGACAAGCAGCACGAGATTTACACCAACCAAGATTATTCCCGTGGGTATATTGCCAAAAAGGAATCCAAACGTCGCCGGGCACGTAAAATTCTGCGCGGGATTGTACGCTACAAAAAGAGCGGACGGTTTTTGGATGTCGGTTGTTCCGCCGGTTTTATCCTGGAAGCGGCCCGTGCACAGGGTTTTGACACTTACGGTATCGAGATTTCCCCCGCCGGTATCAAGCACGCCAAAGAAGAACTGAAATTAAATGTGTTCCCTGGATTTTTGGAAGATGCGCATTATCCGGATGCTTATTTCGACGTCATCACGATGTATCATGTCATTGAACATGTTCCGGATCCTCTTAAGATTTTTAAAGAAATACGGCGAGTCATCAAGCCCGATGGGCTCCTTGAGGTTTGGACGCCCAATGTCGGACACCGCGACGTGTTGTTCTTTGGGCCCAAGTGGAAGAATTTTATCAAGGATCATTTTTATTTCTTTGACGTTGGTACCATCGGTAAAATGCTGGATAAAGTTGGAATGCGTGTCCTCAAGAATCAATTCACTCTGAAAGACGGCCTGAAAGTTTACGCGAAGGTAAAAAATGCCTAATGATCGGATCCGCGTTGCCTTTGTCCATGGCCGTGAATCAACCGCCGAATATTTCAAATGGGTTTTTGAAAATGCCCCCAACATTACTTACGAGAGTTTTATTATCACTGAAACAAAAAGTTACCCAAAAGGGTTTGACCTTTATTTCCGCTTAGATCATGGCGATTATGCCGATGACCTGCCTGAAAATTTGCATCCCGCCGCGTGGTATTTAATTGATACACATTTCCCCAAAACGTTTAAAACCATCCGAAAACAGGTACGGCATTACGATTTTGTTTTTTGTGCCCAAAAAGAAGGCGCCGAAAAGGTTCGAAAGTCCTCAAAAGTTGATGCCCAGTGGGTGCCGTTGGCGTGCGATCCGGAGATTCACCAAAAACTAAATTTGCCTAAAATTTATAATATTGGTTTTGTTGGTCGCGACGCCCAGAAATTCGCCCGCGGGCGGCATTTGGCATATCTTAAAAAAGCCTACCCGCAGCATTTTATCGGCCGGGCCGATCACCGGGAGATGGGAAAAATTTATAGCCAATCAAAAATAGGTTTTAATTCATCGGTTAAAAATGATATTAACCTGCGGGTTTTTGAGGTAATGAGCTCGGGTTGTTTTTTGTTGACCAATGCCATTAAAAATAATGGATTTGAGGAACTTTTTGAGGATAGGAAACATTTGGTTGTGTATCGAAACGATAAGGAAATGGTTGAGCTGTTGGAGTATTACCTTACCCACGAAAAGGAACGCGAGGAAATCGCGGCTGCTGGCCATGCGCTTGTTGTCAGCCAGTACACCTATTTTCACCGTGTTCAATCAATGTTTAACTATATAGCTTTTAAGCTAGGCGGCAAGTACAATAACCTGAGGATTTAAGTTTCGGTAGAGTTGCAGAATTCTTGAAAGTGTTTTGATTTTTAAGCGGGGCTATGATATAAAAATACTATTAATATGAATAAAAGCCAGCCAAAACCAACGATTTTAGTTGTTGAAGACTCGGATGTCTTCCGTAAATTCATTACGTCGACTCTGGAAAAGCAAGGTTACCACGTTGTCACCGCAGTTAACGGTGCCGCTGGCCTGGAAACAGTCAAATCTACCAAACCTGATTTAATCCTTTTGGACTGCGAAATGCCGGTCATGAACGGTTTAGAGATGTGTAAAAAGCTAAAAGAGGATGAATCCACGGAAGATATCCCGATTATCTTCCTTACGGCTGTCGATACGCCACAAAACATTGTTGATTGTTTTGAAATGGATGCTGAAAACTACCTTTCCAAACCAATTAGCGGTAAACTTCTTACCTCACAAATTGAAGCGGTTTTAAAACAATATACTTCTGCCTAGCCAGGCGACATTGAACTAATCCCATGTTTGATATTAGGTTAATACGCGAAAATTTGCCTGCCGCCCAAAAAGGATTGGCGGCCAAGAATGCTACCTTTGATTTTCAAGAAATTCTTGAAAAAGACCAAAAGCGGCGGGAACTCATGACGATGGTTGATGAACTGCGCAACCAAAAGAATGCGGCTAATGATGAAATTGGCCGTTTGATGCGGGAAAAGAAAGACACCAAGGATAAAATTGCCGCGATGAAATCCGTTGCCGAGAAAATTGATGAGTTGGAGCCCAAGGCCAAGGTTCTTGAGGATGAACTGCGGGACATGCTTTTGCGGATTCCCAATTTGCCGCATTCGTCAGTACCCGTGGGTGGACCGGCGCAAAATAAAGTGGTCAGGACGTGGGGCACGGCCCCAAAGTTTGATTTTAAACCCAAGACACACATTGAAATCGGGGAATCGTTAGACATCATTGATTTTAAACGTGGGACAAAACTTTCCGGCTCACATTTTATTTTGTTTAAAGGGTTGGGCGCCAAGCTCGAACGGGCACTTTTAAATTTTATGCTTGATGTCCATACGACCCAGCACGGTTATAAGGAAATGTTACCTCCGGTTTTGGTGAACCGTGAGTCGATGACCGGCACCGGGCAGCTTCCCAAAATGGAAGAGGACATGTACAAACTCAAGGATGATGATTTGTTTTTAATCCCGACAGCGGAAGTCCCGGTGACTAACATCCATCGTGATGAAATTTTAACCGAGGAGGATCTTCCCATTTATTATACCGCATACACGCCGTGTTTTCGCCGTGAGGCAGGCAGTTACGGAAAAGATACGAAAGGGTTGATACGTGTGCATCAATTTGACAAAGTGGAGATGGTTAAATTCGTCAAGCCTGAGCATTCATACGATGAGCTCGAGAAGCTCGTGGGTAACGCCGAAAAAATTTTTCAACTTCTGGAACTTCCTTACCGTGTTGTATTAATTGCCAGCGGTGACCTAAGTTTTGCGGCGGCTAAATGTTACGATATTGAAGCGTATGCCGCGGGCGTTGATGCTTGGTTGGAAACTTCAAGCTGTTCAAATTTCGAAGATTTCCAGGCCCGGCGGGCAAGTATCCGTTTTAAAGGCAAGACAACCAAAAAGCCGACGTATGTGCATACGTTAAACGGTTCCGGAATTGCCTTGGCCAGAACCGTTGTCGCATTGTTGGAAAATAATCAAACCCAAGCGGGAGAAGTTGTGATTCCTAAAGCGTTAAGGCCATACATGGGAAACGTGGAGAAGATTTCAAAATCATAAGGAGGACCTATGGGCGATTTTTTGATCAGCTTAATAAAAACAGCATTAGCGATAATTTTTCTTCCTCTACTCGTTGCCAGCGCGCAGACATTTTGGCAGCACTTACCTGAATATGTGACGGTCTCTTATAATGAATTTTTTATGTACGGGGCATTGTCATTTTTGCTTATTTTTTTATTTATTTTCCGTTTTTGGGGGCCGTATGAATTGGGACAAAAAATAAGCCTAGCGATATTTCGCTTTCTTACGCCGCTGGACAAGTTGTTGGCATATTTTTTCCCTTTTTATTTAATCTTGTTCTTTGTTGTTTTTACGGTGGTTCATAGATTCTTAAGCATTAACGCGTACGATCATTATTTTTTATTTTTCTTGGGGTTTATTGTCGCAATGCAAATTCTCCAGTCCGCTCAGGAACAACAAGAAGGGGAAACACAAGCTTTTAAGTTGGCGTACCTTTTGGTTTTATTTTCAGCAATTGTGGTTAATATTTTCTTTGTTGTTGCGGGCCTGGATTTGGTATTTGCCAAATTGACTATTGTAAAATTTTTCAGTTCAACAATCACTTTGGCAAAAGATTTATATGTTATTTGGATTAAGAAGGTGTTGCTGTTGCCACAATAAAACTTGACCCTTTCGCTTGATGAGCTCGGGATCCTCGTGACATTATCTAAATAAATTTAATGTAGTCACTCGGAGAGGTGGCAGAGCGGTCGAATGCGGCGGTCTTGAAAACCGTTAAGGATGTAAGTCCTTCTAGAGTTCGAATCTCTACCTCTCCGCCAGTCTTCGTTCAAAAATTTTTGTGTTTGCCTGTCCTGGCCGGACAGGCCAGGGAACTTCGCCTGGCTTCGTTTTTAAATTTTAGAAAAGACTGGCGGTTATCCGGCGTAGCCAAACACAGTAAGTATTTGGCGAAGCCGGATCCGTAGAGATTGGCAAATAGTTTTATGAAAAAAAATAAAATATTATTATTGTCATTGATTTTTTCAGTGGCCGCAGCTACTTCTCTTCATGCTGAAGAGAAAAATGGTCTTGTCGAAGAATTTTATCCCAACGGCGCGGTGAACGCACAACGAAATTATATTCACGGGAATTTAAATGGACCAAGTAAAACATTCTACGAAAGCGGCCAGTTGATGAGCGAGGCGCAATATGCTAATGGGCAACTGGAGGGTGAATATAAGTCTTACTATGAAAATGGAAAAACTTTTTTCCTTAAAAAGTTTGAAAAGGGGCAGCTGGAGGGAGAAGTTAAAGAATATTACGAAGATGGAACACTGAAAAGCGATGAAAATTATAAAAATGATCAATTTGACGGTGTCAGCCGTTATTATTATCCCGATGGCAAGCTGCAGTATGAAATGAATTTTGTCAACGGGCAGCTGGAAGGTTTAAGCAGTGAATACTATTCGAACGGGCAGATTAAAAATCAGATCAATTACCATAATGGCGAATGGCAGGGGTTGGTTAATGAATACAATGAAGAAGGCCAGCTGGAAGCAAAATGGAATTATAAAAATGGGAAAAGAGAGGGCGATGCCGAAATCTATTATCCCGATGGTACCCGGCGCTGGAAGGCGAGTTTTAAAAAGGACGTTATTGACGGAATAAGTTATGCGTATTCAGAAAAAAGCGTCCTTCTGGCGGAAGCGCCCTTTCGTAACGGCAAAGCACAGGGCATGATGATTGAATATTACGATAATGGGGCCATAAAAAAATCAGTTAAATATAATAACGATTTGGCGCAAGGGGTCGGCCGCGAGTATTTTTCCGATGGTAAATTGCGCGTGGAGAAAGAATATAAAGACGGTGCTGAAACCGGCGTCTCTAAGGAGTTTTTCCCAACGGGGAATTTATGGATGACACGCAATTATAACAACGACAGTAAAGGGGGTACTTTGAAGGAGTATTACCCAACGGGAGAATTAAAACAGGAATGGATAATTCAAAACAACCTTTTAAATGGGCCAAGTAAAGTGTATTATGAATCGGGTGAATTAATGAGCGAGGAAAATTATGTGGCCGGTAAAAAAGACGGCCTGTGTGTGCTGTATTACCGTGGCGGCCAGAAAGCCTATGAAGATGTTTATAAGGAAGGGGAAAGGGTAAGCAGGAAAGCTTACGATGAAAAGGGAATCCTCACTGACCCTGTTTCTGGAAAATAGTTTTTTGCGTCTTGTGTTCTAATATAAAAAATGTTTAAATAATGAAAATGAATTCACCATCTGAAACAAAAGGATTTGTCCTCTCTATCAAAGATTCATCGCTGCATCACAAGTTTGCGGCAGTTTTTCTTCTTATCTCGATCGTTCCTTTAGGTGTTTTATGGTACTTTTTCTATGATGTTAAAGATAACGGGACATTACAGGTCAGCCAGGAAACGTTTGAATTTATTTTGTGGCTGGTAGCATTGGGCGTGGGAACCGGTTTTGTTGTCCTGTATTCGATTGTTACAAAATTAGTTAATTTAGCCGAGGCTAACCGCAAGGCCCTAGAAAATGTCTTAAGCCCCGCCAAAATAAAAGAACTTGGGCAAGAGAAAAACGAAATTGCTGTCTTGGCCCAATCTTTCAGTGCGATCACCAACCGCCTTGAAGAAAATGTCAAAAGTTTAGAGCTGGCGAAACGTACTCTGCACACCATTATGATGCGCGTAGGTGACGGTATTGCCGGCATGAAAAACATTCAGACATTTTTGGATTTGATCATCGAGACTCTCGCCGGGGCCCTGCGCGCAAAAGTCGGTATGCTTCTTTTGTATGACCGTGACCGTCGGGAATTGACCGCAAAATCTATTTATGGAGTAGCATCTCCGGAGCTTGAAGATTTAACCATTAGCGTGCCAATTGCTTCACAGATGGAGGCCATCTTAAAATCCAGGGAGCCGTGCGTCATTTCCGAGCTCAGCGCGGATTTCCATGAATTGAGTAAATATCAGGAACTGTTGAAACCGCCGGTTATGCTGGCGCCTTTGATATTCCGGGAAAAACCGCGTGGCCTTATCCTGGCGGGTGGCCGCGAGCCTGCTTTGCAATTTAATGAAGATGAGTTAAGCCTTATTAACAATCTTGCCTCGCAGACAGCGGTGGCCATTGAGAATGCACGGTTGAATGAAGATGCCGAGAAAACATATTTTTCAACGATCACAGCGCTGGCTTTGGCGGTCGATGCCAAGGATAGGTATTCCCGCGGTCATTTGGAACGCGTTGCCAACCATTGCCAGCTGATTGGCAAGCGTCTAGGATTAGATGAGAATGATTTGAAAACGCTGCGCGATGCGGCGCGGCTCCATGATATAGGTAAGATCGGTATTCCCGATGAGGTTTTACAAAAAGATGGGCCGTTAAACGACCAAGAGTGGCTATTGATGCGCAAGCACCCCGAAATTGGTGAAAGCATTGTCAAGCCCATTCGTTCATTGCAGCATTTGTGCGACATTATCCGCCATCATCACGAAAAGCTGGATGGGACAGGTTATCCCGACGGCCTCAAAGATGAAGAGATAACACCGCTCGTCCGCATTGCGACGATCGCAGATATCTATGATGCATTGACATCAGTTCGTCCTTATCGCCGGCGCATGACGCAGAAAGAAGCTTTTCAAACATTGCGCGATATGAAAGGAAAAATTGACCAAGAAATTGTTGAAATCTTTATCGAAGCTTTGGATGACGAGCATTAATATTCACTCCCCGACCCGCAAATATTTTCTATCCATTAAATCATGGCAAAAATAACTAAAATTGATGATGAATACTATGTGGAGTATTCCGCTCAAGGGTTGCAGTTCCGGAAAAAAGCAGGAAAGAGTGAAGCCCAGGCGTTAAAACTTCTGGCGGAAATCGAGAATAATGCCGGCCCCGAAGAATTTCACCACAAGTCTTCCGTGGATGTGGATATTGCTGATTTTATTGAAGAATTTGTCGCCGGCATCAAGATTCATTATTCTTCAAAGACACAAGAGCGCTTCCAGCAGACGATTAAGTTTTTAAGTGGTTTTTTGAAGGCAAAATATCCCGAACTAAAAAAGATTCACCAAATCACGCCAAAAGTGGTTATAGGTTTTCAAGAATTTTTGAAACAGGACGCCGTGCCAATCCTTGATAGCAGCCAGGTTAATTTTCATCTGTGGCTGTTACGTGATTTTTTTGATCAGGCGCGAGCCAAAGGTTACATTAATGACAATCCATTGCTGCATGTACGTTTGGAAAAAGGTGCCAGAGGAAAAACTCCGCGAGTTTTTAAGGATGATGAACTGAAATTGATAATTGAAAAAGCGGAGGCACCGATAAGATTTATTATTCCCTTTTTGATTGCTACCGGCCTTCGGGTGGAAGAGTTTGCGGCACTTCAATGGACAGATATTGATACATTCGACCCCTCTAACCCGACTGAAGAGGGGCTCAGTATCAATCCTGAGCATATTTCAGTTTTAAAGCCGGAGAATCGAAGGATTGATTATAAATGTAATTGTATTAGAATGATATCCTATCAGGGACGGGGACAAGGCCAGAATCTCCGTGAAATTCCGTTGACACATCAAGCAGCCGATGCATTAAAAGCTTTGCAGAAAATAAAACGTCCGGGTCAAGAGATTGTTTTTGAGTCGTTGACACAAGATCAGATTAAAGAGCGCATTGATTATCTAATTAAGGAAAGCGGGTTAAGTAAGGAGATTACGTTTAATTCACTCCGGCATACGTTTGCCAGAGATGCTTTGTCCAAAGGAATTTCGCTTATTGAGTTACACAAGCTGATGGGCATTGATGATGTGTGGCAGGTGATGATGTATGAAGGGTTTGTGCCTGAGGAAAGTTTCTAAGGGAATTTTGGCCCCTTCGCCTGTTGGGCTCAGGGTCCTCGTATCGTATCTAAATAAAGAAGCATTGTAGATACTCGGAGAGGTGGCAGAGTGGCCGAATGCGCACGCCTCGAAAGCGTGTGGGTCGAAAGGCCTCGTGAGTTCAAATCTCACCCTCTCCGTTATTTTTTCCATAAGCCAAAAACCATTAACCCGAATGGAAAATGGTTTTGGCAATTTTTTAGAAATGAAATAACGGACACTGATGAGGATCCGTCCGAGTCAGTGCCGCACTTATCTAATGAGAGCCGTGAGTTCTCCTAAAAGTAAAAATTTGAAAACAAAAATAAACTTTTACAAGAAAGAAGCATTTACTTTATTAGAGCTCATCATTGTGATCATCGTGATGGGGGTGCTGCTCTCGTTGGCGGTGCCCAGGTTATTTAAGATCATCGATGCCTCAACGGCAGCCGAAGCATGGGGCAATATCTCAGCAATCCGTAAATATGTCGAAGCTTGCGTAACGAGAACTGGGTTAGCTAAGGATTGCCTGAATATGGATACATTGGGCATGGAGAATCCAAACAATGCGAATGGTAATTTTACTTATGAAATTTTGGTTACAGGTGAAAGAGATCCCGATACCCGCTGGCATAACTATTACGGAATTGTCGCTACTTTAAAAGGGACCCAAGTTGAAGCGGTGGGGGAAAATCCTAATAATTCCTGCGGCGGCGGAGTTAAGGAAGGCGGCCGGGTAGCACTTTGGGTTCCGGAAAGCAGGTTTGGGTTTGGTGATGGTGGGGTATACACTTCCCCCGGGGAACCTTTACGTTGTGGGGAAGGGATATTTTCTAATGTAACTTTAAAAAATTCTGATGAAGAAAACTGCGCTCATTTATGGGCTGTAAGCACGAGTCAGTAGTGTTTAATTTTTGAATTATGACTGGGACACTTTTTATAATTCCAACAACACTTTCTCCAGATAACTTCGCAGTTATTCCCGTTTACATTGCGGATGTAATAAAAAGCCTGCGATTTTTTGTCGTGGAGGAAGAAAAATCCGCCCAACGGTTCTTGAAAAAAATGACGCCACAATTGCCTTTTGATGAGTGCCAATTTATTCCTCTCAATGAACATTCGACAGCAAGTGAAGTCAAATCGGTTTTTCAGCAGATAGCCGGTAAAGATACCGGGCTTATTTCCGAAGCCGGCTGTCCGTGTGTCGCCGACCCGGGAGCGGACATTGTGCTTCTAGCCCATCAGAATAATATGAATGTGGTGCCGCTCGTCGGCCCGTCATCTATTATTTTGGCGCTCATGGCCTCGGGCTTAAACGGGCAGAAGTTTGCCTTTCACGGATACCTTCCACGGGAACAGGGGGAAAGGATTAAGAAAATCAAAGAGCTTGAAAACCGCTCGGCTCGGGAAAAGGAAACTCAAATTTTTATGGAAGCGCCGTACCGTAACGAAAATTTATTTAAAGATATTATTGCCAGCGGGGATCCGCGGACATTGTTATGCATCGCCCGCGACCTAACCGCACCGAGCCAAAATATAAAAACCCTGCCTTTACGGGAATGGCAGAGGGTAGGTTTTTTGCCCCAAAAGCAACCCGCAATTTTTCTTCTGTTAAAACAATAATCTTTTGAAACTAGTTTACTTTTGAATGTATGGTATATTTATCCTATGAAAAAAAATAATATTGTTTTGTTGATATGGATAACCATGATGATTCCCTGCTTATCAGTGAATGCCGGTATATACCAATACATCGACGATAAGGGGCATGAGTGGTTTGCCAATGATGTCAACGCGATTCCAATCCAGTACAGAGACCAACTCAATAATAAGGGTTTTTACATTGATGGCAAATACGTGAATGTTTTACCGGAAGTTTCTTCTGCCAATGACCCATCGATTAATAAGGTGCCAGCATTGCCAATACCGGTGCAGAAGAATTTAAGCCAGGTAGAAGTGTTTGTTACAGATTGGTGCCCGTATTGCCGTCGGTTGGAAGAATTTTTGAAGAGTAAAGGGATTGCCTATCAACGGTATAATATTGAACTTGATAAAGAAGCCAGTGATAAATATGCCGCCCTGGGAACCAGCGGCGTCCCGGTTACAAGAATCGGCACGAAGGTTATTCATGGCTATAACCCAGATGCGATTTTACAAACATTAAAAAAATAATTTTCGTTTTTTGATTTTTTTGCAAAAATATATCTATTGAGAAGTAGATTAAATTTTGGGAAAGGATTGACAATGCCTTCATTTGAACAAATTGACATCAGCCAGGCAAAAGAAATGATTGATACGAAGCAGGCCACAATTGTGGATATTCGTGACCCTAATTCGTATGCCGAAGCGCACATCCCCGGGGCAATTAACATTGGCGATGATAATATTGAAGAATTTCTAAAGAGCACGGATAAAAACAAGCCGCTTATCTGTTACTGCTACCGCGGATTTTCCAGCCAGCAAGCGGCTGATTACTTCAGCGCGCAGGGGTTTGCCAAAACTTATTCCGTCATTGGCGGTTTTGAACAGTGGCGCCAGGAATATCCTCCAGAACCTTAGTCACAACTTTAATTGAACATTTTTTCTGGTTAAACAGAAATTCCACGTCTTGACCTTATTATAAATACTGATATAATTAGCCTTCTTATTAAAAATAATTTAAAGGTTAGAGCGTTGACTCCCTCGGCTGTTAGCCTCGGGATCCTCGCAACCGTTTCTAAATAAATTTAAGGTAGTTGCAAATTTTGATCCGCAAAATTTGGAGAGGTGGCAGAGTGGTCTAACGCGCACGCCTGGAGAGCGTGTGGGCTCAAAAGGTCTCGAGAGTTCGAATCTCTCCCTCTCCGTTTATTTTCCCGATAAGGGAAAATAAACGGATGCCGCAACGAGCGTTTAACGGCCCGGCAAGGGCCGTAGCGAGTGCGGCGCCGTCATTAACATAAAGGGTATTAATTGGATATCGAGAAATACTGGGAAAAAGCGCTTAAACAGACTGAGATAATCCGCAGTCGCGTTCAAGCGCTCATGACAATGGCGGATACACGGGTGCCGTATATTTTGCTTTCTGAATCTTCCATTAACCTCGGCGACACGGTGGTGCGCAAAGGCGAGGTGCTGGTACAGAAGCCGGCTTTAATCCTGCCGCCCAACAATCCGCAATTTAAAGGGTTTGAGCTGGAAGATGCGCAGGATATAAATAGTAATCAGCTGATTAATTTTCTTTTAGTCCGCGGGGTGATGATTCCTTCCTTAAAATACGATAATAAAACACATTCGTTGGATATTTATGAGGGCGGCTTGTCAGCGGCCATTAAACATTACAACACGGTGCTGCAAGAAGCGGAGAATATCAGCACGGGCTTGATGGCAGCACCCGAAGATTGCTGGCAGTTTTCACTTTTGATTTTTATTTGCACTCAAATCGCTAAGAATGCGGACCACGATATCCGCAAACTCCTGGATGAATACCACAAAAGGAAGAAAAATGACTCTTAGGCATAACTTTACAAGGTTTTTTGCATTATGTTGCACTCTTGTCCTTGCATCAGCTTCCATCAGTTCCGCTGAGATTCATTCGACCCAATACGTTCTTGATAACGGATTAACCGTCATTATCAGCGAGATGCCAACAAACCCCACCGTTTCCGTCTTTGCGCTGGCTAAGGCCGGCTCAGCCACCGAAGGGAAATTTTTGGGGATGGGGATATCTCATTATGTTGAACATATGCTTTTTAAGGGGACAACCACGCGCGGCGTCGGTGAGATTGCTGCCGCAGTTCAGGCGGTCGGCGGCGTGATGAATGCGTCGACGGGTATGGATCACACTATTTTTACGATTACCGTTCCCACGGAGGCGTTTGATGTGGCATTGGATATTCTTTCCGACAGTATTATGCATCCAACTTTTGTTGCTGAAGAATTTGAAAAAGAGCGCCAGGTGATCATCGGAGAGATGCGCCTTTATGAGGATAATCCTGACAGGCAGGTCAGTGAATTGATGTTTCAATCAGCCTACCTGGAGCATCCGTACCGTCACCCGGTTATTGGTTACAAATCTTTGTTTGATAAAGTTTCCCGTGATCAATTGGCGGAATATTATGCGTCAAAATATGTCCCCAATAATATGATCTTGACGATTGCCGGCAATGTTAAAGCCGATGATGTTCTGGTCAAAGTTAAAGCTGCCTTTAAAGATTTCAACCGTGCCCCATCAATTATGCGCAATCTGCCTCAGGAGCCTGAGCAGATAACGCCGCGCTACCGGGAGGAAGAGTACCCGACGGATTTACCGCGCCTGGCGATGGCTTTCCCAGGCGTTTCATTGTTAAGCGAAGATCTTTATGCGCTCGATGTGCTGGCAAAAGTTTTAGGTGATGGATTAAGTTCGCGGCTTTACCGGAATCTTGTGGAAACAAATCAAATTGTTTACCAGATTTCTGCATCAAATTTCACACCGATGGACAGAGGACTTTTCTGGATAGAAGCAACATTGCCCCAAGATAAACTCAAAGCGGCCCAAGAAGCGATTTGGGGGGAGATTAATAAAATAAAAAAGAATGGAATTACGCCAGAAGAGTTAAAAAAAGTCCAACGGCAGGCGTTAAGTGAGCACATAATTGGCCAGCAGACGAGCTCCGCTGTTGCGGGAAATACAGCAACGGATGAGGCTTTTACCGGTGATTACCAGTTCTCGGAGAAATATGTGGAAGGCATTCGGCATGTGACCAATGAAGATGTTCTGCGTGTTGCGAAGAGATATTTAGTTCCGGAAAAACTTAATACGGTTATTGTGAAACCGTTGCAATCTGTCCAAAGCCAGGCT
>CAZVZR010000052.1:0-18137 GCA_964630825.1 uncultured Planctomycetales bacterium | reverse complement strand
CTGGCGATGATTAAAGACGAAAGCCTTTCGGCCTACAAATCGACGGCAGCGGTCAGGGTCTTCAGGGTTAACAGCAGCAACGACCTCGTCGGTAAGGATAAAAAACAAATCGAGAAACTCCTTTTGTGGCGCTTGAACCGCACCGATTCGCCGTTTGTGGAAGTTGAAATTTTGCACACACTGTGCATCATGGACCGTTACCGTTACTTTGACTCAATGGTGCCTATCCTGATTCAGAAACTTGATCATTACAACACCACCGTCAGCGACACCGCCTTTGCGGCGATCAACGACATCATTGGCGTCGGCAACAACCGTACCCGCGAGGCGCGCATTGTTTTTAACACGTTACGCAAAATTTTATTTTTATCCCGAATGCGCTTAGCCACGGTGATTGAGCCCAGCCCGCGGCTAAAACAAAAACTGCAACTCCTGCGCTGGTCCGTCAAAGTTTTAGGCAGCCAAGAACTTAACAAGCTTCCCAAAGAAGTGCTTAGTTTGTTTTAAAAAATATTCATGAAAATCTCCCGCGTTTCCTGGTCCAGCTTTATCCTGGTTGCCCTCATCAGCATTGTCATCTGGTTTCGTTACACCTACCCACAATTAGCCTTTTTGAATTTTTCGGTTGACCGCTCCCGGGCACTAAGCATTGCCAAGGATTACCTTACCAGCCACGGTTACGCTGTTTCGTCCTATCAAACCGCCATCCTTTTTCGATTTGACAATGATGCTGACCGCTACCTGCAGAAAACCGTTGGCTTTAAAGGCCTCACCAATTATGTGCACGACCATCAGTTAGACATGTTTTACTGGATGGTTAGATTTTTCAAAGAAAAACAACTCGAAGAATTTCAGCTCGCCGTCAGTTCAGCAACAGGCGAAGTTATTTTTTTTAATCATAAAATTGAAGAGACCGCCGTCCGCCCGGAAATCAAAAGAGAAGAGGCCAGGGAAAACGCCAAAAATTTTCTACATAAAAGTTTTGCTTTTAATCTTGAAGAATATGAAACTGCCGGCGACGTGGAAACGCGGCGCGATTACCGTAAAGATTATTCCCTGTCGTGGCAAAAGAAAGCCGGCCAGATTCCGTGGGGGGAAGGCGAACACCAAGGTTTTGGCAAACTCATCACGCGTGTTAACATTTCCGGGAATGAAATTTTATCCTTTTCTAAAAATGAATTTGAAATTCCGGAACAATTTAACCGCGACTTACGGGCCAAAGATGACGTCGGGCAAAACCTGTCTTTGATTGTTAAAGTTCTTTATTACATTTTGTTTGTCGCCAGCATTTATGTCCTTTTGCTGCGCCGCAACCACCTGGTCATGCAAACGACCAAACGTTTTTACATTGGTGTTACGGTTATTTCATTTATTTTATCGCTTTTGGCGATCTACAATTTCCTTGATGACACTTTGTTTCATTACCCGACGACCAAACCCATGTCCTCCTATGTCCTACAATTGTGCGTTAATTCAATAATCTCTTTAATTTTTATCACCGTGGCTATCCTGATGCCCAGCTTATCCGGGGAATTGATGCACTATGAGAACTTTAAAGAAAAAAAAGAGGGGGCGTTTCTGCACAATATTATTTCTTCTTTTTTTACCCGCTCCGTCACCAAATCAATTATTTTGGGATATTTTACCTTTCTCATCATGCTCGGCATTCAATCGACATTAATCGAAATCGGCCAGCGTTACTGGGGCGTCTGGGTCGAGCACAACTGGTTAACGATGATGACAACAGCCTACCTGCCATTTTTAGCTGCCTTTAGCCTCGGGTACAAAGCAAGTTTAAGCGAAGAGTTGATGTTCCGTTTATTTGCCATCAGCTGGGGAAAAAAATTTATTAATAACACGCTCATCATTGCCGTCATTTCATCATTAATCTGGGGCTTGGCCCACACCGGTTATCCCGTTTACCCAAACTGGTTCCGTGGCGTCGAGGTCACCTCATTGGGGTTATTCTTATCTTTTGTTTACCTGCGCTTTGGGCTTATTGCAGTAGTGATTGGCCATTACCTGTTTGATGTCTTTTGGTCAACCGCCGGGTACATGCTAGGGCATACCACGCCGTTTTATCTCGCCAACTCGTTGTTCGTTATGTTTCTGCCGCTCATTTTTGCCCTAGCCGCATTCCTCGTCAATAAACCAGAAGAAGAGAAGCCGCTGCGCTGGCTGTTAAATAAACATCAGCAATATAACTTGCAGGTATTAAAAACTTTCCTCGCCCAGAACCGCGATCAACTCCGCAATAAATCGAAAGAGGAAATCACAAAAGAGATTACTGCGCATGGCTGGGATGTGGCCGTCGTTGAAGTTGCCCTCGAGGACATCACCAATGAGCCAAGATAGAGAAGCCCTCATCAGCCGCAGCTTACGGCTTTCATACTTCGATGGAATATTTATCAGCTTGCTCACTGGGTTTACTCAGGATTACTACATCCCGTTTTTACTTTTCTTGGGTGGCAGCGCCCAGCAAGTCGGCGTCTTAAGCGCCTTGCCGAATTTTTTCTCGGCATTAGTCCAAATCAAAAGCGCCCAACTCTCCAGCCAATTGCAATCCCGCCAGCGCTTAATTGTTTTTTTCGCCGTTTTTCAAGCGTTTGTCATCTTGGGCGCAGCCCTTCTGGCTTTATTGAATAAAAAAATGCCGCTTGTTTTTATTGCCCTGGTCATTTTATTTGCCGCCTCCGGCGCGATCGCTAACCCGGCCTGGGGGAGCCTGATGTCGGATTTAGTCCCGGAAAAAAACCGCGGCGATTACTTTGGCTGGCGCAACCGAAATCTTAGTATCGTTAACGTTGCCGCGGCCTTTGCGGCCGGTTTAATTTTACACAAATTACAAAAAGGGAATTCCTTTAATGGCTTCTTTATTATTTTTGCCTGCGCTTTTATTTTTCGCCTCATTTCCAGCTGTATTCTGCGCCAAATGTATGAGCCACCGCTAAAACATTCGCCGGAACATCATTTTACCTTGCTTGATTTCATCAAGCGTTTCAAAAAAAGCAATTTTGCCAAATTTGTCCTTTTCGTTTCGTTGATGAATTTCTCGGTCAACGTTGCTTCGCCGTTTTTTCCCGTTTTTATGCTCACTGATTTAAAATTAGGCTACCTGCTTTTTACACTTTTAAACATCACCGTCACCATAACAATCCTCTTCACCATCCGCAGGTGGGGCAGGCATGCCGATTCAGTCGGCAATTTGCGCGTCATGAAATTAACCGCGAGAATGATTGCTGTCATTCCACTTATCTGGATCCTTTGCCAGCATCCGGCCAATTTATTTTTTGCGCAAATATTTTCCGGCTTGGCTTGGGCGGGCTTTAATCTTTGCTGCGCAAATTTCGTCCTGGATGCTGTCACGCCGGAAAAACGCACGCGCTGCATTGCCTATTTTAATTTATTTAACGGTTTAGGTCTTTGCTGCGGTGCTCTTTTAGGCAGCTGGCTGGTTAAAAAATTGCCCACATTGTTAGGGCATCAAATTTTAACACTGATGTTGATTTCTTCTGTCTTGCGGATCTTTGTTAGTATCATCATGCCCAAATTACTTAAAGAGGTGAGGGAAGTCAAGCCGATTCACAGCTTACAATTATTTTTTAGTGTTATCGGTGTCCGGCCGATTATAACGGCTGAAAATAAACCCGTCCGCTACTAATTTTATGATATAACCGTATCAAAATTAACAAGATATAAAATATAGTCAAATTTTACTATTTCCTTGCCAAGAATTTATTTTTTGCTATAATTACACCCACTTAATTATGTTACTAAACCCTTTAACATTTCATGCGCCAAACTCACTTGGTGAGGCAGCGAAACTGTACCGCTCCCTGGAAAATGTCAAACTCCAGGCAGGGGGGACGTTTCTCTTAAATGCCTTAAAGCTGCAAAAACGCAAGGGAGCCAAAACGCCTGACCATGTGGTTTCTTTGCACAAAATAAATGAGCTCAAAGGTATCGAAGTTGACGCCGCAAAAATGACCATTAAATCAATGACGACGATTACCGACCTTTTTGATTCAGATAAATTGGCTGATAATTTTTCTGTTTTCCATATCGTCTGCCGCAATATTTCTACGCAGCCGATCCGTAACATGGCTACCGTAGGCGGCAATTTAACCTGCCGTTACACCTGGACCGAAATGCCGGCAGCGATGATCGGGCTGGAAGCCAAGATGCATTTTATGGATGCCGACGGCAAAGAAGAAATCCTGGAAGCTGAAGACTTTTACAAAAATGCCGCCAAGACCGATAAACTTTTTACGCACGTGACCATTGCCCGCGATAAAAAATGTGCCATCGCTTACCGACGGGTTAGAAAAACACAATTCGTCGATATCCCTTTATTGTCACTTCTCATCAAAACAACATTTCAAGATAAAAAATTTACCAACACCCGCGTATCGATTAATAATTGCGTTAATTTTGCCCAACGGGATTTGAAATTGGAAGGATTCTTAAACGGTAAAAAAGCATCTGCTTCGCTGGCTCAAGAAGCTCTTGAAAATCTGACGACTGACATTTATGATATCCGCAGCACTGATTACAAAAAACACATGTTTCGCGTGAGCATCAAAAGCGCAATTGAAGAGTTAAACAAAAAATCATGAACACATTAAAAATAAACAACAAAGAATATCAAGTTGAACTCAAAGGCAATGAGACATTGCTGGAAGTTTTGCGTGACAAACTGAGTTTGACCGGCACCAAAACCGCTTGCGAAGAATCTGAATGCGGGACATGCACGGTAGATATTGATGGCCGGGCAATATTGTCTTGCATTACATTAGCGGCCGCGGTCACCGGGAAAAACATAACAACCATTGAAGGTGTAGCGCAAGGGGACAAGCTGCATCCGCTGCAACAGGCCTTTTTAGACAAAGGCGCAGTGCAATGCGGTTTTTGTATTCCGGGAATGATTATGTCGGCTAAAATGTTGCTCGACAAAAATCCACATCCGACACGAGAAGAAATTGATTACGCGTTAGATGGCAATCTTTGCCGCTGTGCTGGTTATCTTAAAATCATCGAGGCAATTGAAGAAGCAGGCAAGAAGATGGCTGCAGAAGACCATAGACCAAAAGCCGTAGATCAAAGACCGAACGTTTTAGTTTAAAATAATGACAACTACAACTAAACAAAAGTTTGACAAGAAATACGTCGATCCCGTTGGCAAAAGTGTGCCACGCATTGACGGATTAGGCATGGTCACGGGCCAAACAAAATACGCCTTTGATGTCGCCTTTCCCGGCATGCTGATCGGCAAGATGATCCGCTCGCCGCATGCCCACGCCAAAATTTTAAGCATCGATACATCAAAAGCCGAAAAACTTCCCGGCGTACGCGCGATTATTACCGCCAAAGATACAAGCAATATTAAATTCGGCTCCAATGAATTTTTCTTTCCGCATACTGTTGACCAAATGGCGATTGAATCAGAAAAAGTGCGTTATGTCGGCGATGAATTGGGCGCCGTTGCTGCCGTTGATGAAGACACCGCATTGAAAGCGCTTGAATTGATTGATATCCAATATGAAATCTTGCCGGCAGTAACCGATCCTCTCGAAGCAATGAAGCCGGAGGCGCCGCTTATCCACGAATCACTCAACAATATCGCTGTTATCTTGCCGGTTAACTTCGGCAATCCCGAACGCGCGATGAAAGAAGCCGATTACGTCCGCGAAGATACTTTTTATGCGCCGGCCGCGCACATGGCTGCTCTTGAGCCGCATGTTTGCGTTGGGCAATGGGAAACATTCACCAATAAAGTAACGTTGTGGGCGTCGAGCCAGGCCCCGTTTAAATGCCGTGAAGCGCTGGCAAAAACATTAAAGATGGACTTAAATGATGTGCGCGTGATTAAACTTGCCGTTGGCGGCGGATTTGGCGGAAAACTTGAAATGATGCCGATGGATTTCGCGTCGTGCCTCTTGTCCAAAAAAGCAGGGGGGCTGCCGGTCAAAATTTGCTGCAGCCGGGAAGAGGAATTCCTCGCCACACGCCGGAAACACAATATGATTTACAAAATCAAAACCGGTGTCAAAAAAGACGGAACGATCGTTGCGATGACCGGAGAAGTTATCGCTGATGGCGGCGCGTATTGCAGTTACGGCCCGACGGTATTGGCAGCCGCGATCATGCGCATCTTTATGGTTTACAAAATTCAGCATTTCCGGATGACCGGATACCGTGTCTACACCAATACACCGATCAGCGGCGCGATGCGCGGCTTCGGTGGTGTTCAATCCGGATTTGCCATCGAGTCCCACGTGGATATGCTGGCCGAAGGCATCGGCATGGATGCGGTGGAATTTCGTTTAAAAAACATTACCAGCCCCAATACAATTACAGTCAATAAAATGGTCCTGACGACCAACGAGCTGCGACGTTGTATCATAGAAGCCTGCGCATCTTCCGGATGGACGAAAAAACGCGGCCAACAAAAAAATATTGCCCGCGGCATCGGCATCGGCATTGCCGCTGACGTTATGGGTTCAAAAATGTACAAATCACATGAGTCCGCCGGTTCAATTGTTAAAGTTGAAGAGGACGGATCAGTTTATTTATTTACCGGTGCTGCTGACTGCGGGCAAGGTTCCAATACCGCATTATCACAAATCGCCTGCCAGGAATTGGGCGTCAGTTTCAGCCGCATCAAATGTAAATCGGGCGACACTGAAATTACTCCTTTTGATACCGGAAGTTTTGCTTCACGAGTTACATTCATCTCCGGCAACGCGACCATCCGCGCCGCGCGCGACGCTAAAAAACAAATCCTTGATGTCGTTGCCGACGACCGCGGTATTCCTGTTGAAAATCTTGAACTGAAAGCCGAAGAGGTCATTAAAAAAGATGATAAATCGGTGGTGATGACTTTTGACAAGGCGCTCGAACTTTGTTATTCATTTAATTATGGCCGGCAAATCATCGGCCGCGGAAGTTACAATCCTAAAACAACACCCATTGATTTTCGTACCGGTGAAGGCAATGTTTCCGGAAGCTACGGATTCGAAGCCCAAATCGCTGAAGTCGAAGTCAATAAAGAAACAGGCGAAGTAAAAATTTTAAAACTGTATGACGCGCATGATATCGGTAAAGCGATCAATCCGCAATCCGTCGAAGGGCAAATCGAAGGGTCGCTGGCGATGGGTATCGGTTACACATTTATGGAAAACCTTCACTTTGATAAAAAAGGCCGGCCGGCTAACGGAAACTTTGCCAACTACCGCTTACCGCGCACGATGGGGCTACCGCCGATGGAAACAATTATGATTGAATCAAATGACCCGGAAGGGCCGTTTGGGGCCAAGGGGATGGGCGAGGCATCGCTCTTACCAACCTCGGCGGCCATTGCCAATGCCATTTACGATGCGATTGGTGTCAGGATAAAAGACCTGCCGATAACGCCGGATAAAATTATTAAGGCATTGAAAGAAAAGGAAACAAATGAACAGAAATAGTATCGCCCTATCTATTTTGTCGCTAATATTTTTTAGCGGCTGCAGTATTTTTCATGTTGATTCACAAGACGTTTCCACTGATCTTCACACGCCCAAAGAAAGTGCTAACGATGTCGCTTATCTTGAAACCGTGGACAAACCCCATGAAATCATCGGTTATGTTACGGTCAATGCCGAACGCCGCCAAACCCTTGACAACATCATTGATAAAATGAAACGCGAAGCAGCTATTTTAGGTGCTGACGCCATCACTGATATCAAAACCAATGCCACCGGAACATGGAAAATGCTTCCCGCGCAAAAATTCATCGGTAACGGCTACATCCGCGCCAACTTCACCGCTACTGCGGTTGTATTCAAATAAAACTTTTGCTTTGAAAACGTTTTCGGTTAACACTGCCTGGCGACTTGTTTTTTGCAAATAGTGTGGCATACTTCATTTAGTTGTTTAAGCGCTCTTTTCAAGACGATTCTGTTTCGACAGAAACCCTAATTTGTAATTAGGGTAAAGGCAAACTCATCGTAAGGTGAGGACGCAAAGCTGCAGATCCTTTTAAAGAAACTTAAAAAGGATGGCTGGGTTACCGTAAACTTGAGAGAGAGCAAAAATTTTTATTTTGATTAATGTCAGCCTAACTCGCGTTTGCGGGTTAGGTTTTTTTAATTTATGGTAAACATGGCAGGACAACCGGGAGGAAGCTGATGAAGAATTTAAGGGAAGAACTTAACTATTTGCTGTTTTTAGGCGTCTTTGTTTTAAGCTTTCTTGTCTTGGGGCCACTCCCGCAATTACGGGCACAATTAAGTAACGGCGTTAACGGAATGTTTACTCTAAATGGTTTTGTCGGCGTTGGTGTAACTGCAGGGCCAGAGCACATGACCCCCGTTTACAACGCCGCCATCACCTTTTACCAAAACAGTGTAAATGGCATGTCTAAAAAAACGGTTTATTCTGATTGGAGAGGGTATTTTCAAACACCGCCGCTTAAACAAGGCGTGCACACTGTTGATGTTTCCCATCCTGATTTTAATTTCAGTTTTGATCGCAAACAAGGGCTAGGGTTCCAACCGCTGCCAATGGATATTGTTGTTGATAATCAATTGCACCTGCCTTTGGAAATTAACGCCGACCCGACTGGTGCAGCGTGTCCCGCCACATTGGTTAAGACTGCTTGCGGAAATGTCTTCATTCCTCAAACTTTGTCAAGCGTAAGCAATCGAAGTGTTTGTCCGACCTCATGCAGTGGCGCAGTTCTGGCGTCCTGCAAGAATGGCGCATATTCTACGCAAAATACCTGTGAGTCCGTCATTGAGCCTGGCGTTCAACAGGTTTTTAATTCTCTTAACAGTGGTTACTATATTCGTGAATTTTTTGGGAATAAGATCTTTTGGACTCTTCCTGCATATAATTATTACAATTACGACTATTTTATTTATGACATAACAAAACAGGCTACGCAAAAAATTGCCTCGATGAATTTCCCAAACAACAGTGCTTCCTCTAAGGACCGTTTAGTTTGGAGCGCTATTCCACCTGGAGCATCAAAGGAAGATATTTATTTATATGATCCTGTTTCTGGGGTTAGAAACCTTACGAATAGTCCTTCAACTTCAGAATTTATGCCCGCCATAGACGGGAATAAAATCGTCTGGTCCGAATATTCTACTGATTTCTCTTACAAAATAACCTTATATGATATTCCGACAGCCACAAAAAAGGTTATCGCTACCAGTCCAGCTGGGCAGTACTACTACAGGCCAGATATTTCCGGAAATAGAATTGTATGGATGGACACTGCTGGACGAATTTATTTATATAATTTAACCACTGGACAAAGTGTCCTTATTGCCCCGATTGCTAACACGGGATACATGAAAATTGATGGAGAAAATCTTTTTGCACAAAGATACAACTATGCGCTCAAGAAAGAGGAACTTTTTAAAATCGATCTATCTTCAGCCAATCCAACGCCCAAAATGGTTTATTCTAATTCTTTACTCTTTACGTTTGATGTTTCTGGGAGCAATGTAGCTTTATTGACATATGCGACCAGCAATTCTCCCGAACATGTCTTTTGGCTAAACTTAACAACCAATCAAACTCAGCAAATAACCAGCCACTCATCGAGAAAAGGATATGTCAAAATTTCTGAAAATAAAATTGTTTGGACAGATTACCGTAATTTAAAGGGTGATTTTTACATGTACACTCTTCCTCCGCAATGCGGAAACGGGATCGTGGAGGCGGAAGGGAAAGAGGAGTGTGATGACGGAAATTCAATAAATAATGACAAATGTACCAATTCTTGCTTGCTGCCAAAACCCCAGGTCATTCAGGGCTTCGTCCAGACATCAGGTACCAACCCTCAGCCAATTGCCGGAGCTACAGTTTACATTAGTGACCTTACCGGCATGCCCTTAGCAACGGTTACAACACAAGCCAATGGTTCTTTTACAACAACGACCAAATTTGGGCCAGGAACTTTCAAAATTTTAATGAGTAAAGCAAAATATACATTTAATCCGTCTGTTTTGCAGGTACAAATCCCATATTCCGGAACTGGGATTAACCCTTCAAATGTTATTTTTACAAGCATCCAAACCTATGTTGCCGGTACCGTCAAAACCTCCGGCGCTAATCCACAACCAATCGCTGGAGCTACAGTCGCTATTACCCAAGCCGGAATTCCCATAGAAACAGTCACCACGCTAATGGATGGCTCTTACACAACAACCGGCTATTTCGGGCCAGGCCCATTTACAGTTTCAGTGAGCAAAGCAAATTATACATTTAATCCGGCGATCTTGCAGATCCAAATTCCATACTCCGGAAGTGGGGTCAATCCTTCAAGTGTTAACTTTACTGGGACACAAACCAAGTTTCGGATTGCCGGCACCGTCAAAACTTCTAATACCAATCCGCAGCCAATCGCCGGAGCTGCAGTCGCTATTACCCAAGCCGGAATTCCCATAGAAACAGTCACCACGCTAATGGATGGCTCTTACACAACAACCGGCTATTTCGGGCCAGGCCCATTTACAGTTTCAGTGAGCAAAGCAAATTATACATTTAACCCGGCGATTTTGCAGGTCTCCATCCCGTATTCCGGAAGCGGGCCTAATCCTTCAAGCGTTAATTTTACTGGGACTCTTAAAATCCAGGGAATACCCCAAATACCCATCAAACTTCTTAGGTTATAGTGTATTAAACAAGACCTTTAATGGAACCCCATGGGCAAGCCCGTGGTCTTCTGCGAAGGTGGATAAAAAAATTCCAACTTGCTAAAGTCTTTTTATTACTTCCAATTCTTGAGGTGTATTAAACGTCAGAATCACCCCGGAATCAGAAACAGGCAGGATAATTTCATCAAGCGTGTGTTTGCGGACAATGGTATTTAATCCCAACGCATTGTCCAAATTTAAAATTTCCTCTTTGAGGCGGGCGTGAAAAATAGGCGGGTGCCCTTTATGGTGATCGAACGACGGAACCAAAATCGAAGGCTGTTTCTGCAAGAAAACATCGCCAAGCATCTCAATGGTTGACGCCTGAACCAAAGGATAATCTACCGGATAAAGAAAAGTTCCGCTAAAATCTCCCGCTAAATTTTGCAAACCGATTTTGAACGAAGAAGTTTGGCCTAATTTATAATCTTTGTTGTAGACAACCCGAACCTTTTTATGCTTTAATATACACGATTCGATTTGTTCTTTGTGTGCGCCTAAAACAACAACGATTTCCTCAACTTTGGTGGACAGTACTGTCTTAAGAATACGCTCAATAATTGCTTCCCCGTTAAATTTCGCTAACGCTTTCGGAGAACCAAACCGCTTAGATAGTCCCGCAGCTAAAATGACACACGATAGCATAACCGCATTATATCCATATAGTTACAATATTGTCAATTCATTCAAGAGACAAAAGAAGGGAGGGGGGAGGCGTTGACTGGTTTCCTTATTTTAGCCGGACTGGTTGTGGTGGGTATTCTTTTTGCCGTCATCAGTATGATGAAAGACAAAGGGAATGAAATTCCCATTGCGCCGATTAGCCCTGACCAAGTTTCGTTTGAAGGAAATTTATTGGCCCGCGAAAAATCGGCCCCGCCTAAACCGGAAAAAACCTTAAAAGTACCGCCGGTAAAACCCATTAAACAAAAATCAGAAAAAAGTGGTGGCTTGTTAGGAAGTTTATTTAGAAAAAAGCCACCCCAAAAGGATTTCAATCTGCCGACGGCACCGCCGTTAGCACCCAAAAAAGCTAAGAAACCGTTATTTAAACTACCGAATCTTTTGCCGTTCGGGAAGAAAGTAAAAATAGAAAAGCTGGAGAGTATTGAGCCGCTAATTTCACTAAAAGAAACGGTTTCGCCTGATAAATTTTTCCAAAAACCAAATGAACCAAAAGAATTACGCCTGAAACCGATTTTGGAAACCCCGCAAACCGGAACGGCAGCGATGAAAGCTGCTTTATCCTCAGTAACGCCTTCACCGCAACCGCCGCCTAGTATTGTTTCAGTCTCCAAAGAGATGGAAGAAAAAATCGAAAAAGAAATCCATCTCACTACGCAACTCGATGAACTCAAAGAAAAATTTGAACGCACAGAAAAATTATTTACTGAAAAAAGTAAAGAACTAGAAAAATCTCAGGTGCTGCTAGACAGTGAATTAAAAAATAAAAGAGAATTTAATAAAGTCAAAGACCTCCTGGAAAAAGAATTAGCTGACACCAGAGACAGGATCCGCAAGGTTCAGGTAGAGTTTACTTCAACAAAGACCGAATCGGAAAGCTACAAAAAGCGCATCAACCAGTTAGAAGAAAAAGTAACGAAGTTGGAAAAGGAATTACTGAAAAAAGACGATGAGGTCGACGATTTAACCAAGCGTTTACAAACTGCCGCCAGTATTCCGGCAAAATCGGCTCAACAACAACCGCCAGTGGAACCACGGCAAAAGACAGCACCGACACCTGAGCCAACACTATCGCCACCGCAGGTGGTGGCGATGCCAGAACCGCCGCCTCCACAATCACTGGCAGCGGAAGTTACGGTTGCGCCTCAACCGCCGGAACCTGAATCCTTGCCCAAAGAAAAAACTCCTGTGCTTCCTCAACCACAAGACGAGGCGCCATTGCCAGAGGCACAATTGACACCCAAAGAAGAACCTCAAACATCGCCTCAAGTACCACAGCAGCCCAAAGAGCCGTCTACGGATACACCTGAAAACAACCAAACAAACACAACAAAGGGATAAAAAATGTTAAACCAAACCATCAAATCAGTCATTGCTGTTGCTGCATTACTTACCGTAACCATCTGTACAAAATCTGCTGTCGCAGATGAAACAGGAACCCAAGCCCAGCCAGCCGAAAGCCAAGATGCGCAAGCCGAACCTCCGCCTGTGGTTGTTTTAGAAACCAATCAAGGCAACATTGAGTTAGAACTATACCCGAAAATTGCTCCAAAAGCTGTCGAAAATTTCTTAGGATTAGTAAAAAAAGGTTACTACGATGGCCTTATCTTTCATCGGGTCATTAAAGGCTTTATGATTCAAGGCGGCGACCCAACCGGCACCGGCCGCGGCGGCGAAAGTATCTGGGGGAAAAAATTTGAAGATGAAACAACGGAGTTCTTAAAGTTTGACCGCCCGTGGCTTTTAGCAATGGCCAACGCCGGCCCTAATACCAACGGCAGCCAATTTTTTATCACCACAGCCCCGACCGAATGGTTAAATATGAAACATACCATCTTCGGCGAAGTGGTTAACGGCATTGATGTGGCTCAAAAAATTGAAAATACCCCCGTTTCCCCGGGAGACAACCGGCCGACTAGCGAGCAAAAAATCATCAAGGCATATGTGAAGAAATAGTTCTTGTTTTCAGTGGCCAGTTTTCAAAGCGCTGGCCACTGGAAGCTTGGAAATCAACACACTAATTCTCCTCCCAAATGGATCAAGAACTTTTACTCAAAGCCTTGGAAGCAGCCCAAAAAGGCCAAAGTTACGCCTTTGCTACAGTTGTGGAATCGACCGTTAAAGGCACACCTCGCAAGGCCGGAGCAAAAATGGTGGTCTTAGAAGACGGTCAGTTGTTTGGCTCCATTGGCGGCGGCCGTTACGAACTGGCAACCCAAAAAGAGGCTTTAAAGGCCCTCCAAACGGGTAAAACCGCCCTTTTAATTTACAATTACTTTGGGGGGGAGGGTCAATCGGTCTGTGGAGGCCAGATTAAGGTCTTTATTGAGCCTTTTTTAGGCCAAAAACAGTTCATTATTTGTGGGGCTGGACACATCGCACTACCTTTGTCCGCCATCGCCAAAATGCTGGGTTTTACTGTTACGGTTATTGATAATCGTAAAGAATATGCCCACAAACGCCGTTTTCCCCATGTGGATAAAATCATCTGTGGACCGCATGCCGAAAAACTCTCTGAAATCCCCATTAATAATAATACCTATATCATGATTGTCACCCAAGGTAATGAGTACGATTTTGAATGCCTCAAAGTAGCGATGGAATCTAAAGCGGGCTATCTTGGAGTTATCTCCAGCCGCGCCAAAAAAGTAAAATTTTTTAACCGGCTAAAAAAAATGGGGGTGCCTGAAGCAGCGCTCAAACGAGTGGATATCCCGGCCGGCCTAGATATCGGGGCCCAAAGCCCGGAAGAAATTGCCATTTCCATAGCTTCAAAATTAGTCAGCATCAAAAACAAAAATTTGTTAAATACGGATAAATTTAAAGACAAAAAACAGCGGTAAAAATTTTAAGCTAATCAGCACAGAAAGGACCCCGCAATGAATAAAGAAGAAGTAATTGATTTAATTAGGGATTCCGGTTTTGGAATGCTGGCAACCGTAGAAGGGAAGCAGCCCAGAGTGCGGCCCATGATGCCGTACTTAACCGAAGATGGAAGGATGCTCATTGCCCTTTTAGGGCGCTCCAGATCCATTAAAGAGGCGAAGGAAAACCCCCTAGTTGAAATCTGTTATGTGGATAGGAAAATGTGGTATTGCCGGGTTACCGGAAAAGCCAAAATTAGTGACAGTAAAGAAGACAAGCAAATCCTTTGGGACAACATTCCCATGTTAAAACAGTATTTTGGCGGTATTGCCGACTCCAATTTTGTGCTCATGGAAATTGAAATTTCCGGACCGGTTGAAGCCATGACACCCCATCAAAAAGTACCGGAAAAGGTATCCTTAAGTTAGTTAAATAAGAACATGGTACCTTCCCCCTAATTTTCAACAAAAAATAAATTTGACAGAGAGAAGGGGTTCTATTTTAGAACAAGGAAGCAGAGACTTCTCTAGCCCTGAAGTAGCACCAACCGTCAACCCTACCCATAAACCGCCAACCTTGAAGGTATTTAGCATAATCCCACACCAATTTAGGCTACGTTATAATATATGCCAACAACCAGTAAAATCCTGCCTGTTTTTATAAGCTTATTAAAATATAAGTAAGTTTACAGGCATTTTTCCACAGGGCAATCTAATATCCATACTTTACCCTGCTAAATCAATCACTTATAGCACATTTACCGTATTCATATAGTTAACATAATATGTATTATATGAAGTTATGTATAAAGAGGATTTTAAGGGTTAGGTTCCTACAGGAACCTACTTACGGGGTTTTCTGATTGATTCTCGGATTGCTTCTGGGGCAACTTCCGGTTGTTTCCGGGGATATTGCAGGATATTTTCGCGGAATGTGCGCTCTACTTCCTGACTTGATTCAACAGTTCGTTTATTGGGGAAATCATGCTGGCGAACTCCCACCTGAACGTTCCCAATGCGTATTCTAAGGGTCTTGCCATTGACCAATGCATCCGCCAAGACCCTGCGTCCTTGCCTCAAAATACGGCCAAAACTCGGTCTAGAAAGGCCCATGGCTTTGGCACCTTCGGACTGGTCAAATCCTTGAAAATCAGCTAATTTAATGGCCTCAAACTGGTCAACTCTAAGCTCAATTTCATCCGGTCGTCCAACCTTACCGCGCGGGCTAAACTGGGCAATCATGGGCATTTTTTGGATATACCTTACTTTACACTGGCGTCCTTTTTGCATCTTGGCCTCCTTAAAGTTAAACCGCTATTTCATATTAGCAAATGCTTACATTAAACCCACATTTCATCTGAGCAATTGCTCATTATAAATAGACAATTAACGCCTGTCCAGGATTTTTTATTTTATTAATTAAAGGCTTTTAAAATGCGGAAGATAATAACTTGGAAAGAGATTTCAGGTTCTCAACGTTCTTCTCGATTTCACCATTCTTACTGGTGGTGTGCAGATTTAAGACCCCAAAAACATGTTCTTTGGAAACAAGCGGCATAACAAACGAACTGGTGATTTCAGGGCGTTTCACGTAATTAGCCAAGCGGCTATCCGGAACTTCCTGACCGCGAATCATAAAAGTCGTGTTTTCCTTGGCCGCCAACCCGGCAATTCCTTCACCCAGCTTAACCTTAGTTTTTTCCACCCGCTCCTCATTCATTCCTCTTGCCGCTTTAATAGTCAGGTACTTCTCAGCATCATCAAGGACCATAACCGAGCCACACTCGGCTTTAGTTAGATTTAGGGCCAAATCGAGCAAAGTTACTAAAAGCTCCCCCGTTTGCACGGTTGAAAAAATCTCATCGGATGCCTTGCGAATTTCTTGAGCAGTGTCACTTTCCGGCTTTTTTTCATTCTGAGAAAGCTGCTGTTTTTCCCGCAAAGCCAATTCGACATTATCATCAACAATTTCAGCTAAAAGGTCTAAAATTGACTTGATCATCACATTGGAAACCACCCGAATACCCCAAATTTCATCCATAAGGGCTTCCGGATTAACGCCAGCTTCCCTAGCCATTTCCGTATATTGAGCCCTGTCTAAGGTTTTATTGAAAACAATCGGCCCCATAATCATGTAAGCAATGACCCTTCTGTCAGGCAAAGTCACAGGAATAGCATAATTAAATAATTGATATCGGCCAGCAAACTCCCTGAAAGGCCCCTGGGAATCAAATTTTTCAATAAACTGCGGGGTGCCTTGCGGCAAATCATACTTAAGCGAACCGTCTGTTAACAACCGCCCACCATACTTGGCAACCTCAGGAGGCAAAATAACCTGACCCTGAGGATCAAGGATAAAAATATTAATCCGCAAAACCTCAATAAAGCGCGATAAAATATCCCACCACTTTTCTTTATTGATAATTTCGGTTGCTAAATTATTTTGTTCTTGCGACATAAGCCTTAAACCCCTTAACCCTAAACTAAACTCTTTGTTCAACGATGTTGTATTTCTTCATTTTGTTGTAAAGCGTTGTGCGATTAACCCCCAAAATAGCGGCCGCTTTATTGCGATTCCATCCGCATTCATTTAAAACCGCCATAATATGTTCCCGTTCCGGATCTTCAACCGCTTTCTTAAGCAATTTTTCACTATTACGCGGCACGTCAATAGATTTAAATTTATCAATATTGGGCACATCCAATTTATTGATAATGTCCGTTTGGGTCATAATGACTGCGCCTTCAATAGCGTTTTGAAGCTCTCGGATGTTGCCCGGCCATGGGTACTCACGGAAAATTTTTTTAACCTCTTCTGAAATGCCCTTAATACTCTTTTTATTTATCTTATTGTATTCTTTAATATAATGTTCGACTAAAAGATCGATATCATCACGGCGCTCTCGCAAAGGCGGCATCAAAATCGAAATAACATTGATACGGTAATATAAATCTTCACGGAATTTTCCTGACTTAACAAGCTCGGTTAAATCTTGATTGGTAGCCACAATGATCCTCGCATCGGTTTTCCGTGTCACATTATCTCCCACACGCTCAAATATGTTATCCTGAAGAACTTTCAGTAATTTGACCTGCAGATTTAGCGAAAAAGCGTCAATTTCATCCAAGAATATGGTTCCACCGTTGGCATATTCAAACCTTCCTTCTTTATCTTTAATCGCTCCAGTAAAAGCACCTTTCGCATGACCAAAGAGTTCGCTTTCCAATAATGTCTCTGTTAAAGCACCACAACTAACTTCTACAAAAGGTTTATCTTTGCGCAGTGGGTCTGAATCATGAATTGCCCGGGCCACTAAACCTTTACCCGTACCGCTTTCCCCTGAAACAAGAATGGTTGCTTTGCTGTTAGCCACGGCTTCAACCATCCGGTAAACATACTGCATTTTTTCGCTTTGCCCAACTATCTCGCCAAAAAAACTCCGCCGGCCCTTTGCAACAAGTTCTTTAAGTTCTTCATTCTCTTTAATAAGAGCTTTTTTCTCCAAAAGCTTATTGATAACCATCTGAATTTCGCTGTCATTAATAGGTTTAGTGATGTAATCAAAAGCACCCATTTTCATTGCCTCAACAGCCGACTCAATAGAGCCATAGCCGGTAATGAGAATAACTTCGATCTTCTGGTAGTCTCTCCTGACTCTTTTTAATAATTCAATTCCATCCATTTTAGGAAGCTTCAGGTCGGTGACAATAACATCGGCCTGAAAACGCTTTAAAGCTTCCATGGCTTCTTCGCCGCTTGGCACCATGTCCACGCGATAGCCTTGGATACGCAATATTTCAAATAACGATTGGCGGATAAGCGGTTCGTCATCGACGATGAGGATCCGAAAATTTCGTTTTTGTTCTACAGAGTTGACCATTCTTTAACTTTTAATCGGCA
>CAZVZR010000051.1:0-19586 GCA_964630825.1 uncultured Planctomycetales bacterium | reverse complement strand
GATCCCGTAAACCTTAATGTCATTTCAGATAAACGGGATGGCCCAAAGTTACCGTAATTTAATTCTAGAAAAACTTTGAGGTGATCCCGTAAACCTTAATGTCATTTCAGATAAACGGGATGGCCCAAAGTTACCTTAATTTGATACAAGAAAATTTTTGCGGTGATCCCGTAAATCTTAATGTTATTTCGAATATACGGGATGACCCAAACAATGGGGATATTTATACCAAACTTTTAGAATAGTGTAAAGGGATGTTCACGACACTTATATTTTAAAGATCCAATCGAAATTATCTCTTTCCCTGGGGTTCCAGGGACTCGCGTGGCGGATTTCACCTGTTTTTTTGTCGATGACAACCAGATACTGCGTACTCCATTGAAAGGAAAAAAACTTGGGCGGGAAAATGACAAACCAATAATCAGGATATGCCTGTGCATTCGTACCAGAAAGGACCATTGGCTCTGTTACTTTATGGGATTGTGCCTCCATCGTTTTTGATATCCGCATTTGAGCAATAATCATTGCTTCTTCACGGTCAATACCATTCCCGGAGTCGACCTTTGAAGAATCAATAGTTAATACCGTACAGCCCGACATAAAAATAAGCGACAATAAAGTTAAAGAAAGTTTAAACATAGCACACCCTTTAATTTAATCAAAAATAACCGTTTTATTGTTATAGCAAAGGATCTTTCTTTCCAAATGCCAACGGACAGCCCGGCTTAAGACAATTTTCTCCAAGTCTTCCCCTTTACGTTTCAAATCTTCTAACGAGTCGCGATGGCTGACACGCACCGTATCCTGCTCGATGATGGGCCCTTGGTCTAACTCTGCCGTAACATAATGGCTTGTCGCGCCGATAATCTTCACACCCTTTTTATACGCTTGTGCATAAGGATCCCGCCCCGCGAATGCTGGTAAAAATGAATGATGGATATTAATAATCCTGTTCTCAAACTTTGCCACAAAAGGCGCGGACAAAATCTGATGGTAGCGCGCTAAAATAATAAAATCAATCCCCTTGTTCTCTAGAATTTTAACCTGCTCTCTTTCCAAAGCCGCTTTATTGCCGGATTTAACCGGTGTTTCGACATAGTCGATACCAAAATCTTGGGCGATCTTCTTGCCATCGGGGTGATTGCTTACAATCAACGCTACCTCACAGGGTAATTGGCCGGACTGATAGCGGTATAACAAATCATATAAACAATGCAGGTGTTTGGAGACAAAAATAGCGCTGCGAATTGGCGCATCGGTAAAATAAAGCTGCCAATTCATACTAAACTTCTTGGCTATTGCGGAGAATGCGCCTTCGATTTGGCCGCGCTTAAGCTTAAAACCTTCCAGAGACCATTCAATGCGCATAAAGAACGTATTGGTTTGTTCATCGATATGCTGGTCGGCATGAATGATATTACCGTTATTCTGGTAAACAAAGTTCGTTACCGAAGCGGTAATGCCTCTGTTATCGGGGCAGGATATAAGGATAATGGCGTCGGCCATATTCTCATTCTAGCGGCGTGAAACCATTACGCAACTAAAATTACTTTACGTTTATTCGACGCTTACAATTTTAATTGCAAAACTCAAGTCTTTGCCGGCCAACGGATGATTAAAATCAACCATAACGGAGTCCGTTTTGACTTCTTTAATAAGCCCAGCGAATTCCTGGCCATCTTGGTTTTTCATCTGGACCATCATGCCGACTTTGGGGTCAAACCCTTCGCCGAAGTTCTTCTTTGGAACCTCAACAACAGCCTTAGGGTCAACTGGCCCATAACCCTCAGCAGCTAATACGGTCACCGACTTTTCATCACCGGCCTTAAGGCCAACGAGCGCTTTTTCCAAACCCGGAATAATCATCCCTTTTCCCTGAGTATATTCTAACGGTTTTTTGCCTTCGGATGTATCAACCACTTTACCGTCAACCGTCAGTTTATAATCAAATGAAACTTTTTTGCCATCGGCAATTACGCTGTTTGCTGCGTTAACGATGCTACCAAACGAAACAAGTGCTAGCCCCAACAACATTATTAAGACCTTTTTCATATTCCAGTTCCTTTTTTAAAAGTTTTTTATTAATCTATGTCAAAGGCCAAGAATTTCCTAGCCTTAATAAATTCAATTATTATGGAAAGATACCTTATTATTGTCAACACTAAGGTTCAAAACTTTAATACCACTATGTATGTTGATTAATCAAAGAAAGAAAATACAGCAGATCATCCCGCTGGATAACATAAAATTGGTCATTCTCAAAACGCTTCAACTGGTCCGGAAAATTCTTTAAAACAAAACCTTTCTTCTGCTGCGTAACATGTTTTACAAAAGCATTAAATGGATAAAAATAAAAATTCCCCGTGTTCACATACCCTTCGGTAAAGTGCTCCTTTTTGACAACCAAATAATCGATATTATACTTTTCCAAAAAAACGTAAACTACGGCTGGATTATCGGAATAATACGCATTGAAGAAATTGTAAGTCCTCTCTTTGATTTCATCCCAATATTTTTTGTATAAAGGGTTTGAGGTCTCGTAACTAACCAAAACTTTCCTTTTGGAAAAAAGCGGAATATTGTCAGCAACCTCCGGATGAGCGGCAATTAAGGCGCTTTTGGGTAACGTACTTAGATAATCATATAAAGGCCGGTTTTGGGTTTCATTGATAAAATATTTTCCGTAATCAAAACTTAAATGAAATAAAAGCAACGCAAGCACCCCCGCCTGCACCAGCAATTTAAGCCATTTGGGCCTTAAATAATTAATAACCGCTGCGATAACACTTGTAAAAACCAATAGTCCAATTAGTGATGCCGAGTAACGGAGGTATTTACTCGGCCAATATAATTTAAGTAAAAGATAAACAGCCAATTCGTAAAGAAAAATGCTGCTTATCATGATAAGGACAAATTCTCTGGGAAATTTTACTTTCTTACGCATAACCTCAATCAGCAAATACACCAAAGCAATAAACAAAATTCCCCGCGCCTTAAATGGCAACGTCCCCCAATGAATCTTTGCCGCCTGCTGCATGAACGCCGTATAAATGTTGTTACTGTAAACCACATTTTCTTCAACCACGCCAATGACGGGTTCTATGGGAAGAAGGTACCACCGGCCAACACCCGTATAATATTCCGGCTGATTAATCATTTCTTTAAGCGTCACCGGTTTCGCAAAATAGGGATTTTGGACAAAAATATACTTCGCCGCCAAAAGGATTCCGCAAGCTACCACAGCAATGACAAATGATTTTAATTTAGCGGACGACAGGTCAATAAATTTCTTACTCTTCCAGTCAAATTTCAAGAAGGCCAGAGCATACGTAATAATGCTTATTAGAAATATCATGGGGTAATATAAACATTGCAGGATAAGGATTACAATTGTTGGAAAATATTCCTTTTTAATAAAATAATACAGAAACATTATCAGCAAAGGATACCCAAATGAACGTGGCATTCCCCCGGCCATACGACCGACATAAAGTGGTGTGACTAAAAAAGTGACTGAGGTGATTAAGCCGGCAAAAGTCCCATTTAATTCTTTACCAAGTTTGTACAGATACACCGCGCAGACAGCCAAAAGGATAACCGTCAGAATATTCCCGAATAAAATAGGATCCATGATCCAAGGGACAAAATAATAAAGCATATAAAATCCCCATGGTTCATGGAATTTAGCGTAATCTGTAAGAAGGTCGTTGGAAAATAATTCATGATCACGGAACTGTTCGACCCAATAACTGGTAATCCGCAAGTCATCAGCAACGACATAATGATTCACGATGGAAGGATAATAGGCATAAATGCCGACACCTAAGCCGATAGCGGCAACCAAACATTCCCAATAGTATTTCTTAAGAAATGACACTACCATTCTCTGGCAACCAACCTTTTAATGGAAAACACTTCCCCCAAAATACGCCAAGAGGCCTTTATCGTCGGCAGGCGGGAATCGTGGTCATGATGGCATTCAACGGGGAATTCTTTAATCACATAACCACGTTTAATGGCGCGCAGCATCACCTCGATGTCGAAGGCATATCCGTCAGTCACGGCCTGCGCAAAAATCTCCTTGGCGACTTTATTCTTGTACAATTTTAAACCGCATTGTGTGTCAGTAAGTTGAGGAGGGATTCTCAAAGAAGAGAAAACAACCCAACGGAAAATCTTCGAAGCAAGGCGCCTTAATCCCGGCTGGTGAATGATCACACGGCTTTGCGGCAACCAGCGCGAACCATGAGCGATATCACAAGCGCTGGTTTTTATCATGAGGTAACCTTCTTCAACTTGCGTGTAATTAAAGCATAGTCCGCTATCAATAAACATAATAACATTGCCGATCGCTTCCCCTATTCCCCGACGCACCGCATAGCCTTTACCACGGTTGTCCTGATAACGGACGACCCTCTTTTGAACCCGGGGAGAAACCAAGGTTCCCTCAGCGACCTTGGTTGTTTGATCACTGCTGCCATCATCAACAATGATAATCTCACCTGACAACTTTTGTTTCATCAAAAACTCTTCCGCTGCCAAAATGTCCTTGGCAATTTTCTTTTCTTCGTTGAAAGCTGGGATAACTATTGAGATGTCCATGTTTAAATTACCTGAACGCCTGCGTTTTCGAGAACCAAATCTTGAAAGGAAATAAGCTTAATATTTCTTTGCTCAATGAGCTGCTTGATTCCTGCATCGCACAAAGCCGCCAACTCATCAGCCCGAGCGTATCCATCTTCATCGCTAAGCGCCGGATGGCACATTAACTCACAAGTGCCTTCCTTCGGCAATCGAATAATGACTTCCTTAAGGTTTACTTTATTTAAACGTCCGCCCAAAAGAAATCCTGCGAAATGATGTGGACGCCGCTTAATCTTATCCTTCTCCCATAAAGAAAATGAATTAATCGCTGCAAGCTCAACCACTCGCCAGGGATTTTTGCTTTTGAAAACCAGGTTCCAGTCAAAACGTTCATACGGAAGGCGGATAAATGGAATGTCAAATTCTTTGGCTAAACGGATAACTTCATCCAATACCTTTGGAAACATGTGCATGTGCTTGTGGCCATCAATATGACTTATTGAAATGCCGGCGGTTTTCACCTTCTCAATCTGCGCCCTGAATTCGGCGTAGATTTCATTGACATCGATCTTTTTGATGTAATACCGACAGGCAAACTCAAAATTATTAGAGTGAAAATGGTTGCGAGAATTTAAAAGGGTTTTTACTTTTTCAGGCGAAAGCAATGGAATTCCATCGGCCATCGCCAAATGAACGCCAACATCTAAAGATTTTAGCTCCAGGCTTATCGCGGCGGCCTGATCGAAGGCAGCACCATTAGCCATAAGCGACGCAGACGTAAGTATTCCCTCAAGGTGGGCGCGTCTAACGCCTTCGTTAATTTCCTTTGTCATGCCGAAATCATCGGCGTTAATGATAAGGCGTAACATTAATTAGGATTCAAAGATTTGATTTTTCTGTTGGAAGGTTTACTAATTTCACAGCAAACGACAAAGGTGTGGCGACAATCATTTCGTTGACTCTTAAACCGCAAGCCAAGGCCAGCTCCTTTATCTTTTCTAAGCTATAAAGCTTGATGTACTCGCCGCATCCCAAAAAGCGATGGTACATTCTATATGCATATCCGCCCCAAGAATTCCCCGGGATGAGAAGAATGATACTCCCTTCCGGTTTCAAAGCCCCTTTTAAATTCATTAAAATCTTTCCGGCATCTTGGCAAAATTCAAAAACCCCTGGGCATAATATCTTATCAAATTTCTTATCGAGATTTAACGGCTCTTCTAAATTAGCCGCGATAACGTTTAACCCCTTCCGTTGCGCTTCTTCAACCATACGAGGAGAAAAATCAATCCCTTGGGCATCGCAGCCGAGTGATTCCAACTGGGAAAGATAATACCCGTCGCCGCAGCCGGCATCCAATATCGCATCGTGAGCTTGAGGCTTGAGCAACTTCCAGATGGCTTCTTTTTCCTTCTTTTTAACAATATCCCAAACACCCGACTGTGTTTTTTGGGTGTAACCAGAAGCGTTGCGGCTAAAATATTCTTTAATTCCCGACAAAGAATGCTCCGCCTTAGTTAGCATGCGTTACTTGTTGCCCTTTCTTAATCAACTTCTTAATCACGCTTAAAAGTTTTGGCTGATATAACGGCTTGGCAAAGGCCTCGTATAATTGGCCGTCGATTTCGATTTGTTTATCAATTTTGTCGTTCTTCTTGCTGATGGTAACGGTGATAAAAACAACCGGGATGGGTTGAGTATCTGAATCCTTTCTTAATTTTCTGGCAACCTCAGCTCCACTCAAATCCGGAATCATGACGTCTAATAATATAAGGTTCGGTTTTTCTTCTTTTGCTTTAAGAAAACCCGTTTCTCCATTAAGGGCAGAAACAACATTGTAACCGGCAACACTTAACCATTTTTCCAATAAACGAATGGTGCTGGGGTCATCGTCAACAACAAGAATTTTAGCAGGTGTTTTTGGGGACATGTTTACCCGGAAAATTTACCTTGGTGATTTACTTCGCCCCAGAATCGGGTTTATTTCTTCGAAGAAGAATGGACCTGAGGGGGATCGAACCCCTGACCTCCTGATTGCGGATCAGGCGCTCTCCCAAACTGAGCTACAGGCCCAAAAGCACATAGATAGTATTTATAATAATATTAAAGTTAAAGCAAGGTTTAATTTAATTTTCCCTGGGCGATTTCAGGGTGCCTTCCGAAAAACTTTTTAGCCTCCTGCGGAGCCTCCTGATTCAATTCTTGATAAAGGCGGCTGGCTTCTTCTTTATTCCCTAACTGCCAATAAGTCCACGCCAATTGGCTTTTTGCCTTAATTGAATGTGGCTTAATGGCCAAAGCCTTCTTTAAATAATCAACGGCTTGATCAAGATAACTTCCCACAAAATTGGCTAAATACATATTGTTCTCGTATTCAAAGTCCTTATCAATCCCTAAGGATGTTTTCAACTCTTCTGTTGTCTTTAACCTGTCCCAATGCCAATTTTCTTTCGGGACAAACATGTTCTTCTCATAAATAAATTTAACAATCTGAAGCGCAATCAACGCCTGGCCTTCGATGGTGGGGTGCATTTGATCGACAACCAATCGCTTGTCTATCATCCCATGCGGTGAATTTTCTTCAAATATTTTCTTTATATTGAGGACTGTAACCCCACTTAGGTTTTCTTGCGCAAGGCGGTCATAAAACTTGTTAACGACTGACGGGGCACGCGTAGGAAAATAATCCTGATCGTTGGCCAATGAGTAATATAATTTTGCTTTCTCATAATCCCCCAACGCCTCAAAACATTCGGCCAAACGGAAATAATCCAAGGCATAACTCGGATCAATCTCAATTGCTTTTTGATAAAGAATAGCTGCATCCGCAGCGTTCCCATCACGAAATTTGATTTGTGCCTGATCAACCAAGGCCTGCCAAACCACCAAGTTATCCGACGATAAACTTTCAGCATGAATGGATTCATAAGGAGGAAAATCTTTGAAGCGGGAAATACCGTTTAAAAAAACGACTGGGATATGGTTTTCCCGAGCCACGTTAACAATCCTGCCAATATTCCCTTGCCATTTTCTTTCGAGAGTTTCAAACTCCTGCGAACCAGGATAAAGCAAATTCGATTTTGGTGGACGGGTTTTTCGATTCGTTTCGTCATACCACTCGCTCATACTGCGCAATGCTGCCCTGGCCTCGTCTTCCTTTTGTTTCTTAATCTTACTGCTTATGTTGATTCGGCGTAACACAGTCATGAACGCACTTTTCTTGACAAGATCCCTAAAAAGACTGTCAATTTTCTTGCCAAATGTTTCTTTCGCTAAAATTTCCTGCCGGTTTTCGAGAAAAACAAAATCATTATGAACACTGTAAAAAACAGCCACATCAGGTTTATACCCAACAGTATCGATAAATGATTGTGAAATAAATCGGCTATCGTATCCAACCCGGCCAAAATTGACAACCGTCACGCGATTGGCTAATTCTTCGCCAAGCAAATTTCGTAAATACAGTTGAATCCAATCTCTAATGGTTGATTTCTTATACAAATGACTTCCGTGCATGGTCGATTCGCCATACAAAAGGATACGGAATTCACCCGGCTGTTTCTTCTGCCGTAATCCCTGCTCAATGATCTTTCGTTCAACATAGTCATACGATCCGGTTTGCGTAAAGAGGCGCGCTATCCCTTCTGCTAAGGCAAAAAATAAAAAAATCGTAATGAGGCTAAATACTAAATTCTTTTTGTGTTGTTTCATTTGAAATGAGGATCGATGATCTTTTGCGGATTTAAACACTGAACCGAAAATAGACGATATCGCCTTCTTGGATTATATATTCTTTTCCTTCTAAGGCGACGAGCCCCTGGCCTTGGATGGCTTGATAGCTGCCTAGCCGAATCAAATCGGCATATTTGTAAACTTCGGCGCGGATAAAACCTCGCTCCATGTCGGTATGAATTTTTCCAGCAGCTTTGGCGGCAGGAGTTTCTTTCTCAACAAGCCAAGCCCTGGTTTCCGTTGGCCCTGATGTAAAAAAGCAGACTAACTCCAACAATTCTTTCCCTGCTTGCGAAAGTACCGCTAACCCGGGCTCACTGATACCGGCGGATTGATAATAGTCCTTCCGTTCCTCTTTGGGAAGTTGGACAATCTCCGCCTCCATCTTAGCGCAGAGCGTTACCACTTTTGAATTTTCTTTCTTGGCGTGTGCCGTTAACGGATCGATGAATTCCGGCGGCGCCGTCGCTTCATCGATATTGGCGACGTATAGGATGGGCTTTGCGGTTAAGAATTTGTACTCACTAAGAACTTCGTTTGATATTTTTTGACTACGGGCTGATTTTCCTGCGTTAAAGGCGGCAACAATTCCCTCTAACTCGGCAAGTTTCTCTTTAGCTTTCTTTTCTCCAGACTTAGCATTTTTTTGTGCCCGCTCCAAAGCTTTTTGTGCCTGCTGTAAATCTGCCAATAACAATTCGGTATCAATGATCTCAATGGCGTTGATCGGATTCACATCGCCGGTCACACTAATGACATTATCGTCGCGAAAACACCGAACCACATGGCAAATGGCATCAACACTACGGATGTTGCCAAGGAATTGGTTCCCTAACCCTTCCCCCTGACTGGCCCCTTTAACTAATCCGGCTATATCCACAAAACGTATACCGGACGGGGTGATTTTCACACTTTTATTTTTTTCGGCAAGAATCTCAAGCCGTTTATCCGCTAAAGGAACAATCCCCACATTGGGTTCGATCGTCGTAAAAGGAAAATTTTCTGCGGCAGCGCCGGCGCCGGTTAAGGCATTAAATAATGTTGATTTACCGACATTGGGTAACCCGACAATCCCTATTTCCATGGAGTGTGCACTTGCCTCTAAAACAGTTCAATTTGATCTTCAGTAACAGCTGGGTCAACTTTATTGGCTTTTTCCGGGGTAGGGAAAATACCCTTTAACGCATCAGCAACCAATTCTTTGACTTCCGGGCTAAAATCGGCGGATAAAACCCATTCTAAATATCCTGAATCTTTCCGGGCAATTTCCTGAAGACTGTACTGTTTGGCATATTTGCCAAACATCATGTAAAGCTTGCCGTTCCACCAGCGGAACCGGCGGCTTTTTTCATAAAATTGATCCTTAGCTTCATAATCAAATTTACGCAAGCTCTCGATACTATCATCATCTTTGGAATATTTCTCTACCTGAGCGCTTAATATTTCCGCCGTCGCCTCGGCATCCTGCAGGGCCGAATGGGCATTTTGCAGGTCCTTTTGGCAGAAAAACTTGTACGCCGCCGTCAAATCACGCCTTTCATTGAGATGGTAAATCTTTTGTGCATCGTAAAATTGAAGGCCGGTCCAATTAAATTTACAGCCGACTTGTTCTAACTCTCTTGTTAATATGGGAATATCAAACTTCTCGATGTTAAAACCGGCAAGATCGCAGCCTTTGAGGAATTCTACGGTTTCATTAGCCAAGTTTGAGAAAGCTGGGGCATTTTTGACATCAGCGTCTTTGATACCCGTTAATTGGCTGACAACCGGTGGGATGGGGATTCCTGGGTTGACTTTTTTATGGAATATCTCCTTGCGGCCATCAGGATAAAATTTGATCATCGCTATTTCGATAATCTTGTCTTTATCCACCCAAAAACCTGTGGTCTCCAAATCCAAAACGATCAAAGGTTTAGTAAGCTTCATTAAACCTCAATCTTAATGTCATTGCCTTCGACTTGAACTTTATAAGAACCTACGGCATCGAAGGCGGGAGCACTTAAAGCTTCTCCCGTCGTAATATTGAAAGTAGCGCCATGCCATGGACAGGTCACAACTTCGCCCGCCAAAGACCCTTCACATAAAGACCCTCCAGCATGCGTGCACGCATCATCAATGGCATAAAACTGTCCGTTAACATTAAAAACAGCAATAAATTTTCCGGCAACATCCACGCCTTTGGCCTTTCCTGGCGGAATATCATTTTTTGTAGCAACTTTAACTAGTGGCATAATTTCCCTCCCTCTATAATATAAAAAGCGCTGATTTTATGTTCAACATTCTACATTGCGGTAAAAATTTATACAAGAAATAAGTATGGGCATAAATGGCTGTGCCGTAGTAAATACATACTAATAATAATACTTATTTACCTTTGATGTTCTTTAAGATCTCATTGTAGCGGTAAAATGCATCACCGGCGGGCGGAATAAAAACCCCGGAATACTCTACTTGGTTGTTATAACGATTAATGACAACCAAGTATGTTTTATGTTCAGGGTTATTACTCTCATCTAGCAATGGAAAATGAACAAAATAATAAGAAAATGCATCGGGCATTCCGGGATCATGGTCTATGCTTGCCGCAGAAATTTGATATTGAGCGGCATAGTTTGACGCCACAATTTGTTGCTTGGCGATAAGTTTAATCTCGTCTGCCCGTTTACGGTCTTCGCTTGTCTCTTCAGCCCCCAGGTAATCTTTTTTAATAGTTTCAATGGCATCAGGCATCGTGTGTTCGTTCCATTGGTCGGACTTCATATAGTCGGTCTTAATTGTATCAACCGCCTTGCACCCAGCTAGGAATACCAATGATGTTATAAGAAGAATGTAATGTTTCATAAAAAATATTCTAACAGAAAAAATTCTACTTAAATAAAGAAAATCGAAACTTTATTATTTGGGCCCTTTTCCCTGCAAGCTAAAACGCCCACCGCCCAATTCCAAAAGGACTATGCAGGATAAAAATAAAGTAAAAGGATAATCAAAACCTGAATCACGGTGTGCAGTGATAATGGCAACAAACATGACGCAGGCAACCAGAAAAGAAGCTAGACGCGTTCGCAAACCTAAAATCAATAAAATCCCGCAAACGGTTTCTACGAGGCCAACAAAAATAAGGCACAACTTTGGATAAGGGAATCCGAGTTGTGCAAAGAAAGTATCCGTAACCGCCCACCCACCAAAACTTGACCAGCCGAACAGTTTACCGGTTCCAGCACGGAAAAATGTCCAGCCGACAAAAGCACGCATAAAAAACAATGAAAGATTTTGATTAGGGCCAATATTTTTAGTCATGCATTTCCTCCTTCTCTCTTATTAAATGTAACAGGAACGATTTGCAAGAGGAATTCTTTTCTATTCTATTCTCTGTGCTTTCCTCATATAATATAAAAATCAACCCTTCGACTACGCTCAGGGTTGATACTGAGCCCCACCTTTGGTGGGGTCGAAGTATCAATCTATTATCATAATATGCCAAAGATAATAATGCGTCAATCAAAACACAGTAAAATATCCCCAAGAACCTCATTTTCTAAGACCAAAACATTAGCAAGCTGGACGCTTTTATTTTTTCTTTCAATGATGTTCCAGGGCCCATCCTGGCCGCAAGAAGAATCTTTAATCCAAACTGTCCTTGATGCCAAAGAATCGTTTGTGACAATAAAATCTGTTAATACTGAAATCGGCCCATCTAAGGCTTCCGCAGCCATTGATCCTCGAACCAGGCATTTATACGTCGCCCAAAGAGCTCCGGCAGCAAATTTTGAAAAAACTGGAGCCGGCGTCATCATCGATGCCAATGGCATTATCGCCACCAATCTCCATGTTATTGCCTTTGCCAAGAAAACTGCCGTGGTCCTGCATGACAATACAGTTGTTGGTGCCAAAATTATCCGCTATGTCCCCGAGGATGATTTGGCGTTGCTGAAAATTGATCCTCCTTACCCGCTAAAAGCTATTGCTATCGCTGACTCCGACCAAATACAATTGGGAGAAGAGGTGATTAACGTCGGGAATTCAAAATTATTAACTCATACTATTTCCGGGGGCCGCATCACGCGCATAGGGACAACAGGAGATGAAAACAATAAACACGTCGAATTAATACAAGTCAACATGAACCTTTATAAAGGAGACAGTGGCGGGCCGCTCTTGGACAAACAAGGCCGCCTTCTTGGAATGATAGTCGCTAAATATAAGTCGCAGGATAAAGCAACGCTCGCGATTCCTTCAAATAAAATCAAAAAACTTTATAATAATCTCCCAAAATAACTATATAATCTTTCTAATTATTCATACCGGTTTCGCTAAATGCCCCTATCAAAAAAGCACAAAGAATTCCTCGTTTATACATTTTTATGGCTGATTGCCGTTACTGTCGGCATTAACGTCAGGCTTTATCCTTTAAAAAATTTCTCAACGGACGAAACATCCACGCAGGCCAGTTTGCTTGTGTTAAGTCGCTTAAAAGCACAGGTAACCCAACAAGTTGAGCTAGCCTACCCCCAACGCTCAGCTCAAGAGAAGGAAATAATTGCTAAAAAATTACTTGCGGAATTAATCCACAAGGAAAAAGCTCATCTCCGGGAAAGCATCAATAAAGTAGCCACAGAACTGCAAAAAAGCGGAAGATCTCCCGCGGCTAAGACATATCTTTTGGAATCTGATCCGTTTTTGTATTATGGCCTAACGGAGAATATTCTTAACACAGGTAAAATGAGTGAACAAATTAAAGGAAGCAAATATTTTAATGAACTCATGCTTGCCCCCAAAGGGCATTGGGAACCATTAAATTTACATCCGTATGTTGGTTACTATCTTTATCAATTAATATCTTTATTTAATCGGCAAATATCGCTCATGACCGCTGTTAGCTTCACCCCATTAATAATTACAGGGCTCGCCCTCATTATATTTTTCTTAATCGGCCGGCTTCTTAATTGCCACCCCATAACAATATTCACAGCGTCTATCTTTTTTGTACTCGCGCCCATTCTTATCAAACGCAGTGCTTTCGGCTGGTATGACAACGACCCTTACAGTATTTTCTTTTTATTTTTAATATTATACTGCGTATTCTGCGGATTAAAACGTTCCGAAAAAAATTTATGGCCCCTTCTTAAATCAAGCCTGACAGTGGCATTAGCCTTGTCATTGTATGCGCTTTTTTGGCAAGGCTGGATGTTCATTTTCACAATTCTGATAATTTCAGCTTTTATCGTCAGTCTTTATAATCATTTTGCTATCAAAGACAAAATAAAAACCACCTGGACCCTTCGGTTTTTTCTGACCTTTATTCTTATGGGGTTTCTTGGAATTTCCCTTCTCTTTGGCTGGAAGGAATTTTTTGTTTTATTCCAAGAAGGATGGCACGCGCTTAAGAATTTCTTATCGCCTCAACTGTCTCCCTGGCCAGACCTTTATATAACTGTTGGCGAACTGCACAAAGCAAAATTTGGCGAAACACTCAACGATATTGGGGGGAAATTATTTTTTATCGTCGCTTTGCTCGGTGCAGTGTTTGTCATTATCAGAGCCCTGCGCAGGGACAAAGACGACAATATCCCTCTTCAAATCATTTTAGTCATCCTGTTCGGTATAAATTTTATTTTGGCTTCCGGGGCACGGCGTTTTGGACTATTACTTCTTGTCCCTGCCAGTTTGTGCTTTTTACTGGGCTTGCAGTACTTATATAATTGGATCCCTTTACTTTTCAAAAATATTCCCCGCGCTTCACGTTTCCTCTCAATTTCAATCCCGGCACTCGGGCTTTTGTGCGTTATGATCCCCATCAAGAATGTACACGATCAGTTGCCAATATTATTCAGCCGCATATATAACACAACATGGGATAAAACTATGCAGAAAATTTTCCGGGAAACGCCCCCCGACAGTATTATTAATGCCTGGTGGCCACCGGGGCATTTTATCAAAGGGATGGCTAAGCGGCATGTCACCTTTGATGGAGCAACCATCAATGTTCCGCAGGCCTATTGGATGTCGAATGTTTTCTTAGCCAAGAATGAAAATGATGCCTTAGGCATCCTGCGAATGCTTAATACCAGCGCTAATGATGCTGCCGACTATTTGCAAGAAATCGGATTCAGCCTGCCGCGCACCGTTAACATCCTCAAAGAAATAACAAAACGTAACGAATCCGAAGCCCGCCTGATCCTGAATGCCGTCATCAGAGATCAGGAAAAGGTTGATAACATCATTCTCCTTACGCACCGCCGGCCGCCTCCGTCTTATCTCTTAATTTACAAAGAGAATGTTGATGACCATATTCAATTTGATTTTATCGGTAATTGGAATTTCTCAGAGATTGAGAAAATTAATACTGATCGCCATCTTCTGGAACAAGTACCGCCGCGGAACTCGCCGGAATATGTTGATTTTATGTGGAAGTTAGCTGGAGGCCAAACCCGTTTTAGCGGCCCGCTGGCCCCCATAGCCCAAACTGAGGGTATCCTTTACTTTGATGAAAATGTTAGTATCAATCTGTCCACTTATGAAACTCATGTCAATTCCGACAAATATGGACATGGTATCCCTTACAGCATTTTCTATCTTAATGGAAATACCGTTGATGAAAAAAGATTGCAGAATTCTAATCTATCGTATTCAATCATGTTAACAAAAGATGGGAGTGGATATAAATGCATCCTACTCGACAGGTCGCTTGCTCAATCACTCTTAATTCAACTTTACTATTTTGAAGGCAAAGGGATGAATTATCTGGAACTTTTTTCGCACGAACGCGAATTAACCCAAGACACCGATATCTACGTTTTCCGCATTAATTGGGATAAATTTTTAAACGACCGCTTCTAAATAACGGCATCCCTCATGGAACGAATTCACTGAGCGAACATAAGTGCCTGTACGAATTAATAGTAAGAAGTGCCTTTTTTCTGCAATTGGCGGATGCGTTCGGCTCCGCTGGGTGGGGCTTCGTTATTTTCTGGCGAGAGTGCTGGGGCAGGCTTCTTGGGACGGGCCGGTTTCTTTTTTTCTGGTGGTGTGGGTGTGCTTTGAACCGGAACATCCTTCACAATCGTTGCCGGCTGCTGTTGTACAGCGCTTCTTAACGGCATCCCCGGGGCTGTGATAGGGACATAACGATTATCCCGTACCATGTGTTCCAATTCTTTAGCTAAATCTTCTTCATTCATTTTTCGTAATTTTGTAATTATCCCCAAAATTTTTGAACGGTCATCCGTCATAAAATAGGCCATCCCCAAACCAAAATAAGCGTAAGGGATTTCGCCGTTTTCTTTAATTGCTTTATTAAAATAGGAAATCGCCTGATGTGGGTCGGACTTTCCGATAAGATATATCCAGGCCAAAGACAATTTCGTTCCGGTTGCTTGTGGATCTAACTCAAGTGATTTTAAACAGTTTTCTTCCGCTTTGGCATAATCAGCTATCGAATAATATGTCTTCCCTAAATTATCATAAGCGGGGGCAAAGCGAGGGTCAGCTTCAATAGCCTTTTGGAAATTTTCCTTTACCACTTCAATATTATCACCCAAATCTTTATGGATAAGCCCCAAATAATTGTAAGAAGCTGCGAGTTTAGGATATATCTGAACAGTTTTCTCGAAAAGCTCGCGGGCCCTTTGATAATCTTTGGCAGCGTAAGCCTTAACACCTTCTTCATACAATACTTGCAGCGGATTAGGTTCTTCGCCAAAAGCTGTCATTGAAAAGAAAACAAGAGCTATACACAAGAAGAAATTCTTCATAATAGAAACCTAATTATTTTTATATAACAAAGGAAAGAAAAACAGTTTCAAATCGGCTTATCAGCGGTAACGATTAGTTTTGAAACCGTCATTGAGGCATTAACTTCTTTATCCGAGGCGCCACCGCGCTTGGGGGTAATGGTAAAACGGACAACTTTCAGCAATTCAGGGCTGCTATTAATATTATACATAAAAGTAATAACGTTGTTGAGCTCGCCTTCACAATCAAGATTAGCATTGTATAGGCTATCGAATTTTTCTTTCTTGCTTTCCGTCGGGTTGCTTTTGATTAAATTAACTTTGGATTGGGTTGCCAGTTTCTCAACCGTACTTAAAAATTGCGCATTAATGACATCGTCATCCTGGACGCCGTTGACAAAAAACTGGCGAAAGGCATTACTTTTTTTCACAATATCATCTTTCTTCGCCAAGATGGCTAAGTCCCTGGAAATGGTATTTTTCTGTTCTTCTACTTCGGCGGTAAGGGAATTAACTTTATCGATGATTGTCCCGAATAAAAGGCGGTCAACGGACATTAATATCAAAACCGGGATAACACCGAAATACAAAATTTTTCTTTTTCTGGGAGTGTCTGTTAGTTGGGCTAGGAATTTTTGCATATAAAATTATTTCTTTGTTGCTGTTTCAGGGGCTTTCTTCTCTTCGCTTTTGGCCTTTTCCTCATCGGTATCCGCGGACTTAAGTTTTAACGAGATTTCAAAGGCGGAAACATCTTTTCCCCTGTCCTTCTTGGCTGTCGTTGACTTTATATCCACGCTTTTAAATAACTCGAGCTCTTTTAAATCCGATCCCAAATTAAACACCAGTGAAGCAACGTCTGAGACACCTTGAATACTGATGCTCCCCTCTTCATCCATGGTCACACTTGTTAAATACATTTCGTTGGGGATGCTCTTATATAAATCATAGAGAACATCCAGACTTACCATTCTTTCCTGCAAATAGTTCTTAACTATTTCTCTTTTTAATGAAAGATTCTCTAACGCTGTAACTTCCTGGCGCGTCTTGCTATATTGGTTTGTCAATTTGACAAGGTAACTTTTCTTAAAAGAATACTTTACGCCGAAACCCGCAAAAACAAAAAACATTATCAAAACAGCACAAATAGCTAATTTAGAAATCTCTTTGCTTTGATCCTCAACGGATTTCTGCAGCTGAACTTCCTCAGGAAGCAGGTTTATTTGCGCATCATGGACATAGGTAGTGGCGGCAACGACATCTAAGAACGAGCTATCAACGTAGTCCGTCCCTAACCGCTGCAATACCGATTGGCCGGCCTTCATGTGGTCTAAATAAGAAACTATCTGTGTATCCCAGCCGAGTTTTTCTTTTAATAGAGTTTGCAGTTCACGGCTTTGTTCATCATCAGTAGTAATAAAGTATTTCGCCGGAATTTGCTCAATATCATCGCTTTTATAGGAATCAATTGTTTTGTTCAACTCATCCAAAAGTTTAGCTCTTGCCGTAGCGCTGTCGCTTGTCAATTGGGTCTTGCCGATAGGGATATGCCGCGCTGTGATAGCCTTTCCTTTTAATGTAATAACAAAAGCTGTTGAATTGCGGTCAATATCAATAATCCCCACAGGAATGGTTTCCGCAGCGAGGTTAAGTGCACGATTATAAAAATAAGCAATGCTTTCAGGCGCAAAAAGCAATTTTTGTACTTTTACGCCGACTTTCTCCCATACTGACAACTGCGTTTTCAATACATTGCGGTTGGCAATAACAAGAAACACTTTACTGTAATTGTTTTTATACACACCTATGTTAATGTAGCCAATTTGAATTTCATCGCGCGAATAGGGTGTGTGGCGGCCAGCTTGCAAGTTAACAATCGAGTTGATTTCTTCTTCACTGGTTGAAGGAATTTCAATATTTTTTGTCGTCGTTATGCTCGGCGAAATAACGCCAACAATGTTGGATTTCTTTAAATTAATCCCTTTCAGGAGGGGTTGAATAATCTTGGGTAATTCTTCGGGAGGGACATCTTTGACATCTTTGGCAGCGACCTGTGTTACTCTTGCGGAAGGGCCGGAGCCCTTAATATGAACAATTTTTAGAAAATCATCATTGATCGAAACACACAAAAAGTCATTGGATTTATTGAACATGCGTATAAATTAAAATTTCAATCTTTTATATATACTATTATTATACCTTTAATAAGGTCCCCGATAAGAATACCTACTTTGTACTTTGTATGATAAAAATATTATAGGCAATGATTTACCTACTATCAACTAAATATTCAAATTTTTCTCTCCAGTATACAATCTTATTATCAAGCAAACTATATACACAAAAAGCCTCCGCAGCCTGTTTTTTTCCCACCAAGCTTGCCTTTGCCTGCATGGAATAGAAAGCAGAATCTTCTGTCTTAATAAGATTGGCTTGATTTAAGTTGTCTATTTCTTTAATCTCATCGATTTGAAGTTTAATGAATTGCAACATTTCACTGGCAATATCATGCGGCTTGCTAAATACATAATCATCGCTCGTTGCATCCATTTGGTCTGGCCCTCTTCGGACAAAAAGAACTTTATCCGCAACAACATCGCTCAAACCCAAAGCAATGAGGACATTGCGTGGGGCCGTATTGATATTCACCAGGCCATCGCCATAAACAGTAATAAAAGGCCTTAATTTCTCAATGGTAGGTGAATCAAAACCTCTGACTAAAGAAAGCTCATCAATAACTTCGAATTGCGCACTCTTGGGTTGATAAGGGTTACGCCGGTTGGCATAAAAATTATCGCTATAAAAGCCTTCCAGTTCGGTTTCGCCTCTTTGCCGCCAGCCGAGGATTGCCAGCGCCATCCCAAGGGCATCTTCACCGCTTGCATTTCCCACACTGGAAATGAGTGTAACTAACTCTTGTTTTGAAGCGGTATTGATATTAAGTTTTCCGTCCTCATCGACAAAGCCGTAATATCGTTGCGGCTCTTCTAAACCACCAGGATAAACCATATATGAAACATTTACCGTTGCGTTACCGACAGCAATATTCTTGAAAATATCTACGTTGTTATAACGGTACTGTTTACTTGCGGCGGTAAAATTTTGACGATGATTGGTTAAGTCTCTCTTGAGAGCCGCAATAGCTTTTTTAATACCTGCTGCCGTGGCATAGCGCAACTGGCTTCGCTCTTCCAACCTTACCAAAAGTGTTGCCCTTTGCCTGATCCTCATTCCGATTTGGACAGCAAAAATTGTTAAAAATGCCAGCGCCCAAAGGCTAAAGATTAAAACTGAACCTTTCTTTCTTGCCAATCTTTTCATTTACAGCTTCTCCTACATCCCGATGGGCAAATCAATATATTTCTGTAAAACTCTTTGCCCTAAGTTATCAGAAAACTTGACAGTTACTTCTATGCTCGCGGGGACAACGTCGGTGGCTTCCGCCGTTGTTATTTCCCCTTCATCCTTAAAATAGATATAACGAAAAGATACTTGATCAACACCCTCTAAAACTTTGAAATCTTTTACTATGTCTTTACT
>CAZVZR010000050.1:0-19999 GCA_964630825.1 uncultured Planctomycetales bacterium | reverse complement strand
CGCGCAAGCGCGGGGAATTATTACCGGCTTAACGCGCGGCGCTAATAAGGCGCACATCACGCGCGCTGCTCTTGAATCGATTGCTTACCAAACCAAAGATGTTTTTATACTGGTGCAGGAAGAATCAAAACGCAAAATTCGAGAGTTAAAAGTCGACGGCGGCGCGGTCAGTAATAATTTTTTAATGCAATTTCAGGCGGATATTTTAGGCTGCCAGATTATGCGTCCCCAAGTGATTGAATCGACGGCGCGCGGGGCGGCGTATTTGGCGGGGGTTACGGTTGGGTTATGGAAAGGGAAAGGCGATTTGCGGAAATTAAATAAAGTCGATAAAATATTTACTCCTCGGATGTCCCGTAGCAAAGCGGCCGAGCTCTACACCGGTTGGGCAAAGGCGGTTAGTAAGGCGCGGCTACAATGAAACGCGATCTTAATAAATTTACCCGAGGAAGTTACGATGTTTTGATTATCGGCGGCGGTATTAACGGCGCCGCGGTGGCCAACACGGCTTCGTTAAACGGCCTTTCAGTGGCGTTAATTGAAAAAGACGATTTCGCCTCCGGCACGTCGAGCAAATCAACGAAACTTGTTCACGGCGGGCTGCGTTATTTAGAAAATTTTGAGTTTGATTTAGTTAGAGAGGCGTTGGTAGAGCGAAGCATTCAAATCAAGAGCGCCCCCCACCTGGTCAAACCACTGGCGTTTATAATTCCCGTCACAAAATCTGACCCTCGGCCTTTGTGGATGATGCGTCTGGGTGTTTTCCTTTACGATTTCTTAAGTGGAAAATATTTGGTCGAGAAGCACCGTTCTCTTTCGATTGGTGAAATATTGCAGCTCATTCCCGGCTTAAATGCGCCGGAACTTTTAGGCGGAGTAATGTACTACGACGCGCAAATGGATGACGCCCGCTTGTGCCTGGAAAATGTTTTACAGGCGGATTACCACGGCGCACACGCGGCTAATTACGTCGAAGCAGTGTCCTTGATTAAAGAATTGGGCAAGGCCCGCGGCGTCGTTGCCCGTGACCGGTTGACCGGGAAAACTTTTGAAATAAAATCGAAGAAAATCGTTTGTTGCGTGGGCCCGTGGACCAATATTTTTATGGGTAAAGAAAAATCACAGTCCCCACAAAAAGTACGCACGACCAAAGGGGTCCATCTGGTTTATCAAGGGCAGATTTGCCCGCACGCGCTTTTATTTTCCACTAAAAAAGACAAACGTGTGTTCTTTATTATCCCCTGGCTCGGGAATTCATTGATCGGCACAACGGACACGGATTTTACCGGGAGCCCTGACGCTGTGAGTGTTACCGAAGGCGACGTCGACTATCTTTTGGAAGAAGCAGCCAAAGCGTTACCGCTTTATTCTTTTAAGCGCGAGAACATTATTACGACTTTTGCTGGCTTGCGGCCTTTGGTTTACCAGGAGGGTAGCCCGGCCCACGTATCCCGTAAACATGTAATCCGTGAATCCTATTCAGGAATTTTTTATGTCATGGGCGGAAAGTACACCACGTACCGCTCGATTGCCGAAGATTGCGTGAAACGTTTAATTAAAACCAAACTTATCGATACTCAACAGAGATATCCGTTGTACGGCGGGGGTAAAATTGAAGAACATCCAGACCGCGTTGCCGAAGAGTTTAATGTGCCTCCAGCGGTTGTCAGCTCCTTAATGGGAATTTACGGCAGCCGTTATAAAGATGTTCTGGGGTTGGTAAAGAAAGATACAAGATTAAAAGAACCGATAACGGGGACCTCGCCTGTTATTAAAGCACAGGTAAAATATGCTATTGAAACGGAAATGGCCTGCAAAGCGGAAGATATTCTTTGGCGAAGGCTTTCTTTGGGTTACACGCAGAAGGATTTGAGTGAGGTTGAAGCGGAAATTAAAAAGATGTTATTATAAAAGAAAACAGGCAGCCCAATGAAGAGGCTGCCTGTTTTTATAATTTATTTTTATACTTTATCAGTCCAGCACGTTAGCACATCCCAAGCCCCGGTCACAATATCTTTTCCCATATAAAAAACACCTTTTAATAAGCCACCAACAGCGCCAAGCGGTTTGAATTTGGCCGCATCCCAGCCTTCTTTAACACCGTCACTCACTTGCATAGGAGACATCCCAATGGTTTTGAATCCCCCTTTAAGATTTTCTCCGGCAGTCCCCGCATAAACCGGAGCTGCTAAACATGCCACCATGGCCGCAACAAGCAACATTGATAGAATTTTTTTCATTTTTCCCCCTCCTTAAAGGTTAAATGATGGTTTTTAACGAACCATTATTAGTATCGCATACGGTAAAATTGAAATATACACAAAAATAATAATTTTTTACATTTAGGCTTAAAAATGAGCTTCCGGTTACCTGAATGTTTTAAGGCATATTGGGCCATGGGAGGATTTTTCAGTTCTCCGTCTAGAAAATGTCTAATTATTGGCCGGCAAGACGCGTATAAATCTGTTGACAAAAATAGAGTAAATGTTATATTGAAACAGGCTAAAGCAGTCAATAGTTAGTCCTACCTTTAGTATCCCACAAAAGATTGATTAAAGTTAATGCATGATGCAATTTTGTATTTAGAGGACGGCACCTGTTTTTACGGTGAGGCGCTGTCTCCGTTGGGGATGAGTGCTGGTGAAGTCGTCTTTAACACGGCGATGACCGGTTATCAAGAGATCCTCACCGACCCCTCCTATGCCGGTCAAATCGTTGTCATGACCTACCCTTTGATTGGTAATTACGGTGTTAACAAAGAAGATGTGGAGTCCGGTAAAATTTACCTTAAAGGTTTTGTTGTTAAAGAATTTTGCCGGCATCATTCCAATTATCGTTCCACCCAAAGCCTGATTGATTATCTTAATGAAAATAAAATTATGGCGGTCGAAGGCATTGATACCCGTGCGCTCACTCGTCATTTGCGGCTTAAAGGGGCGATGAAAGCCATTTTATCCACAGACGATCTTGACCCTAAAAGTTTGGCCAGAAAAATGAAAGAAATCCCTTCTATGGAAGGCAGCGACTGGGTCAAGGAAGTTACGGCCAAAGAGAAATACGTTTGGCGGCCGGAAGACGGGACAAAGGTTAAATTTAAAGTCGCGGCCATTGATTGCGGGATTAAATACAATATTTTACGCATCTTAAATAAGCTAGGCTGTGAAGTGCATGTTTTTCCGGCGAGTACTTCCTTTGAAGAGATAATGAAAATTAATCCTGACGGCCTTTTCTTATCGAATGGCCCGGGCGATCCGGCTGCGGTTCAATATGTTGTTGAAACATTAAAGAAGGCTTTTGGCAAGTTGCCGGTTTTCGGAATTTGTTTAGGCCATCAAATGACCGGCCTAGCATTAGGCGGAAAAACATTTAAATTAAAGTTCGGGCATCACGGCGCCAATCATCCGGTTAAAGATTTGTTGGGCAATCGCATTGGAATTACATCGCAAAACCACGGCTTTTGCGTGGACATCAGCAGTCTAAGCAAAGATGACGTGGAAATGATCGATATTAACCTTAACGACCAAACGCTTGAGGGAATTCGCCATAAAAAAATGCCGATACTTTCATTTCAGCATCATCCGGAAGCGGCTCCCGGGCCGCATGACGCGCAATATTTATTCAATTATTTTATTGAGATGATGGAAAAACATGCCAAAGCGCACTGATATCAAAAAAATTCTTTTGGTTGGCTCCGGGCCCATAGTTATTGGCCAGGCGTGTGAATTTGATTATTCCGGCACGCAGGCATGCAAGGCTTTGCGGGAAGAGGGATTTGAAATTGTGCTGGTTAATTCTAACCCGGCAACGATTATGACCGACCCCGAATTTGCTGACCATACTTATATTGAACCGATCACGTCGGAATTTCTTGCCTACATTATCGAAAAGGAACGTCCCGACGCTATTTTGCCGACTTTGGGCGGGCAGACGGCCTTAAATGTTGCGATCAAGCTTTATGAGGACGGAACACTGGCAAAGTATAACGTTAAAATGATTGGCGCGGATTATGGCGTCATTAAGAAAGCCGAAGACCGCGAGCAATTTAAAAACGCGGTGTTAAAAGTCGGGCTCGATGTTCCGCGCAGCGCGTTTGCGCATAATGTGGAAGAAGCTAAAAAAGTTGCCCAGATGATCGGTTTTCCGGTTATCATCCGTTCAAGTTTTACGTTGGGTGGCACCGGCGGTGGCTTTGCGCATACAATGGGAGAACTCGAAACGGCGGCGGCAATTGGATTGGAAAGCAGTATTATCAGTGAAATTTTAATCGAGGAATCGATTTACGGCTGGAAAGAATTTGAGCTGGAAGTAATGCGCGACCACAAAGATAATGTCGTTATTGTTTGTTCTATTGAGAACCTGGACCCAATGGGGATTCATACCGGTGATAGTATTACAGTTGCGCCCATCCAAACATTAACCGACCGTGAATATCAAAATATGCGTGATGCGTCGCTGGCTTTGATTCGCGAAATTGGCGTCGAGACTGGTGGATCGAATATCCAATTTGCGGTTAATCCGCAAACCGGACGGATGGTCGTTATCGAAATGAATCCGCGTGTTTCACGTTCATCAGCATTGGCGAGCAAAGCGACTGGATTTCCCATTGCCAAAATTGCCGCGAAATTAGCGGTGGGATATTCATTAGATGAAATTCAAAATGATATCACCAAAGTAACACCAGCTTCATTTGAACCAACCATCGATTACTGTGTGGTGAAAATTCCCCGGTTTACTTTTGAGAAATTTCCCGAAGCCAAAGATATTTTGGGTGTGCAGATGAAATCCGTCGGTGAAACAATGGCGATCGGCCGGACTTTTAAAGAAGCTTTGCAAAAAGGATTGCGCGGGCTTGAGATCGGGCATATCGGATTTGACAATAAGCAGGATTACAAAGAAATTCCCGAAGAGAAAATTGAGCTAAGATTAAAAGAACCGAACGCCTCACGCATTTTTTATATTAAGTATGCTTTGCAAAAAGGCTGGTCACCGGAAAAGATTGCCGATATAACTAAGATTGATATTTGGTTTATAGCGCACATGGCACAATTAGTTACATTTGAAAATGAATTGGTAAAAATTTTTACAGAAAATAAAAATATCCCCGATAAACTTCTTCGCAAAGCCAAAGAATATGGTTATTCCGACGCTCAATTGGCTAAGATTATGGGGATGGAAGAAGTAAAGTTCCGTGATTTAAGAAAATCAAAAGGGATTAAAGCAACTTTTAAGCTGGTTGATACCTGTGCCGCCGAGTTTGAGGCCTACACACCGTATTTTTATTCAACGTATGAGACCGAAGATGAAGTGGCGCTTCAATTGGCCAGTTTGCCTAAAGATAAAAAGAAAATCATGATTTTGGGCGGCGGGCCGAACCGTATCGGCCAGGGAATAGAGTTTGATTATTGCTGTGTTCACGCCTCTTTCGCATTAAAAGAGATGGGATATACGACGATCATGGTTAATTCCAATCCCGAGACGGTTTCGACGGATTATGATATTTCTGACCGTTTATATTTTGAGCCATTGACATTTGAAGATGTGATGAACATTGTTGATTTGGAAAAGCCCGACGGCGTGATTGTTCAGTTCGGCGGGCAGACACCGCTTAACTTGGCCGCACGGCTGGACAAAGCTGGCGTCCCCATTATTGGTACGAGCGTTAAATCTATTGAGACGGCGGAGGATCGCGATAAATTTTCCAAATTGGTTAAGAAATTAGGGTTGATGCAGCCGGCTAACGGTTCGGCCCGGTCAACGAAAGACGCGATCAAAATAGCGACTAAAATTGGTTACCCTGTACTGGCGCGCCCGTCATTCGTTTTGGGCGGGCGGGCGATGAAGATTGTTTATAATGAAAAGGCGTTGTTGTCTTTTATCGACGAGGCGGCGGAAGTTTCTCAGGGGCATCCGATTTTAATCGATAAGTTTATTGATGACGCAATTGAGGTCGATGTTGATGCAATTTCTGATGGACAAGATGCGTTTGTTGCTGGCATAATGGAGCACATTGAATACGCGGGCGTGCATTCCGGAGATTCAGCATGTGTTCTTCCCCCGCACACGATAACGGAATCTGTTATCGAAGAAATTAAAGAGACAGCCTGTAAGATTGCCAAGGCGCTGCAAGTCGTGGGGCTCATGAATATTCAGTTTGCGATCAAGGGCAACATTATTTATGTTTTGGAAGTTAATCCGCGCGCATCCCGCACAGTTCCCTTTGTTTGTAAGGCGACCGGCATGGCGTGGGCTAAGATAGCCGCGCAGGTTATGGCCGGGCGAAAATTAAAAGAGTTCAACCTTTCCTACGATTATTTAAAAAAATTAAAACATGTCGCTGTCAAAGAATCGGTTTTGCCGTTTTCACGATTTTCCGGAGTTGATATTGTGTTAGGCCCGGAGATGAAATCTACCGGTGAAGTGATGGGCATTGCTCAAACCTTTGGCGAGGCGTTTGCCAAATCACAAATCAGCGCCAATTCCGCGTTGCCGACGAAGGGGAGTGTTTTTCTAAGCGTTAAAGATGAGGATAAGCGGGCCATTGTTTTTATCGCCAAGCGGCTTAAAGATTTAGGTTTTAATTTGGTATCCACGCCCGGAACAGGAAAAGCTTTGCACTCTAACGGTGTGAAGGTTGAAGAAGTCGGGCATTTTAATCAAGGCCAAAGCGGCAGCAACCACTTGATGACACTCATTCAAAAAGGAAAAATCAATTTGATTGTTAATACGCCTTCCGACCAGCGCAGCCAGTCGGATATGCGCTATATCCGTTCGGCCGCGGTGTTGCACAATATTCCGTGCATCACAACGCTGCAAGGCGCGTGGGCGGCGGTTAATGGGATTGAAGAGAGAATCGCGAAACAATTTTCGGTGCAGGCGTTGCAAAAATATTATGAAATCAAAGGAGATGTGGTATGTGCGGTATCATAGGCGTTTCTAAACACCCGGAAGCCGCGAAGCTTATTTATTCGGGGTTATATGCTTTGCAGCATCGGGGTGAGGAAGCCGCCGGAATAATTTCTTTTGACGGGAAAGAGATTTATATGGTTAAAAATCCTGGGCTAGTGGCGGATGCTTTTGATGAACTGTCTTTGGCCCGGCTTAAAGGAGACACAGCCATCGGGCATTGCCGTTATTCAACAACCGGGTCAAGTAATGTCCGCAATATTCAGCCATTCCTCGTCAGGCATAGAGGAAAATCTTTAGCCGTGGCGCACAACGGCAATTTGACGAATACCGAAACGCTTTATCGGAAATTAGAGAATGAAGGGTCTATTTTTCAAACCACCATGGATTCCGAAATAATTATCCATCTTTTGGCTAAGGCGCAAAATGGCGACGTTAAAGAATGGTTTAGTAAGGTGTTGTCCCAATTAGAGGGTGCGTATTCGTTGGTTTTTCTTTTGGAAGACATGGTCATCGGCGCCCGGGATCCCCAAGGTTTCCGTCCGCTCTGCTTGGGGAAATTAGATAATAGTTATATTTTGGCATCCGAAAGCTGTGCACTTGATTTGCTGGGGGCTAAGTTTATTCGGGAACTTGATCCCGGGGAAATTATTTTTATCAAAGGGACAAAAATAGAATCCGTTCATTTGCCCAATGCCCAGAAAGCGCGCCGGGCGCATTGCATTTTTGAAAATATTTATTTTGCGCGGCCCGACAGTATAATTTTTGACGATAATGTTTATCAAGTCCGCAAACGTTTGGGTGCCCAGCTGGCCCGTGAATATCCAGTTAAAGACGCGGATTTTGTTATGTCGATTCCTGATTCCGGCAATTATGCGGCCTTGGGGTATGCTAAAGAATTGGGCTTGCCGTTCGAAGTTGGCATTATCCGTAACCATTATATCGGCCGGACATTTATCCAACCGACACAGCTTTTGCGCGATTTGCGTGTGAAGATGAAATTAAATCCTATCCGCAGTGTTCTGAAAGGTAAAAAAATTGTCGTCGTCGAGGATTCGATTGTCCGCGGGACCACCTCACGCAGCCGTGTGGCGGAATTACGCAAGGCTGGTGCTAAAGAGATTCATATGCGCATCAGCTGCCCGCCGATAAAGTCTCCCTGTTTTTACGGGATTGATTTTCCGGACAGAGAAGAGCTGATCGCCTTTAAAAAGAAAACCGTCAAGGCCATCGGAGAATTTATTGAAGTTGATTCTTTAGAGTACATCAGCTTGGAAGGGATGTTGAAGGTCGTGAATAATCCAAAAAGCTTTTGTACGGCTTGTTTCTCGGGGAAATACCCCGTTTCGATACCACAAAACAAAAGTAAATATTTATTAGAAACTACGGGTAGATAAAAACTATGTCAAAATTCATCTTTATTACAGGCGGTGTTGTTTCAAGTTTGGGCAAAGGGATTGCCGTTGCTTCCATCGGCAAACTTTTGGAGTCACGCGGATTGACGACAGCCATGGTTAAATGTGATCCATATCTGAATGTTGACCCCGGGACAATGAATCCTTACCAGCACGGCGAGGTCTATGTCACTCGTGATGGGGCTGAGACGGATTTAGATTTAGGCCACTATGAACGTTTCAGTAACGCCGATATTAGTAAAGACAGCAATATTACGACGGGAAAAATTTATTACAATGTCATTACCAAAGAACGCCGGGGAGATTATTTGGGTAAAACTGTTCAAATCATTCCACACATCACCGATGAAATTAAACGGTGTATCACTAAACATTCCAAAGAGAAAGATGTTGATGTGACATTAGTGGAAATCGGCGGGACGGTGGGGGATATCGAAAGTTTGCCGTTTTTAGAAGCTATCCGTCAGTTAAGGTGGGAGCTCGGTGAATCGTACGCGGTTAATATTCACGTGACGCTTTTGCCGTATATCAGGGCCGCCGGCGAGCAGAAGACAAAGCCGACTCAGCACAGCGTCGGAAGATTAAGGGAAATCGGGATTGTCCCCGACATTTTACTTTGCCGTACGGAAAAACCTATGACGAAAGACCAGCGGGATAAGATTGCTTTATTTTGCAATGTTGACCGCGAGGCGGTTATCGATGCGGTTGATGTTAAGCATATTTATGAGGTGCCGCTGTCGTTTAAGAAAGAAGGCTTGGATAATTTGATATTAAAAAAATTAAATATTAAACGCGATGACAAAGACCTTAAAGAATGGCGGGAGCGCGTTGTCGAGCGTTTAAAACATCCGCAAAAAGAAATTAAGGTTTATGTCATTGGAAAATATATTTCTCTCCAGGACGCGTATAAATCTGTTTATGAAGCATTAGTGCACGGCGGCATTGCGAATAATTCTAAGGTTAATATTGTCAAAATTGATTCGGAAGATTTAGAAAAAGGGAATATTGATAAAAAACTTGCTGAAGCCGAAGGAATTTTAATTCCCGGTGGATTTGGGGATCGCGGCATTGAAGGAAAAATCAGGGCCGTCGAGTATGCGCGCACTAATAAAATCCCCTATCTTGGCTTGTGCCTGGGGATGCAGGTCGCTTGTATTGAATTCGGGCGTAATGTCTGTGATTTAAAAGGCGCTAATTCAACGGAGTTTGATAAAACCGGAAAGAATCCAGTTATTTCTCTGTTGGAGGAGCAGAAAATCGTCAAAGATTTGGGGGCAACGATGCGCTTGGGTTCCTACGGTTGCCGGATATTAAAACATACCTTAAGTTACGCGGCCTATGGGAAAGACGCTGTTTCCGAACGGCACCGCCATCGCTATGAATTTAATAATAAATACAGGGCTACTTTTACAAAAAACGGGATGATCTTTTCCGGCCTTAATACGCAGCAAGATTTGGTAGAAATAATCGAGTTAAAAAATCATCCCTGGTTTGTGGCTTGTCAATTTCATCCGGAATTTCAATCCAAGCCAGACCGCGCCCATCCTTTGTTTAAGGACTTTATTGCGGCTGCGTTAAAAAATGCCGAAAGTAAAAAAAAACTCCGTCGTGAACCCTCTGATTCACTGAAAGGTTCTTTGTTGGGCGAAGAGCCAAAACCTGAACAACAACATGCTGAAATTGCGGCGTGAATTTGAATTTTATCACATTTCTATATCGCGCGGGTGGCGAAATTGGTAGACGCGCACGTTTGAGGGGCGTGTGGGGCAACCCATAAGAGTTCAATTCTCTTCCCGCGCACCAGACTTCGTTCCCAAATTTTCATGTGGGAACTTCGTCTGGCTTCGTCAGAAGTTTTGATATGAGAAAGCGAAGTCTGTTGTTCTGCGAAGCTGAACGCGAAAGCAATTCAGCGAAGCAGAATTCATGAAAACATTATGCCTTTACCCATCAAAGTTGCCGCTAGTATTCTCTGTGCCGATTTTACAAAGCTCGGCGATGAAATTAAAAAGTGTGAAGACGCTGGCGTGGATCTTTTGCACGTCGATGTGATGGACGGGCATTTTGTGCCGAATATTACGATTGGCCAGGTAATCGTTGAAGCCATCCGGCCTAAGACAAAGCTTCCCATTGAAACACATTTGATGATTGAGCACCCGTCGGATTACATTGATGGCTTTATTGCGGCGGGAGCGGACATTGTTTCCATTCAAGTGGAGTGTTACGGCGAGAGAAGGCAAGGTTGCCGGCAATACGGGCAATACCCTAAAGAAGTTGACAGTATAGATGCCGAGAAGATGCGTGTAGATATAAAAAGAATTAAAGCAAAAGGAAAGAAGGCTTTTGCAGTTATCAACCCTGGAACGCCTTTATGCGTTGAAGAGTTGCTCAACGATCTCGATGGGGTTTTGATGATGTCGGTGAACCCGGGTTTTGCCAAACAGAAATTTATGCCGGTGGCGCTTTCTAAAATTGAGCAATTGCGCAAGGTTTTTGCTAAAGATATTTCGATTGATGGCGGCGTCAATAAGGAAACCGCTCCGGAAGCGGTCAAAGCGGGGGTCAATATTTTGGCAACAGCGAGTTATTTCTTTTCTTCCGAGAACCCTTCGGGGACAGTTAAGTATTTAAAAAGTCTGAAGTAGTGTTGCGTTTGCTGGTGGTGGAATTGAAATCAGAGTAGCGGTGTGATATATTTGAAATAGGATCAGAATAAACTCTCCCGGGAATCAACATAAAGTAAACAACATAACAACAATGTTAAAAATTCCAAAACAATCTTCCGGTGGCCAAACTGCCGTCGAATATCTTCTGTTATTCGGTGTGGTGATGGCGATTGTTTTGGTGGCCTTCCGAACCCACCTCGCCCGTATTTATCCAGCGACCAATACTTATTTTTATAACCGATTTATCGGCAATTTGTATGGGGATCCTTCTCCCTGCGGTGATGGAATTTGTAGTCCCTCAGAAGCTGCGCATTATACTTGTTGCAAGGATTGTGCCGGGGTCGCGCCTTGTTGAATTTGGGTTAGCCTTCCTGCCTTTTATCGCGAACGTAATTACTCTTCTCAAAACTTTTAGCGTATTTCTTTAGTTCTGCGCCGATTTCGCCTATTTGCGCGAGGTGGGTGATGTTATGGTTGCGGTTACTGACAATACCTATGGAAACGGCTAAGAGGCCAAACTTCTCTTCCTGCCCTTGCCGGTTTCGCCCAACAACAAAACCTCTTTCAATATCTTCCTTGTTATAAAGAGCAGGAACTTTGCTGTCGAAATCTTTAATGATTCCTTCGCAAACGCTGTCAACAATGGCATCATCACAGACAAAGACAAAATCGTCGCCGCCGATGTGCCCTATAAAAGCTTCGTTCCCGGCTTTTTCCCGGACATTTTTAATAATGATACGCGCCAGCTCACGGAGCACTTCATCGCCTTTCTCAAATCCGTATTTGTCATTGTAAACTTTGAATTTATCCAAATCCGCATATCCAACGGCAAATTTTTTTTTGGCGCTTATTTGAGTTTGGAGTTCTTCCATAATGGAAGTATTCCCGGGCAGGTGTGTTAAGGGGTTAGCATCGAGGCTGCGCACCGTCCGGCGCAAAATCATTTTGATGCGGGCTAAAAGTTCATCAGGGGCAAAAGGCTTGACCATATAATCGTCGACCCCGGCTTCAATTCCATCGATGCGGTCTTTGACTTCGCCTTTTCCGGTGAGCATGATGACGGGAATATGCCTCAGCAGAATATCTTTTTTAAGGGACTTGGCAAATTCCCGGCCGTTCATCACCGGCATCATATAATCGCAGACAATAAGATCGGGAATTTTCTGTTGTACAATTTTTAACCCTTCCTGGCCGTTGGGGGCTTGAATAACATCATACTGTTCAGACAATGTCAGATGTAAGACATCCAGGATGTCCGGATCATCGTCAACTGTTAGTATTTTTTCTTTTCGCATTTATTATGCCACTGGAGCAGCCGGTTGTTTATCTTGGGTTAAGGGAAGGGTGAAAGAAAAAGTTGTCCCCCCATTGACTTTGCTTTTTACCCACATTTTGCCACCGTGGGCCTCGACAATTTTTTTTGCCAGGGATAATCCGAGGCCGGTCCCTTTAACATTTTGATTAATTTCGTTATCTACTCTATAAAACTCATTGAATAGCTTGTCAATATCTTCTTCCTTTATTCCGATTCCGGTGTCAGCAACTTCCACTGTTACGATATTGGGTAACCCAGTTGCCTCCTCGCGTGTGAGTGCAGCAGTAACGCTGATCGTCCCTTTAGGCGGAGTAAATTTGATAGCATTGTTGACCAGGTTAATGAAGACACGTTCGACCTGGCCTCGGTCCAGCATGATCATCGGCAGGCGCTGATCCAAATCCACTTTCCATTGAATATTTTTATCTTTCATTTGCGGTGTCAAAAGATCGGCAACAGCATCGGTAATGCTGGATAAGGAATATTTTCCGATGCTCATTTCTACCCGGCCGGATTCAATACGGGAAATGTCCAAAAGGTCATTAATGAGTTTAACCAGGCTGTCTGAATGAAGGTTGATTTTTTCCATGCGTTGTTTAACCGCGTCGGGAATATCCCCAAGTTTTCCGCTCATTAATAAAGAGGCGTAGCCTTTGATGGACGTTAACGGGGTGCGCAGTTCATGCGACACCGCCGAAATAAAGTCTGATTTGGTTTTGCTTATTTTCTTAACTTCTTCCAGCGCCGAGGCCAGCTGTTTAGTTCGGTCGAAAACTTTTACTTCTAAGCTCTGACTTGTTTTATAAACTTCTTCGAACAGCCGGGCATTTTCCAGGGATTGTCCGATTTGATTTCCTAAAATAGATACTAGTTCTTCATCGCCTTCGGTGATTGCTTCCGCGTTAGAAAGATTGCCGATAAAGATAATTCCCAAAAGGCCGTTTTTGGTAAGGATCGGAGAAATGACAAAATGTTCGACGTCGAATAACCGGTTGATCGCATCGCGTTGTATTTTGGGGGAATTGAGGGACGATAAAATATTCCCTTCTTTAAGCGCGCGGATAAGGCTTTCGCTTTTTTCAAAAGAAGAAATCATTTGTGGGATATCTGGTTCTGAAAATCCGACGGCGACTCTGTGATGGAGGTGATGCTCGTTGTCAAAAAAAAGGATGAGGTGCTTCTCAAAACTTACCTCGGATTGAAAAGCCTCCTGAAGGCGGCTGAATATTTCATCTTCTTCCAGAGTGGTGCTGATCAGGCGGGAAATTTTTTGTAAAGCGTTTAAGCTGTGGAGACGTTTGTCCAGCTGTTCCTGGGCTTTGTTGAGTTCCAGGTCCGTTTTAACAATGAGTTTGGCCTGTTCATCGAGCTCTTGAAAAGATTTCTTAAGTTTAGCCAGGGTAAGATGCATTTGATTGATCTGGTCATTTTTCCCTATAATAAAAAATACAAAAGCTCCGGATAAAACAAAAGTCGTGACTAAAATAGGAAATAGAATATCCAGGGACATAAGTGAAATTACCCTATTGCCAGAATAACAATACTTTCATTTTGGATATGCGGGCGTTTGAACTTTTCAACCAATTGTAAAGGAGAAATTTCCCCGTTAGAATACATGCCGAAGATGGGGACATCATCTCCAAAGACTTCTTTAATTTTAAAGACTTCCTCAATGGCCGTACGGCCTAACAATTTTAGACGCGCCATGGATTCGATAATTAAAATGAGTTTTGGGGCTTTGCCGCGCAAGTCATTTTGGGCTTCTTGGGCCGCTTCGAAAGCTGCTTGCTTGCAAGAATCCTTGTTTCCGATCATGATATGGACCTCTGACCCGACGGAGACGTCTCCCTGACATACAATACTCCCATCCTTTGTGATGTCAACAGCATTTTTGAGCAAATATTCTTTACTGCCCTCGATGTTGATGCCTAAGGGGTATAAAATGGCCATTGTCCCAAGTTTTCTGGCATGAAGCTCCTCGGCTTCGCTGCCAAAATATTCTTCGTAGAGGTACGAGGCTTTTTTACCATCAATAGATTTAATAATATTCCCTTCGGAATCATCAATGACGCGGGGTTTCCCCAAAGGGCGCCAGCCATGCCGGGACCCGACCCCGACCGACATAATACCTCCCAGCATTAATCCGGTGGCGGCCTGTTGCAAAACTTTATCCTGATAAACCTGGAAAGTATCGGCAAAGTGAAAATCGTCGGAGCTGCCCGCGCCGATAATGGGGAAAACATTGCCAAATATTTCCTGAATTCCCTTTAACAAAGGAGAACTATTTTCCAGGTGGGCATCGCTAAAAAATAAAAAGGTATGGCGTGCGTGTTTTCCAAAGTCTGTTATACAGCTGTGGGCCAAGATTCTCCCGGATTCATCGGCGTTTTCGTTAGTAATGTGGCTGACCGATCCGAGGCCAAATTGTATTTCATCAGAATAAACGCATAAAATGGCAATGCCTTTGGTGTGAATTTTATCGGTAAGAATGATTCCGGCGGTGGAAGAACCAACCATTCTTTTCGGGTTGAGTATGCGTTGAATGATGGGTAGCCCGGGAGAGAGATGGTAATGGACGGTGCTAAGAATAAAAGCCAAGTCGACACGGTCTGTGTTTAAATTTGTTTTTGCCTGAAAGGCCGCGTCTTTAACAGCGCGTTCCAGGCTAACATCAGAGCTAAAACCGATTCCGATTTTTGTGGGCATAAGTGTTGGTTAAAGTGTACGTTACATTTAAATTATAACATTTTATTAACAAAAGAGGGAAGCATAAGTATAGAGAATTTTTATCCACCCTCATATTTGTTTGCCGGAAGATAGAGAAACCATAGCTTACGAGTCGGGGCAAGCTTTGATATTTGTTGACCACGCGAGAAGATATGTTATTATTTATCACAACTTATTTATAGGCCCCATCGTCTAGCCTGGTCCAGGACGTCTGCTTCTCAGGCAGAAAACACCGGTTCAAATCCGGTTGGGGCTATTGCTTCCGGTTCCCCCGCCTGTTTTCCTAAGAAAACAGGGGTGGGATTCATGAAAAATATTTGCCTTTTATTTGACTTTTATATTAACTGTGTTATCCTTTGAGTAGGTTTGCACATTGTTCATTAAAGAGGTAAAGAAAGAAGAAGTGCATTATTTTAGGTCAGTGTTTACTCCGGGTTTTTTCAGTTTAACATCTTCGTCATAGTAACCTCCCTTAGTATCTGTAGTTTAACACTCTTCTAATATGAAGCGCCGATCTTCCAAACCGCAGCATTAAATTATTCAATAGGTAGGAACACCTCCGCCAGTTTGTAATCTTTACCCATAATGACTTGATAAAAGGGTTTAATTATCTTTTAAAGGAGATTTTTTAATAAAAGTTTTTTGTGTTCCCCGGTTCGGCTAATCTTCACAACCTCGTTATAAACTATTTTTCCACCGACCTTCGTTAACACATTTTGACTCTAGTTTTGGGATGCGGAACTAGTGCTGATGGCTTTTTGAAATTCTATGCAAAAGGCCTAAATATAGATGAAATTTAATATTATCGAACATTATTAAAAAGGATACAAGCAATGAGAACAAATCAGCTGTTTTTTTGGAAAAACAAATTAATTTTAACCATCGCGATGTTATTAATGATCAGTATAAACCCCGGCACTGCAAGGGCGCTGAGCGCTTCTGTCAGCGGGACGACGATACCTTCGGCATCACAGATAATCGATAGTCAGAGCAATATCTGGACCCTATCTTCTTCAAGTACAGTACTGATGAATGGGAGTCCGGCCGGGTATTCGAGTAACGTTGTTTTGTTGCTTTATTATAATGGTATTATTTATCAAAAAAATAATTTAGGTGGCTGGTGGTCGTGGGTGGGCGGAACATGGGGAACTGCCAGTGACCCTCGGTTAAGTGTTAATGGTGTATGTGGAACCGCCAATGGGGTTGCGGTCAGCAGTAAACCGACGGCAAATTTGTGCAGCAGTGGGGCGGGGACAACGGTGAGCGGTAGCGGTCCGTGGACGTGGAGTTGTCAGGGCAGTAATGGCGGGAGCAATGCATCTTGTTCAGCACCGTTCTTGCAGAGTGTTTCTGTCAGCGGGACGACGATACCTTCGGCATCACAGATTGTTGATAGCCGCAGCAGTGTCTGGACCCTATCTTCTTCAAGTACAGTCTTGATGAATGGAAGTCCAGCCGGGTATACAAGTAATGTTGTCTTGATACTTTATTATAATGGTGTAATTTACCAAAAAAATTCTGCCGGTGGCTGGTGGTCGTGGGTGGGCGGAACATGGACAGCTTCCAGCGACCCCAGGGCAAGCAGTGTTAATGGTACTTGCGGGACTGCTAATGGAGTTGCAGTCAGCAGTACGCCGACGGCAAATTTGTGCAGCAAGGGGACGGGGACAACGGTGAGCGGCAGTGGCCCGTGGACGTGGAGTTGTCAGGGCAGTAATGGCGGGAGCAATGCGTCCTGTTCAGCTCCTTTGGCGCTGAGCGCTTCTGCTAATGGGACGACAATACCTTCGGCGTTGCAGATTGTAGACAGCCGCAGTAATATCTGGACGTTATCTTCTTCAAGTGCAGTCTTGATGAATGGAAGTCCAGCCGGGTATACAAGCAATGTTGTCTTGATACTTTATTATAATGGTGCAGTTTACCAAAAAAATTCTGCCGGTGGCTGGTGGGTGTGGGTAAGCGGAACATGGACAGCTTCCAGCGACCCCAGATCAGGCAGTGTTAATGGTGCCTGCGGGGCCGCCAACGGAGTTGCAGTCAGCAGTACGCCGACGGCAAATTTGTGCAGCAGTGGGGCGGGGACAGCGGTGAGCGGCAGTGGCCCGTGGACGTGGAGCTGTCTGGGCAGTAATGGCGGCACCAACGCACAGTGTTCGGCGCCTTCAACGGCTAATTTGAGCAGTTTATTTGGTGTTAACCTAGCCAGCGCCGAATTTGGCCAACATTATCCGGGGACGATGGGAGTGGATTACACTTATCCCACCACCAGTGAGTTGGATTATTATAAAAGTAAAGGTTTAACATTAATAAGAATGCCTTTTGTTTGGGAAAGAATGCAGCCAAGCCTTAACGCACCTTTAGATGTAGCGCAGGTTGGTTATATGACCAATTTTCTCAATGCAGCCGACGCCAGAGGATTGTCGGTGATCCTTGATGTCCATAATTATGGGCGATATGGGACTGGGACATTCAGTGACTTCCCTTCGCATGGGAATGTTATTGGCTCTTCGGCTGTTCCTGTTTCCGCTTTTGCGGATTTCTGGTCGAGAGTCGCCACACAGTTTAAGGGACATGTATCACTTTTGGGTTACGACATCATGAACGAACCACACGATATGGGCAACTCGACTTATTGGCCAACGGCAGCTCAAGCGGCTGTCAATGCCATCCGCACCGTGGATACTGCTCACTTTATTTTTGTCGAGGGAGATAATTGGGCGAGCGCTGCCAGTTGGACGACGTTTAATAACAACCTTAACATCAATGACCCAGCCGGGCACCTTGTTTATGAGGCGCATCAATATTTCGATCATAACAACAGCGGCACCTATACAGGCAGTTATGATCAGGAGGGGGCTTATCCGATGATTGGTGTTGATCGTTTGCAGCCTTTTTCCTCATGGCTTAGCCAGCATAGTTATAAAGGATGGGTTGGGGAGAACGGCGTTCCGAATAATGATTCACGCTGGTTGACGGTTCTTAATAATTTCCTCGGAGCTTTAAAAAGTAATGGCATTTGGGGAACATATTGGGCGGGCGGCCCATGGTGGGGAACCTATTCGCTCTCCTGTGAACCGACCAGTGGTCAAGATACGCCGCAAATGGGCATTTTACAGAATTATCCCAGCAGATAAAATTTGTTACGATAATCTTAACAAATTTGTTTGGGGTTAAACTTAAACCCTCTGTGATTAAATAAATTGCAGAGGGTTTTTGTTTGGAATAGAATTGATACGGTTTCCATTGAGCGGAGTCATCAATGATAAAAAATCGGATTGCTATTCTTTGTTTATGTTTGGCTTTCGGGTCTCTGGTAATCTTGGCGTCTACGCCAAAGATTTATGGAGAAGAGATTCCGGATGATGTCGCTGTGCGCATCATCGTTAGCGAGGCCGGCAATCAGGGCTTAAAAGGAATGATTTGTGTTGGTGAAGTCTTGCGACGTCGGGGAAGCATAAAAGGATTCCATGGGTATCAAGCAAGTAGTATCAAGCGCCAACCCAAATATATATTGAAGATGGCCGCAAAAGCCTGGGAGCAGTCGGCAGATACAAATTATACTCAAGGAGCAGATCATTTTGCCAATATTCGCCGATACGGCAAGCCCTGGTGGGTTAAGCATTGTACTAAGACCTATGAGTATAAAGACCATGTTTTTTATAAAGAAATTCACCACAGGTGATTTTATATAATGCCCTCAATAAAGAATTTTGATAAGTTTGTAATTGTTTTCTTAATTCTCTTTTTAATTTTCCTTGCCTTCAGTCCTTCCTTAAAAAACGATTTTACTAATTTTGATGAAATGCCTTTGCTTTTGTCTAACCTCCACGTCCGTTCGCTAGAACTTTCCAACATCAAAGATATTTTTACCAGTACGGATTTGATGACGTATATTCCCTTAACTATTTATTCTTTTGCCCTTGAGTATCACGTGTTTGGTTACGACCCGGTGATGTATCATTTTGACAATATTATTTTGCATCTGGGAGTTGTCGGTTTGGTTTTTCTTTTTGCCCGGCAAATCGGCCTCTCGGTATTCGCCGGCGGTTTAGCAGCGTTATTATTCGGTCTGCATCCGATGCGCGTGGAATCGGTGGCCTGGGTGGCGGAGAGAAAGGATATTTTATATGCGTTGTTTTATATGTTGGCTTTAAACAGTTACTGTCGTTACTTAATTAGCCGAAAATTTATATTTTATTTTTTATCGATTCTCTGCGGCCTTTTGAGCATACTTGCTAAACCGATGGCCTTAAGCCTGCCATTAATTTTATTTTTGTGCGACTGGCTGTATCAACGCAAGCCGACGGCTAGCGCGGTATTAGAAAAGATACCGTATTTTTTTTATATTTTACCGGTGGCATGGTTGACGTACAGCTTTTATGAGCGCCTGCCGGGGCATAATGGCCCTGAGGCCATTTCAATTTGGGTGTGGAGTTTCGTTTTTTATTTGCGTAAGTTTTTATTTCCTTTGGTGTTGGTCCCGCTTTATGAACTCCCACAGCCGGTATCGCTATTTAATTCGGCATACGGGTTTTCTTTTCTTGCTTTTATCCTATTTATCGCCGGTGTGATTCGTTTCCGGAATAATCGATGGCTTATGTTCGCTGTCTTGTATTATTTTTTATCTATTTTTTTCCTGCTGCGGTTTGACGAGGTTGCCGACGAGCATATGGTAGCGGACCGTTTTATGTACTTACCGAGTGTGGGGTTTTGTTTGGGGTTTGGTGTGGCGGCGCAATGGCTGCGAGAGAGGATTGTTAAAAAATCCTGGAGGAGTTTCTTTTATGGGGGATTGCTAATATTTTTTCTTTGCTTGTCTGTTAAAACTTTTACTCAATGCAAAATATGGAGAGACAGTATAACGTTGTGGACGTATACCATCGCGCATTCGCCGCAGAAATATTTGCCGTACCAAGACCGCGGGGTGGCATATATGGATAAGCAAATGTACAAAGAAGCGTTTGCGGATTTTA
>CAZVZR010000049.1:14797-20775 GCA_964630825.1 uncultured Planctomycetales bacterium | reverse complement strand
GTGGGCTGCCAAATCCCGTGGTCGTGTCCAACGTCATCCCGAATACCTTTTAACAGCCGCTCAGGTCCTCCTTAACCGTGGACATGAAACAATATTTGTCGAAGCGGCGGCGCGCAATTTTACTCCCGAAGAATCGTATGCGATCGTTGAAGATTTCAAACCTGAGCTTCTCGTTATTCACGCAACAACTCCCTCCATTTACAATGATATTGAACAGTCAGCAACGCTAAAAAAACTTGTTGGTTGCAAAGTTGCTTTCGTTGGTCAGCATGCCTCCGCCGAACCAGATAATACTTTTAACATTGGCCGCGGTGTCGTCGATTACATCTTGCCTGGAGAATATGACTATACGTTGCGCGATTTAGCTGATGGAGTGGCGCCTGAGAAAATCTTAGGGTTGGTCTGGTTTGATGGAAGCAAAGTTCGTCATAATCCGGCACGCCCACCCATTATGAATGTTGATGAAATCCCTTCTCCCGCTTGGCAATTGATTCAGCCCGAATGGTACCCTGACGGCGGAAAGAAATTTCCATTTTTAACACTCATTACCGGCCGCGGGTGCAATAATGGTTGTACTTTTTGTCGTGACCCGCAAATCATGTATGGATACAAACTACGTAATCGCAGCGCCAAAAGCGTTGTCGATGAGATGGAAAATGATTTAAAAATTCACCCGCAAATACGCGAAATCATGTTTGAAACAGATACTTTTGCCGCTGATGACCAGCATGTCGAAGCCGTATGCAATGAAATCATGAGGCGTGGTATCAATCAAAAAATTTCCTGGTCCTGCAATATGAGAGTCAATACCAACTTAGCGATGCTCCCTCTGATGCGTAAAGCCGGCTGCCGCATGTTGATGACTGGCTTTGAATTCGGTTATGATGATGGATTAAAAGCTGTTAATAAAGGTGGTGTTGATGTGGCCATGGCCCGCGACTACGCCTTTGAAGCACATAAACAAGGTTTTACGGTCCACGGCTGTTTTATGATCGGTGCTCCCGGAGAAACGCGTGAAACGGCGCAAAAAACGATCGACTTTGCAAAATCATTGCCGCTCGATACTGTTCAAATTACCGGTGTCGCAACATATCCTGGGACATCATTATACCGCTGGGCCAAAGAAAATAATTTCTTGCGGGCCAATGACTGGCGTGAATGGTTAAATGCGCAGCAAGAACAGCGTACATTGTTAAGTTACCCGCAGCTTTCCAGCAAGGAAATCGATGAATATATCGATAAAGGCTTGAAAGAATTTTACCTTCGCCCAAAACAAATTTGGCAAATGTTTATTTCAATCCGAACATTTGGCGACTTCTTGCGCAAACTGCACGGTTTTAAAGCGTTTGTCGATTACTTCTTAAATAAATTCCTTAATTTAATCAAAGTGCGTAATAACCCCTTAAAACTTCCCGAAGAAAAACTGATTGCAGAAATCATTGAGCGCGAAACGGTTTCTCTGTAAAAATCATATTTTGTGTTTTGACAAACATTTTATTATCTGATATAGTTACGAACAATAACGAAAAAATTAAACTTTGCAAGAGGAGGAACTAAATGACTCACGTTGTCTGCCAACCCTGTGTAAAATGCCGTTATACCGACTGTGTTACAGTTTGTCCCGTTGATTGCTTTCACGAGGATGGTGAAATGCTTGTTATTGACCCGGAAGTTTGTATTGATTGTGGCGCGTGTATTCCCGAGTGCCCTGTTCAGGCTATTTATACCGAAGAGGATGTCCCTCAGCAGTGGAAAGATTATATCGCTTTAAACAAAGAAAAATCACCGTCACTACCAGTCATAACAGAAAAAAAAGAGCCGTTAGCAAAGGATAAACCCCAGAAGTAATTGGTATTTTAGTGCTGGGATAACGTTATTTTAATCGGAGGCAACACTTCAAATGAGTCCCGGGGAAGAATTTTACAAAAATATCCCGGAACTCCCTGCCAAGTCGACTGAAAAGAAAAAAAGGCCAAAAGTTATAGCAGTTGTTGATGAGGATAATTGTACCGGTTGCCAAGCCTGCGTCCCATTTTGCCCGGTAAGCTGCATTGAAACAGTTCCAGAAAATAAATACAACACCCCCGTCCCCCCTGTGCAGATCCGATTCAATGAATGCATTGGCTGTAACATTTGTGCGCGTGTATGTACAAAGTTGACCTGGGATGCGATTGATATGCTGCCAATCACGGAATTTGAAACTAAATATCAAATCGAAATTACCGATGCCATTTATCCTCCCTACGGAATACCAAAACAAATATAATTTTAAAATTTAATTGAGGATTCCTTAATGTGGTTTTTCATGAATACATGTTATTTAATGAGTTTTGTTACTTTCATTTGCATGATTACCGCCTTTTTCCAAAGCTTTTTACGGTTTAACGTATTCATGGCCAATCATGTTACTTTTATCATTTTAACAAGTATCGTCTACTTATTTACGGAAACGCTGGTTATCTTCTTCTTTGTCGGCATCGGCGTCAGTGTAAAGGAATACACTGCTGATAAAAAATTGGATCAAAACTACTATAAACGTGTGCTTGGAATTAAACGGCGTATTTATCCCCCCTTGCTTTTAAACATGCTCATTATGATAATTTTGTTTATCCTCGTGGGTGCCGTTGATACCTACAGGTTCCCTGTCTGGGCATACGCACTGTGTTTTCTGGGTGGGATTTTACATTATGTGAAAGTAAAAATCATCCAGCATGAATGTTTCAAAGAGAATACGGGTATTGTTTTAGAAATGTCAGGAGTTCAAAGAAGTTTTGCTTAACCGATAAAATGTATTATATTGCTAAAACTTTTCAGGCCGCTGGTTTAGCCATTATATTGATCGGGTTCATACGAAATTTTCCCAAGCCCATGAATTATCACCTCTTGTCAGCGGGCCTAATAACATTCTTTATCGGTTGGATTGTCGCGAGGTTTATGCTAAAAAAATGAAAACAATATTGAAATTTGATACCGGGGCAGACGGATTCAAACGAATGGTCATTATAATGATCTTTATCGCCCTGGCTATCTTGGGGTGCGGGATTTATTTTTTAACCTATACATTTAAAGGAGAATGAAATGGCAAATATGATGTCTCACCTAAAACAAAAATGGGGAATTAAAAATAATTGGGACTTTTGGGCTATAATGCTGGTTTTTAGTTTGGCAGGGATGGTCATTGTCCATGAACGCAAGCCAATTTTCCATATATTAGGCATTGGCGCTCAGACTCCACTCTTTTTGAAAATAATATTTTACATATTATTTGTTTTCCCAACTTACCAGTTTAACCTGCTTTTTTTCTCGCTATTTTTAGGGCAATTCCCTTTTTTTTGGGAAAAAGAAAAACGGCTGGGGAGATTTCTGAGGCGGGCTGTTATCCAACGGTAAGCCAAACAAAAATTTATTTATCGAGTTTTTGGTAGCCGTCAATCAGGGCATTCACTCGTTTTAACAAATCTAACGCCAAGACATCGTTTTTCCGGGCCGAAATGTGGTTTTTGCTTTTTCCGGCTATAACACCATCCATCTCACGGATGATTCTCTCAAATGCACCCACCCACCTGTTCGATGCAACATAAACCCAAATCAACGCTAGAACAAAAATAACTGCTAACGCGACAACCAAAAAAGCTGACCAATGATAAAAGGCAGTTAGCTCATTTAATGAAATTGATTTTAGAATTTTCAAAGCAGGCTCTTCTGTCAAGATCAACACAATCGGCACAAGCCAAAGGCCTCCAACAATGAATAAAAATGGCGAAAACAATGTTTTAATTAATTCATCCTGGTATTTATTTTTAGTTAGCAACTTCCTTTGGTTTGTTGAATTTGCCATATTCTCTCCTTTATAATATAAACAACATAAAATATATCACAACGCCCGTGATGGAAACATACAACCACACAGGGTACAACCATTTTGTAATCCCTGTATGCCTTTTAAAATCGCCTTTCAGGGCAAAATAAACGGCGGTTAAACTTGCGGGGACAATGATGACTGCCAAAGGTGTGTGTGTTAAAAGAATTGTAAAATAAACAATGCGCCAAAATCCATGCCCCTGATACCTGATTGGGCCGGCGGTTATAAGATGGTTTGTTACATAGCATACAAGAAATGCTGCCGACACACAAAGAGCGGTAAGCATTATTTTCTTATGCGCTTGCCGATTATTTTGTTTAATGGCTCGCCGGCCGCAAATAATCAAGATAGCCGCAGTCCCGTTAAGGATTGCATTAATTGTTGGGAGGTATGAGGCCACGGTACATTTTTTCCTTTATTAAAGCACTAGCGTCTTTAAATAGTTTATTTACGTCGTCTTGTTCAGTTCCTTCATAATACCCGCGTATAAACCCATTTTTATCTACGAGCGCTAACTTGGTACTGTGAAACAGTGGTTCGTGAGGATCCCCTAATTTAAAACTTCCTGCCACTAATTTTGTAATATTTTCACGCGTCCCGGTAAGAAAATGCCAATTATCTTTTCCCTTTTTAAACTTCTCTGCGTATTTTGAAAGGGTCTGTGGCGAATCTGTTTCAGGATTAACACTTATTGAAACTAACGTTAGCTTTGGGACTCTCTCAAATGTCCGAGAAAGGCTCGCCATATTCTTTGATAATATTGGACATGTGTCACCGCAAGATGTAAAGAAAAAGTCAGCAATCCAAACTTTATTTTGAAGTTGGCTTAACCCAAACTCCTCCCCATTTTCATTTGTCAAAGAAAAAGAACTAACTTGCCCTAAATACGGCAAATGCGGCCTTTGCATTTCTTGCTTGAACGAATAGACCGTGAAAGTTATAAACAATAAAAAAGAGGTTATCAAAAGCAGGGTAAACGGACGTTTTTGAGGATTCATCGCGGTTCAAATTCTTAGAATTTAACATCCATAATAATTAAAAGAAGCAAAATAGGCAAATAGGCCACGGTTGCCTTTAATAATCGGTGGGCATCCGTCAGGGATTTTGTCTTTGATAAGACAATTCCCAACCACAACAGAAACAATCCTGAAAGTAACGCTCCGACAAAGTAAATCCGGCCAGAAAGCCCGATAATCGTCGGCAGAAGCGATACAGGAATCAGGATCGCTGAAAACCATAGAATGGATAAGAAAGTTTTTCGGCCACCAGGATCTAAGACCGGTAACATTTTAAATCCCCCTAATTTATAATCTTCGCGGTACATCCAGGCAATCGCATAAAAATGCGGATGTTGCCAGAAAAACAAAATGGCAAACAATACCCACGCCCCAAAATCCATTGACCCGGTTGCGGCTACCCATCCACCTAACGGTGGAATCGCGCCCGGGATTGAACCGATGGTTGTATTTAGCCAACTCAATTTTTTAAGAGGAGTGTAGACCAAGACATATAAAAATGCTGTTAAGAGACTCAAAAAAGCAGTTAAAAGATTGGTTTTGAGGTATAAAATTATTATTCCAAATAGCACAAGCAAAAGCCCGAATCCCAGTGCATTAGCCGGTGATACAGTTCCGATGGGCAGTGGGCGTGATTTGGTCCGGGACATTTTACAATCAACATCCCTTTCCACATAATTATTTAAAACACCGGAACCCGCACAAACCAACCCAGCTCCCACCAGCAAACAGAAAAGGGTTTCAAAAGATATAATGCCTTTACCGCCGAGGTAGTAACCTAAAAGCGTTGTAACTAAAACTAAACTGACAATGCGCGGCTTTGTCATTTCAAGATAAGCCGAGAATAATTCCCGCGCGGTTACTGTTTTTTGCATAAGACACTCTTAAACTCAGAAAATGAGTTAGGGGAAGAACGTAAAAGGACTAAAAATGCGAAACTTAATGTTGCAGCACCGTTAACGACATGAATACTGGTGATCAATGGGTACTTATGCGTTAAGACCGTCGCTATGCCTAAAAAAATCTGCATGCCGATAAGGGCAGTTAATATATAAACATTCATTAAAAAAGTCATTCCAAATAATTAAATAATGTATAAA